>DASVVJ010000386.1:0-4669 GCA_036389955.1 Myxococcaceae bacterium
ATCGGACCCTCTCCCTGACTGGGGAGGGGGGCGGGGTGGGGGCCTTCCCGGGCCTTCACCCCGTTTCCATATCGGGAGGGCGGATGAACAAGGTCTACGCGAACGCGGACGAGGCGGTCGCCGACATCCCCGATGGCATCACGCTGATGAGCGGCGGCTTCGGGCTGTGCGGCAACCCCGAGAACCTGATCGAGGCGCTTCATCGCAAGGGCGTGAAGAACCTCACGATCATCTCCAACAACTGCGGCACCGACGATTACGGGCTGGGCATCCTGCTGAAGAACAAGCAGGTGAAGAAGATGGTGTCCAGCTACGTGGGCGAGAACAAGGAGTTCGAGCGCCAGTTCATCTCCAAGGAGCTGGAGGTGGAGCTCAACCCGCAGGGCACGCTGGCCGAGCGCATTCGCGCGGGCGGCTGCGGCATCGGCGGCTTCTTCACTCCGACCGGCGCGGGCACCCAGCTCTCCGAGGGCAAGGAGACGCGGATGATCGACGGGCGCCTGCACGTGCTGGAGAAGCCGCTGAAGGCGGACTTCGCCATCATCCGTGCGTGGAAGGCGGACCGCTGGGGCAACCTGGTGTTCCGCAAGACGGCGCGTAACTTCTCGCCGATGATGTGCATGGCGGCGAAGGTGACGATCGTCGAGGCGGAGCACATCGTGGAGCCGGGCGAGCTGGATGGAGACCTCATCCACGTGCCGAGCATCTTCGTGCACCGCATCATCCAGTCGAAGAATCTCAAGAAGTGGATCGAGCGGCGCACCGTCCGCAAGCAGGCCTGAGGACTTCCATGCCCCTGACCCGTGAACAGATCGCGCAGCGCATCGCGAAGGAGCTGAAGGACGGCTTCTACGTGAACCTCGGCATCGGCATTCCCACGCTGGTGGCCAACTACATTCCGCAGGGCGTGGAGGTCGTGCTCCAGTCGGAGAACGGCCTTTTGGGCATTGGCCCCTGGCCGATGGAAGGCCAGGAGGATCCGGACCTCATCAACGCCGGCAAGGAGACGGTGACGGCCCTGTCGGGCTCGGCGTTCTTCGACTCGGCGCTGAGCTTCGGGATGATCCGCGGCGGCCACATCGACATGGCGGTGCTGGGCGCCATGGAGGTGAGCGAGCAGGGTGACCTGGCCAACTGGATGATCCCCGGCAAGATGGTGAAGGGGCCGGGCGGCGCCATGGACCTAGCCGTCGGTGCCAAGCGCATCTACGTGGCCATGGAGCACTCGGCCAAGGGCCAGCCGAAGATCCTCAAGAAGTGCGGGCTGCCCATTACGGGCCTCCAGTGCGTGCACCACATTGTCACGGACCACGCGTTCATCGACGTGACGCCCGAGGGGCTGGTGCTGCGCGAGCTGGCACCCGGAGTGACGGTGGAACAGGTGCAGAAGCTCACCGAGCCGGCGCTGAAGGTGGCGCCGGATGTGCGCGAGATGAAGCTCTGAGAGGTTGACGCACCTGCGCTCCGCTGCGACCATCCCGGTAGGTCCTTAGCGGAGCGCTCATGCCGGACAACTCTCAGAAGCCCACCCCAGCGGCGCGGTCGCCTCGGCTCGAGTACGAGCTGCCGGTGGCGTACCGGACGGTCTCCGGCTTCGTCACGGACTGGGCGGTCAACATCTCGCGGGGAGGGCTCTTCATCAACACGCAGAAGCCCTTGCCGGTGGGCACGCTGGTGAAGCTCATCATCTCGCTGCCGGGAACCCAGTTTCCGTTCGATCTGACAGGGCGGGTGACGCGGGTGAACGAGGAGCACATCGCCCCGAACCAGGTGCCCGGGATGGCCGTGGAGTTCGTGGACGTTGATGACGAGAAGCGGTTGCGCATCGAGGAGTTCGTGGAGCGCCTGCGCAAGGAGCTCCCCCCGGAAGAACGGGGCTGACCCCGAGCCAAACCAAGCCCCCTCTCCCTTCGGGAGAGGGCAGGGGTGAGGGTTCCTGGCGCGCGACCGAGAACGTGAGCCGAGCACCCGATGTATCCACTGCCTGAAACCCCCATTGACCTGACGATTGAGCGCCTCGGGCAGCTGGGCGAGGGCGTGGCCTCCTGGCAGGGGCGCACGGTGTTCATCCCCGGGGCCTTCCCGGGAGACACAGTCCGCGTACTCCTGGAGCAGCAGGGCAAGGTGCTGCGGGGCCACCTGCGGCAGCTGGTAACACCGGGCAAGGATCGGCGGCCTTCGCCGTGCACCCGGAGCACCGAGTGCGGCGGTTGTGACTGGCTAGAGCTGGCCGAGCCCGCCCAGCGTGCCGCGAAGCAGGAGATCGTCCTCTCTACGCTGGAACACCTGGGCCACCTGTCGAGGGACCGGTTCACCGTGCGCCCGCTGCTCGTGGCGCCGAAGGACTTCGGGTACCGGCGGCGGGCGGTGATGCACTTCTCCAAGGGCCAGTTGGCGTACTTCGGGCGGCGGAGCCACGAACGGGTGGCGGTGTCCGAGTGCGGGGCGCTCACCCCGGTGCTGGCCACGTTGCCCGGGAAGCTGGGGCCGCTGCTCAAGCCGCTCTCCAAGGATGCGGAGGAGGTGCACCTGCTGGCCGAGGGCGGCAAGGCGGCCTTCGCGGCGATGCTGACGGGCCCGGTGACGGCGAGGCACGTGGAGGCCGCCGAGGCCGCCGTGCGCACGCTGCGGCTGGAGGGCGCGGTGCTGGTGCCCAAGGAGGGCTCGCCCCGGCTGGTGGGCAAGCCCGCGCTGCGATCGCTGTCTCCGCTGCGGCCCGAGGTGCCCATGTACCTGCGGCCGGACGCCTTCGCCCAAGCGCACGCGGAGGCCAATGTGGGCCTCGTCACCGCGGCCCTGTACGAGCTGGCCCCTCGCGAGACGGACTCCGTGCTCGAGCTGTACTCGGGCAACGGCAACTTCACCTTCCCGGTGGCGGCCACGGCCCGCTCGGTGCTGGGGGTGGAGTCTTCTCCCGTGGGCGTGGAGCTGGCCCAGCGCAGCGCACGGGAGGGTGGGGTGGCCAACGTGCGCTTCATCCAGGGCGATGCGCGCAAGGTGTGTGACGGCCTCCACAACGAGGGACAGCGGTTCGACCTGTGCCTGGCGGACCCGCCACGCACGGGAGCCCAGGGACTCGCACGCCAGGTATCAGCACTGGGAGTGAAAAGAGTGGTGTATGTGGCATGCGATCCCGCTTCGCTGGCGCGGGATGCGGCGGGGCTGGTGGAGGCGGGTTACAAGCCGCTGGCGCTCCAGGTGGTGGACATGTTCCCGCAGACCCACCACGTGGAAGCTGTCATGTCGTTCGAGCGCTGAGGGAGCCCCATGGACGCCCGCATCGTCGAGTTCGCCGAGGTGCTGCGCCAGAACGGCGTCCGGGTGAGCACGTCCGAGGTGCAGGACGCGCTGCGGGCCACCTCGGAGGTGGGCCTGAAGGAGCGCGCGGTGTTCCGCGCCGTGTTGCGCACCACGCTCATCAAGCGCGAGCTGGATGTGGACGTCTTCAACCGCGCCTTCGACTTCTACTTCTCGGGCGCGGCGAAGACGTTCGAGGCGCTGGACAAGTCGCTCGCCAAGCAGATCGAAGAGGAGGGCTACCTCCAGGGCGACGAGCTGAAGATGGTGCTGTACCAGATGAACCTGCTCTTCCCGGAGATGTCCCCGCTGGCCAAGGCCATCATGGAAGGGGACCGGGCGCGGATGGCGCAGATCTTCCGCTCGGCCATGCTCCAGTTGGACTTGTCGCGGATGGAGAGCGGGCTCCAGGCGGGGTTCTTCGCCCGGCGGCTGCTGGCGGGCGCGGGGATGGACAAGGCGCGCTCGGACCTGAAGGCGATGGAGGCCGAGCTGGCCGCCCGGGGGCTGTCCGTCGAGGGCGTGGAGATCGTCTCGCGCTACGTCGCGGACGCGATGCGGAAGATCGAAGAGGAGGCGCGCAACGAGGTGAAGCGGCAGGCCGAGGCGCGCATCCGCCGGCGCACGGACACGGTGACGGAGAAGCCGCTGCACCTGCTCACCCAGGCCGAGATTGACCAGATGGAGTCCGCCGTGCGCAGCCTGGCGCAGAAGCTCAAGAGCCGGCTGATCCGCAAGCAGCGCTCGCACCGGCGCGGGGCGCTCAACGTGCGCCGCACCCTGCGCCGCAACATGCCGTGGGGTGGGGTGCCCATGGTGCCTCAGTTCCGCGCGCGGCGCCCCGAGCGCCCCGAGGTGGTGGTGCTCTGCGATGTCTCGGACTCGGTACGCAACGCTGCCCGGATGATGCTGCTCTTCACGTACACGTTGCAGGAGCTGTTCGTGCGCGTGCGCTCCTTCGTCTTCGTCTCGGACGTAGGCGAGGTGACGCAGTACTTCAAGGATCAGGATGTGGACCAGGCCATCGATCTGGCCACCGCGGGCAAGGCCGTGTCGCTGAGCGCCAACTCCAACTATGGACGGGCGCTGGCGGACTTCACCCGGGACTACCTGGGCAGCATCACCCGGCGCACGACGGTGATGATCATTGGAGACGGCCGCAACAACTACAACCCGAACAACGCCTGGGCGTTGAAGGACCTCAAGCGCAAGGCCAAGCGGCTGCTGTGGATCTGCCCCGAGGAGCGGGGCAACTGGGGCATCGGCGACAGCGAGATGCTCACGTACGAGAAGCACTGCCACCAGGCCGTGGTCGTCACCTCCGTGTCGGACCTGGCCCGCATCGCGGATCAGCTCGTCCCGGCGTGACGGC
>DASVVJ010000387.1:0-3792 GCA_036389955.1 Myxococcaceae bacterium
GGCGGGTGTTGGAGCACGGCGAGCCGCTCGAACTCAATGCTGATACGCGCGCCCGCCTAAACGCCGGAGCTGGTGACGTGGGCATCAGCCCCGAGGACGTCGAGGACGCCTTCCATAGCGCCTCTACGGCTACCACCCTCCTACGGGAGATCTGGCGGCGCATGGAGGAGGGTGAGAACAGGCTGTCAGACGCCAGCTTCCGCGCGTACCGGCTGCGGGATGCTGGGGACCTGGAGGGCGCTCGCGAAGAGTTCCAGAAGTTCCTCTCAGTGGAGGTCGTGCCGCTCTACCGTAAGCACGCCGAGAAAGTGCTCAGCCAGCTCAACCGGCTCCAGGCCGTTGCAGAGAGTGGGCAGGTGGATCCCCATCTGCCAGAGCCGTCCCAGGTCCCCATCCTTCTGCGCCGCGTCCAGCAGGGGCAGCCGCTGGAACTCAACGAGGAGATGCGCGCCTTCCTGCACAGGGCTGCCGTGGATGTGGCCATTCGCGAGACTGAAGCGGAACAGGCCCTGGCGACTCCCGAGAGTGCCGGGGTGCTCCTCGGGACGGTCATGGGGCGCCTCCGTGACGCCTCGGAGCGCCTCAAGACCGCTCTCTCACGAATGATGGAACTCCGCGATGCAGGAGATTTAGAAGGGGCGCGCCAACAGATCCGCAACTGGCTGGCCGAAGAGATCGTGCCGAGGTTCCGCCAAGCCGCCGAGGAGAACCTGGCGCGCCTGGACGAATTGCCTCCGGCACCGAAGTAGCCGCTGTTACCGAATGGGCGCTGCCCCTGGCCTTACACAGCCGCAGCAGGTCTCGCGCTATCCCGGGAGAGCAGCACCCGCCCGCCCACCGTGAAGAGCGAGAGCGCCAGCACCAGCAGCACCACGCACACCCCGCCGTTCACCTGCACCACCGGCTTGGCGCCCGTCACGAAGAAGGCCTCGCGGATCTGCATCACCAGGCTCACCAGCGTCACCGCCGCTACGAAGACCATGGGCAGCAGCGCGTACGCATAGCGCCGGCCGCTCTTCTTCAGCCACACGCAGATGCCCAGCAGCGATAGCGCGGCAAGCAGCTGGTTGGAGGTGCCGAACAGCGTCCAGAACGAGCGCCACGCCCCCGAGCCCGCCATCAGCACGAAGGCCAGCGGCACCCCGCAGGTGAGCGCCGTCGCCACGCCCGCCGCCACGGGCCCCTTGGCTCCCGTCAGCTCCTGGAGGATGTAGCGCCCCAGCCGCGTGGACACATCCAGCGTGTCGAACACGAAGGTGGAGAAGGCCATCGCCCCGAAGGTGGTGGCGAACAGCAGGTACTCCTCTCCGATGATCGTCACCATGAACCGCCCCAGCCCCGCACCGTACACCGCGCCCGGCGCCTTGCCCGCCAGTTCCCCCTGGGTGGCGATCATCACCGTGGCCAGGGCGATGACGGCCACGAAGCCCTCCAGCAGCATGGCCCCGTAGCCCACCGGATGGCAGTGCGACTCCTTGTCGATCTGCTTCGACGTGGTGCCCGAGCACACCAGTCCGTGGAACCCCGAGCACGCCCCGCAGGCAATCGTCACGAAGAGGAACGGGAACAGCGCGCCCGTGGCTCCCGGTAGCTGGAAGCCGTTGAACGCCGGCTGCTGGATGGAGATCTCTCCCGAGAAGCCACCATAGAAGATGCCCACCACGCCCACCGTGATGGCGGCGTAGAGCACGAAGCCTCCCAGGTAGCCGCGCGGCTGCAGCAGCACCCACACCGGCGTGAGCGACGCGACGAAGCAGTAGGCCAGGATGAGGATGGACCACGCCGTCGCATCCATCACCAGCACCGTGGACAGGCGCGTGCCCAGCCACACCGCGACCAGCGTCGCCGGCACAAAGAGGATCGTCTGCAGCCACAGCGGCGGCTTGAGGAACCGGTCCACCAGCCCCATCACCACCGCCAGCCCCAGGTACATCATCGACGCGGCCGCCACCGCTCCGCCCGGGTTGAAGCGGAAGGTGAGCCCCGCCAGCTCCGAGTCTCCGCTGACGAACGTGGCCGCCGTGGCATCCGTGAAAGCGACGATGACGTAGATGAGCGCCACCCAGATGAAGAGCAGCATCGCCACGCCCGCGCTCGGCCCCAGGTGCGCGCGCACCACCTCCGCGATGGACACGCCCCCGTGACGCACCGAGGCAATCAGCGTGGAGAAGTCGTGCACCGCGCCGATGAACACCACCCCAACGGAGATCCACAGCAGCGCCGGCAGCCACCCGAACTGCTGCCCCGCCAGAATGGGCCCGGCGATGGGGCCCGCCGCCGCGATGGCGCTGAAGTGCTGGCCCAGCAGGTAGAACGGTTTGGTGGGCACGAAGTCCACCCCGTCCTGCTTCGAATGGGCCGGTGTCACCGCCGTGTCGTCCAGCTTGTACTGCCGGGCGATGAAGCCCCCATAGAAGCGGTAGCCGAACGCCAGCAGCACCAGGAACAGCCCGGCAATCAGGGGCAGGCTCATGTCCACCGTGTCGCTTGCTCGGGCGCTTGGTGTCAACACCTCTACAACCCGTGAGGCCAGGCAGACAACCAGGCCCCAGGCTGGCCGTGGCCGCCCGCTGCTGAGTCCCTACCTTCAGCGGTGAACGGGAACACCTGGATGAGGAGGTTGGCGGATGAAGGGCTTGCTGCGAGGCTTGGTGGCGGTGGGGTTGCTCGCGGGCGCGGGGCTCGCCGCGGGCTGCAAGGTCGAAGGGAACCTGTCGGATGACGGCCACAAGTCTCCGATTCAGGAGAAGTACCAGCCCCCGTCCGCCGATGAGGCCCAGCCGCTCACGGATCCACGCATGACCCACCCGGCCCGGGAGATGGACCAGGAGGCCGGGAACCTGGGCGGCACCCAGTCCATGAATGAGCAGCGCAAAGATCCGCTCGGCGGCGGCACCACCGCGCCCAGCATGCACGGGCTCGGCGAGGAGCAAGAGGCCTATGGTGGCTCGGGCCACACCCTGGAGCCCGCGGAGGGACTGGGGCTTGGGCTGGCCGACAGCTACAAGGTCGCGCCCGCACAGGGAGGCTCCGGGCAGCAGACCCCGCAGCCCCAGCAGCAGCAGAACCAGGCGCCCCAGCAGCAGAACCCGGCGCCTCAGGGCACCCAGGCGCCCCAGCAGTAGGCGGCCGGCTCAGCGGGCCCGGGGCGCGAAGAGGCGCGCCCCGGACGGGGCCTGTGCCATCTCCAGCGGCAGGCCGTAGAGGGCCTCGAGCCGCTCGCGCTCCAACACCGTGTCCACCGGCCCCTGCGCCAGCACCAGGCCGTCTTTCAGCAGCAGCGCGTGGGTGGCGAAGGCCGCGGCCAGGTTGACGTCGTGCAGCACCGCCACCGCGCCCAGGCCCGACTGCACCCGCGCACGTACCCGGGCGAGCGCGCCCACCTGGTGCGCCACATCGAGGAAGGCGGTGGGCTCATCCAACAGCAGCAACGAGGGCTCCTGCACCAGCCCCCGGGCCAGCAGCAGCATCCGGCGCTCTCCGCCGGACAGCGCCTCGCTGGAGCGGTCCGCCAGGTACGCCACGCCCAGCTCCTCCAGCGCCGCGCGCGCCATCGTCACGTCCCGCTCGGAGGTCAGCCCCCACAGGCCCAGGTGTGGACTGCGCCCCATCAACACCAGCTCCAGCCCGCTGAAGCCCTCCGCCGGCTCGAACGTCTGCGGCACCCACGCCACGCGACGCGCCAGCTCTCGCGCATCCCACGCCGCGCGCTCCTGGCCCAGCAGCCGCACCCCACCCCGCGTCCAGGGCAGCATGCCCAACACCCCGCGCAGCAGCGTGCTCTTGCCCGTG
>DASVVJ010000388.1:0-20590 GCA_036389955.1 Myxococcaceae bacterium
CCCATGGTGATGACGTCACCGTTGGCCAGCACCGTCTCGTCGGAGATGGGCTCGCCGTTGACCAGCGTCCCGTTGCCCGAGCCCAGATCGCTCACCGTCCAGCCGCTGCCCACCCGCCGCATCATGATGTGCTTGCGCGACACGGACGTGTCCGCGATGCAGATGGGGTTGTCGGTGGAGCGGCCAACGACGTACTCGTCGTCCTCGAGGTTGAACTCCTCGCCGGCCTTGGGGCCGCCAGAGACCACCAGCCTGGGGCCGCTGAAGGGCGTTGACTCGACAGCCGGCGCGGGCGCGGTGGTAGCCGTCTTGCGGCCGGGCCGCGGAGGAGCACCGCCAGTGCCCGCTGCACCCGCGGAGGTAGAGCGGCGTCGCGCTGTGGGAGAGTTCGACATGGGTTCACCACTTCCTGGAGAGCCCCGAATTATATCGGTAACTCGTACTCAGTAGCCTTCTCAATAGCCAGATTGTGACAGCGATGCTCGGTCGTAGGGAAGCGCCTCATGACCTCTTGCACGGTCGCTACCGCTTTGTCCCCGTCCCGGAATTGAAGGTTCCGTTGAAAATCGAGCATGAGCTTGCGGCACTGCTGATCCAGCTCCCGGCTCGTCTCACTCAGAGAGAAGCGCACATCGTTGTAGAGGTCCGGCTTGTCCTCCAGCGCCTCCAGGGTGATCCAGGCGGAGCGGAAGGCCTTCCAGGCCTTGAACAGATTCTCGGAGCCTACATCCTTCAGCTCGTAGAATTTCTGGCCCGCGGTCGCCTGCTTGCGCGCCAGGGAGAGCAGCTCCGAGGTGGGCAGCTCCGGCACGGGAATGACCTCCACGTACACGTTGGAGATGCGCCAGCTCTCCTGGCCCGGAGGGTTCTTCACGTTGTCGAAGACGAGCTGGTTGCGCTCGCTGCGCTTGAGCACCTTCAGCGCGAGAATCAGCTCGATGTCCCGCTCGGCCGAGGCCGAGGTATCCGCCGGCACCCAGCCCTGCTCCACCCCGTTGAGGCTGACCGTCACCTCCTGCGGGGAGATGTTATTGGCCTGGTAGTGTAGGACAACCACTGCGCGAGTGGGCGAGATGAACTGGAAGTCGAAGGCCTTCAAGTCCGGGCGCTTCCAGGTGACGTCCTGGCCCAGCCCGAACGAGTCCGGCAGCGGCGAGAGGCTGAGCTCGGAGGGCTCTGCACCGGTGGGACGGGCCTTGGCCTTGGAGGGGAGGAACACGCTCACCACCCCCATCATCAGCCCCACCACCACCAGTCCCGTGATGACTCCGGCCACGGACTTGCCGGTGGGAGACAGGTCCTTCCACCACAGCAGGAGCTGGCCGCCCAACGTCTCCTTGGCCTGGCGGCGCTGCCGGGCCCGCTCGGCGGCCGACAGCGGTGCCTCCGCCGCGGTGCTGGAGGCCTCACGCGCGAGCGGACGGGGGTTGGCCTTGGCGGGCACGGGCCCGGGAGCGGGCGCCTGCAGCAGCACCGCGGGCATCTCGGCCAGCGTGGCCGCGGTGTCCACGGCAGCGGGAGCGGGAGCGGGAGCGGGCGCAGGCGAGGCCACCTCCTGCTCGGTCACCGTGCGGTGGCGGCCGGTGTTCTCCGCCTCGATGGCCTGCATCTCCACTTCGGTCACCGCGCGGGTGATGCGGGTGCTGGTGCGCGGAGCCACCTTGCGCGAGTCGACGAGCCGGGTGGCTTGATCGACCGGCGGCGGCGTCAGCGGAGTGAAGACGAACTCCACCGAGCCGATGGTCAGCCGATCCCCGGCATGCAGTTCCTGCTCGCGCACGAGCGGCTTGCCGTTGAAGAGCGTGCCGTTGGCACTGCCCAGATCGGTGACGAAGTGCTTGCCACCACGCGCGGTGATGAGCGCGTGGCGGCGAGACACCCCGTGATCGTGCAGCACCACGTCGTTTTCCGAGGTGCGGCCGATCTTCACTTCATCATCTTCGAAGGTGATCTCCCGGCCTTCTTCGATCCCCTTCGCGATGGCCAGCCGGAAGCCCAGGGCTTACCCCCCCACGTTCCCGAACATGAAGGCGAACACGATGGGTCCGAAGAGCACCATGAACACCGTGGGGAAGATGCAGGCGATCAGCGGGAAGAGCATCTTCACCGGGGCCTCGCCGGCCAGCTTCTCGGCGCGCTGGGTGCGGTCGATGCGCATCTGCGTGGACTGAATGCGCAGCACCTTACCGAGGCTGGTACCCATCTTGTCCGCCTGGATGAGCGCGGTCACGAAGGTGGTCAGCGGCGGCAGGTCCACGCGGGCGATCATCGCCTTGAGGGCCTCTTCACGCGTCTTGCCCATCTTCAGCTGCTTGAGCACCAGGGACAGCTCGTCCTTGAGCGGACCCGTCTTGCCCTTCTCCACCACCTTGGCGAGCGCCGCGGTGAAGTCCAGGCCCGCTTCCACCGACAGCGTGAGCAGGTCCAGGTTGTAGGGCAGCGCGCGGGAGATGAGCAGGTGGCGCTTCTTCACCTGATCGTTCACCCACATCTTCGGGTAGTACATGCCGAACAGGGCCACCAGCAGCGACCAGGCCAGGTTGAGGCCCACGCCGTTGGAGAGGATGAGGCCCATGATCAGGCCGACGACGAAGCCAATCTCCTGCAGCGCCATGATGTCCTCGGGCTTGTAGCCCGAGGGATCACCGGCCTTGATGAGCGCCTTGCGCGTCTTGGCCTCGTAGGCGGGCCACATCCACCGGCGGTTCATCGCGCCCAGCTTGCGGATGGCCACCGAGCCCGCGCCCTTCATGCCGCCAGCGGACTCGCCGGAGACCTCGGACACGAACTGCTCGAAGAAGTTGTTGTAGACACCAATGCCCAGGAAGGCCATCGCCGCTGCGGCAAACAGCGCCGAACCGCCCAGCAAGAGTTGAGTCAGGATGTCTTGCACGGTCGTTGCCTCAGATGTCGATGTTGACGATGCGGCGGATGATGATGATGCCCAGGAACTCCATGAAGGCGATCACCGTGACCAGGATGTAGCCGAAGATGTGGTCCATCATCGGCTCCATCAGGTCGGGGCGCATGGCGTTGAGCACCATGCCGAGAATCGCCGGCATGCTGGCCACGATCCAGCCCTGCAGCTTGCCCTGGCTGGTGAGCGCGTCGATCTTGCCCTCGAGGCGGAAGCGCTCGCGGATAACCGTGGAGATCGTCTCGAACATCTCCGCCATGTTGCCGCCCAGCATGCGGGCGATGTTGGTGGAGACCACGACGAGCTCCAGGTCGTCACTGCCCACGCGCTTGGCCATGTTGATGAGCGCCTCTTCCAGCGGGACGCCCAGCTTCACTTCCTTCACGAACAGGCCAAACTCCTGGGACAGCGGCGGCATCGCCTCGCGCGCCACGTGCTCGATGGCCTGCGGGAAGGTGAGACCCGCCTTGAACGCGTTGGCCATGGCCTGCAGCGCGTCCACCAGCTGCACGTTGAACTTCTTGATGCGGCGCTTGCGGTAGTGCTTCACCGTCAGCATCGGCAGGAAGAAGCCGAAGATGGTGGCGACGACGCAGAGGATGGGGTTGAAGATGATGTAGCTGAGGATGCCCAGCAAGCACATCGACGCGATGTTGAGCACCAACATCTGCCGCGCGTCGATGAACAGGAACATGTCACTCAAGTCGTTCATCGACTTGGCGACGTAGCGCTCCTGATACTGCTCGTATGCCTTCGCGAGCACGGTGAAGATCACCAGGCTGAAGAAGAACACCGAGCCGGTGACGAGAAGTAGGACGATTCCTGCCAGCATGAGCTAAGGCTCCCTGAGGGGACGGTACGGGCGGAGAGAACTCAGCTGCGACTCACGGCCCGCCAGCGGACGCGCGGTTCTCGCCAGCGCCCTTGATGATCTGGATGATCTCGCGGCGCTTGGCCTCGAGAACGCGGGTGCGCTCGCCGGACAGCAGCGTGCTGATGGTGGCGCGGCCGCGCTCCTCGATGATGTCGACGTCGTCCTCGTTACGCAGCGACAGCGTCAGGTTGCCCAGCTCCGAGGCCAGCACGAGGATTTCCGCCTCCTCCGGGATGACGAGCAGCGAGACGTTGTTGTAGTCGCGCTGGCTCTCCGGAATCAGGTTCACGTTCGTCGTACCGGTGATCTTGCCGGTGGCCAGGACGATCACGTTCTGCAGCAGCGTCACCGCCACGTTCTCGTCGGTCTGGGGATCGCGGAAGGTGCCGATCAGGTCCACGTGGTCGTTGGGGCGCACCCAGCCGCCCACCGCGGTGGTCTGCTTGGCCTCGATGGTGACCGCGCGGCCCTTCTTCTGCACCTTGGTGGACAGGCGCTCGGCGGCCTTGGTCGTCTCGAACTGGCTCCAGAGCAACGGGTCGCCGGCCTGCAGCGGCACGAGCACCTTCTGGTTCACCACGTAGGTGGCCGAGTCAGGCTTCACCACCGAGGAGGTGACGAACTGCTCGGGTACCGAGCGCTGGGAGATCATGTCGAAGGTGACAATCGTCCCCTCCGGAATGTCCTGCGCGGCCACGACGACCGGAACCAGGTTCCAGCCGCGACGCACGTCCGATTCCTTCTTCTTGATGGCCGAATAAGCCACAACACCGGCCAGCAGACCAAGAACCAGTGCGACGATGAGCGGAGTCTTACCCTTCAGCATTGCTCAGGACCTCCCAAGGGGGCGCAGGTACTACCGTGTAGCGATTGAAAACTTGTCGAGGGAACGGAATCTCAGTGGCACGCGGCCACTTTACGTAGGGTGAGATGTTATCCGCGTGACGCCACGGGTGTCAAAACCGCCTCGCTGGAGAGTTCCGGAAATCCTTGACCTGAGGCAACCGCCCGGATCAACGGGGGTTTTGTCCGACGGAGCGGGTGGGCCGGGGCTGATCAGGGCACCAGGCGGCCAGGCTCGGAGGGCAGCTCCGGGTTGTAGAGACCGCGCAAAACGATGGCCGCGCCCGTGTCGTCCGCGAGGATTTTGGGCCTTCCCGCTTCGAGTCCCACGAGGCGCAGCTCGAAGGCGGCGCCATCCGGAGAGACGTGGAGCAGCAGCGCACCGGGCGTGAGCGGCTCGGGGCGCGCCTCGGGCGTGGCCACCTGCACCACCTGCGGAGGCACGGGCCGGAAGTCGCGCGTGCGGGGCCACCTGAGGGGAGACGCCGTGTGCTCGAGCGCGCGTTGCCAGGGCTCACGCGCCACCGGCACCTCGCCGCGCTCCTGGAGCTGGCTCACCATGAAGGCCTGGACGCGCTGGCCCACCTGAATGAGCTCGGTGTTGGCGGCAATCTCCGAGGGGCGCACCGGAGGCAGCGGGCCCGAGGCCCCGAAGATGCCGGCCACCAGGCCTCCGAGGATGAACCACGAGGCGAAGGCGGGGGCGGAGCGGCCACGCACCAGCGCGGCCAGCAGGCCCACGGCGCCGGCCAGCGCCACCGCGGAGCCGAGGAGGAGAAACGCCCGGGGCGGCTCACCGACGTGGTAGGGGCGCCCGAGCGCCGCCACGGTGTGCCGCCACTCCGGAAAGGCAGTGATGCTCACGGCCGCCGCGAAGGCCAGGAAGACGGCCGCGTGAATCAGGCGCAGGCCCCACCCAGAACGGCCCGGTGGCTCGCGCCGGGTGCTCACGGGAACGGCAGGTTCAGCACGTAGTAATACGAGTCGTAGTAAACCTGGTACGCCTCGAGGAACAGGTCGATGACGTTGGCCTGCTTGTCCTCGGACCACCGGATCTTCACCGTGGCGCCGATGATGAGCGCGACGACGAGGACCCAGTTGATCATCGAGTACTCGATCATGGCCTGGCCGCGGGGGCGGCGGGTGGCGCGGGTCTTCTTGAGGGACTTCATGGGGCTTCCTCCTCCAACCAGGGGAGCTGGGGGAACGCCTTGTCCGCATACTCCATTTTCACCAGCGGTGCCTTGGGATCTGGCAGCAGCATGCGGGGTTTGGCGTTCACTCCATATTCGTGGACTTCCAGGGCGTGGGCAATACGCGGAATCTCGATCTTGGCCAGGTTGAGAATGGGGATCTCCCGGCTCATCCAGGTGCGTTTGACGACGGTGCTCTTGTAGAGCACCTCGATGGGAACAGCCGTCACCGTGCCAGCGGGGGTCATCAAACGCGTCTCCTGGCCCGAACGTACCACGGGGGTGACGCGCGCCGGGTTCGGTCGAGTGGCCGGGGCCTTGGGCTTGTTGTGATTCGTTAACGCCCACTGGAGCGCCTCGTCCGAGTACTCCTGCGGCCGGTCAAAGCCCATGGCGACGATGAGGCGGGTGATGCCGTTGGCGTCGAACGCCACGCCCTCGCCCCGGGCAATCAACATGCGAATCTGGGACAGGGGCGCGCGCATCTCCGGGTGCGTGCCCATGTCCATCTCGAGCCAGAGCGCATCGCGCCCCAGCTTGTCCTTCTCCTGCCCCACCACGGCCAGACGCCAGTAGTGGACGCGGGCCCCTCCCCCATCGAGCTTGTACGTGACCCAGTCGCCCACCTGGGTGGTGCGCAGCCCCTTGGCCAGGTGATCGAGCAGGGGCTTGCTCGGCATGGACGCCGAGGCCGAGCCCGCCACCAGCAGCAGCACCAGCGCCAGGGCCCTCATTTCGAGCCCCCCTGCCCTGCCTGCTTCGCCTTCTGCTGGCGCTCATAGGCCTCGCGGCTCTCGCGCACGGCGGCCTCGTTGGGCACCGCGTCCGGCCGGTCCGAGCCCACCCGAAGCTGCAGCATGGCGGTGGTCTGGGCATCCACGCGGCTGAGCGTGGTGACGACCTGCTCGCCGGGGCGCGCATACTCCATGGTGAAGCGCGGCTCGCCGCCCAGCGTGGCGCCGACCTGGCGCACCAGCGAATAGCCCTGCTTCGTCATCTCCTCGGCCACCTGGCGGCGCACATCGTCCAGTGCTCCGTTCACCAGCGAGGAGCGGTGCTGCGAGCCACCCGGGTCATCCCGCGTGGTGATGTCCTGGCTGAAGAGGGTGCCCTCCACCTTCACCAGGCCGCTGCTGTTCTGCTGGGGCGCGCGCACCCACAGGTCGCGCAGCACCGAGAAGCCCACCGTCTTGCCCAGGTGCTTGCGCAGCACCACGCCGCGCTGCAGGCCCTCGCGCGTGTAGAGCGCGGACACCACCGCTTCGTCCTTGAGGTCTCCCTCCACCGCCGTGGGGTAGCCCAGGTTGCGCCAGTGCTTGGCGAAGTAGCCGGCCACCTTCTCCATCGAGTCGTCGGTGGTGAAGTACGCCATCCGGTAGTACTCGCCGGCGATGACCAGGTCATTGCCAATGCGCGTGTGCACCGCGCCGGGATAGACGGGCAGCTCCTGCTCGGCGCTCGAGGCCAACGCCCCCAGCAGCACTCCGAGCACCAGGTACCGGGACAGCGCTCTATTCACAGTTGACGACACGGGTGTTCTTGTCACCTTTGGTGGAGGCGGCGCTCGTGGGCGCGGACGGGTCCTCGGCCTGGGCGTTCTTGCAGCCCATGAAGAACTCGCCGCGGGCCTGGAAGATCTGCATGTACTGGGGCGGGCTGTTGTACGGCACGTCCCGGAACGGCGCCGTGTCGAAGCACTTGGGCCGCGGGTAGTCGAGCTGGGAGAACTTATCCAGGTTGTTGAGTCCTCCGTGCGCCTCTTCCGGGTAGGACCGGATGCCCGTGCCCTCGCCAATGCACTCACGAGCCCACGCCTCGTCGGGGCCCGAGGGGTTGGCGGTGTAGTTGTGAGAGACGACGAAGGTGCCCAGGAAGGCCGGGGCGAACTGCTGCAGGAACTGCCTCAGCCGGCCGATGATTCCCAGGTTCTCCTCCAGCTTGGCGCGCACGCCCAGGAACACCATCCGGTCCACCTGCAGCCAGAGGCCGTGAGGGGCCTCCTCGCCACTGCCCTCGCGGCGGTTGCCTGCCCGGCGGCCACGAATGGTGGCGTCGCTGCCGTCCTCCAGGTTCCACGGGTCGGCGTACATCGAGAAGCGCTGCTTCAGGTTCAGGCTGCCCAGGTTCCGGCCGCCGAAGGTGTTCACCTTGAAGAAAGCGCCCTGCCCCTGATCCAGATAGCTGGTGGGGAGGATGACGTTGTTGAACTGCATGTTCACTTCGGACTGCAGCCACCCCTTGGTGTTGAAGCTCCAGAAGTTGAGCAGCCCGTTGGCGCCGCCGTTCACCGCGCCGAGCACGTCGCTGGCGAAGCCCTCGCTGGTGTTGCCCAGCACCAGGCCTCCCTCGATGAAGGGGACCTCCTTGTTCTCGACCGTGGCTGCCACGCCCGTGTAGTTCGCGATCAGGTTGCCGGCCCGGCCGGTGGGCTCCACCGAGTCCAGGTCCTTGTAGCGGTCGACGGCCTCTTCCATCATCTCCGTCTTGGCATCGTTGAAGGCCGTGTCGTGCTCGGCCTTGGCGAAGTCGCTCAGCGTGTAGCTGGTCATCTCCCAGACGACGTAGCGGGAGAACTCCTGCATCTTGATCTTCGCCCGCACCAATTCAGTGAGGTACATGCTGAACATCAGGATCACGACCAGCACCGGAACGATGAGGGCGAACTCGGTGGTGGCGGCACCGCGCCGGGCGGCGTGACGAAGTACTGGCGGTCTCATCGTCATGGCCTCAGTGGGTGATGATCTTCGGCGGGATGTCCTTCATCACGCCGGGCAACGCGTCCACCATCTGTCCCACGAACGGCAGCGAGTGCCGGCCCTGGTAGACGGAGGCCAGACGAGGCCGCCAGTAGGGGTTGAAGAAGTTGGGGTGCTCGGCCCAGTTGCCGGGCCGGTGGTAGTACGTCTGCCCGCGGGAGATGACGTTCATTCCCTTCACGCCCAGGAAGCCGTCATCGTTGTTCAGGTCCAGCTCCGGGGTGCTGTTGGCGAACTTCCACTTCACCTTGCCCTGCGCGTTGAGCAGCGCCGGGGCGTTGGTGCCAGTGCCCGCGTGGTCCGAGTTGCCCCGGTTGACGATCTGATCGGGCGTCTTGTTGAGCGCCACCCAGGTGGAGGGCTGGTTGAAGTCGTGCTTGTAGCGGGTGGCCGGCGAGGTGGCGTTGGGGGAGCCGCCGCAGGTGTCCCCGTACTGGCCCGGCTCGAAGTGCATGAAAGGCACGATGCCGCCCCACGGGTGGTTGCCATCCTCGGCCGGCATCACGTTGGCGGTGAACATGTCGAGGCCCGCCCCGATGCACACCCCGGCCACCTTCGCGCCCAGGCACACCTCGGTGCGGTGTACGCCGATCTCGGACTCGGGACCCGACGGCCTGTACAGCCGCCGCCAGTTGTCTCCCGTCGGCTCGCGCTCGTGGTGCACGCGCCAGTGCACCCCGCCGTTCTCGTACGAGCCCTCATGCTCGTTCATGGCCCAGATGCTGGTCTTCGTCATGTGCTTGAAGGGCAGCTTCTCGCTGCTGCCCTCCTTGTAGCCCTGGCGCGGATCGCCCCAGCACTCGCGCGGGTCGTCATTGTCCTTGCACGCGAACGGGTTGCGGAACGGGCCAAAACCCTCGGGGCCGAACTTGATCCAGTACAGGTCGTCCGAGCCCATGTTGTCGCCCTGCGCCAGGATGCCCAGCGTGGGATCGATGCCGTCGTTCCAGTCCCGGATCGTGTTGCGCGGGGGGTTGCTGGTGGACAGCCGCTTGATCTTCTCGGCGTTGGGATTGTTGTACGTCAGCAGGCGCGTCTGCCCGAACTTGCCGAACTGGAACAGCGGCGTGTTGATGTTCGAATTGAGCAGATCCCGGATGATGCCCAGGCCGTCCGGCAGCGGAATGAGGTCTCCCAGCTTGCGCGAGGTGATGAAGCCCTCGGGGCAGATGCCGCCCTCGGAGTCACACCCATAGCGCGTGCCGTTGGTGATGGTGCCCATCACCTTCTTGGCGCGCGCCTCCTTCTCGTCCTTCTTCCACTTGCGCGGATCGATGGGCGTGAAGGGGTTGCGAATCGGGTTGAGCGGGTGGGCGCCGGACTCGCGGTAGTGCGCCTGATCCAGCAGGCACACGTTCAACACACCCGAGGCGATCTGGAGCAGCTTCGGGTCCACGTTCTTGTCGTTGTCGAAGATGACCGTGTCGGCCGTCTGGGCCACGTGCGACACGGTGGAGGCCATCACCGCCTGCGAAGCGAAGAACATCACCCCGTTGAGCACCCGGTGCGTGGGGATGACGAACTTGCCGATGAGCTTGTCCGGGTTGGCCGTTCTCAAAATCGTTTGGAACCCCTTGATGAGGTTCTTGAAGACGTTGATGAACTGGTCGATCACCCGGAGGATCTGACTCAATATCGGTACTAAGTTTTCGAGGATGGGACAGGCCACGGTCCAGAACGGTCCGTCGGGATCTCCGGCACATGGGTTGATGGTCCGCATGAACCCGTAGATGTCCGCGATGAACGCCTCGGCGAAGTAGATAAGTGACAGCAGGGACTGCCACATCATCGCCGAGACGTAGTGCGACACCTGGGTGCGGTTGGCGTACGCGTAGAAGTTGAAGGCGCGCGCCTCCATGGCTGCCATGGAGTAGGCGGCCGCGTCCGCCGTGTTCTGCAGGCGGATGCGCTCGTTCACCGTGTGCCCGATGTTCACCGTGGCCAGCACGGCGATGGACATGATGAGCACCATCAGAGCGGCAACGACGAGCGCCTGGCCCTCCTGGCGGCGGAGGCTCTGGCGAATGACTCGAGTAAACATGACTTAGAGGCCCCAGTCGGGGTTGAGGTGCAGGATCCACTTCCGGTGGAAGTTGGATTGCATGCGCATGGTGTACGTGGCGGACAGGGGGATGAAGTAGCGCTTGCCCACCAGGTCCGAGATCAGCGGGATGCTGCCGTTGGCCAGCCCCCAGAGCACCCACATCTCGGGCGCGTACACGGTGTTGTAGCCACGCTGGTGATCCATGCCACGCGCCTGGGCACGCAGCCCGGAGATGTTCGAGGTGCGGTTGAGCATGTTGCTCTTGGCCAGCGTGGGCCGGTCGATGGCGCCCGAGAGCGCCACGCGCGCGTTGGCCGCGTACCAGGAGGTGAAGATCACCCAGTTGGCGAACGGCACCCGCATCTCGTACCAGTAGCGCAGGCGGATCGTCAGCCGGGTGGACTTGCGGTACACCGTCTCGGCGGGATCCGGCTCGGGCAGGTTGAAGAACTTGCGGATGTGGTTCTCCAGCGAGGGGATCTCCGGGAAGCTGTCGGCTCCGTCGAAGTCCAGCTCCTGCCAGTTGGCCTGGGGGCGCAGCTTCCAGATGGTGTCGATGGGCGTGAAGTACGCGGGGTTGATCGTGTCCACCCGCACCACGCCGAACAGGTTCGAGCCGTTGAAGGACGCCGGCGGCCGCACCTCGGTGACGTTCCACGCCAGGGCGCGCATCGCCTCGTCATACAGCTGGTGCAGGCCCCAGGTGATGGCCACCTTGTCCATCGAGTCCGTGCGGCCCATGGTCGGCAGCAGCGCGACGATGGCCGCGTCGTGCATGCGCTCGTTGTTGCCGTTCCACACGATGCCCGCTCGCGCCGCCTGGAAAGCCGCGTACTCCGTCATGATCTTGGCGTGCTGGATCATCGTGAGCTGGATGATGCCCAGCGTCATGAAGACCATGAGCGGCATGATCAGCGCCGCCTCGACGGCCACCTGCCCCGACTCCCCACGCGACTTCCCAGAATTCATGCTTCCATTATCGGAAGTACGGAAGATGTAATGCATCGGTCAATTGGACTGGTGTCCTACGTTTCCCTACCCTATTGAGCCTGGGCGGGGGCGGAGGACTCCAGCTCGTCAGCCTTGACCGGGGCACTGGACTTGGGGGCCGAGAAGCGGGAATCCGGCTCGGCCCGGGCGGGAGCTTCTTGTTTGAGGCGGCTGCGGGCCACCTGGGCGGCGCTGGAGCGGGGGTCCTCTTCCAGCACGAGGTTGCAGGCCTCGATGGCGGCCTGGCGGCGGCCGATGGAGAACTCCGCGTCACACAGGCGGTTGAGCAGGCCCAGGCGCTCCTTGCCGGTGGCACCGGCCTCGAGCGCCTGGCGCAGGTACAGCGCCTCGCGGACGCGGTCCCCCGAGCTCCTGGCGGCGGTGGCCAGCTTCGACAGCTCGGCCGGTGAGCGCTGCGGGCTCTCAGCCCGGCCCTTCGGCGGCGCCCCCGCGGTGGGCTTGGACACGGAGGCCGTCGCGGGAGCGCGCGTGCGCTGCTCGCGCTTGGCCTCGGAGGAGCTCCCGAACAGCGCGTCGAACGCGTCGTCCTCCGCGGCCTTGTCAGCGGCGGGTCCAGCGGCGGCTCCAGCGGTGCCGCGCCGCGCGTCTCCCAGCCGGAGCGGAGTTCCCTGCTGCTCCTTCGGCGCGGCCGCCATCGCGTCCTCGTCCATCGCAGAGCCGGCACCATCGTCGGCGGGCGCACTGCCGGGCTGCGCGGCAGCGGGCGGAGGCGGCGGCGCGGCCTGTACGGGCGCGGCGGTGGGCGCGGGAGCGGACGGCGCGGTCTTCCCCACCAGCATTGGCTTGGACTTGCTGAACGCACCGCCCTGCGTCCTCGCGTCACGCCGGTCATAGGCGTATGCGTTGGCCGCCGGGGACTCCGCCTCGGGGGCGCCCTCTTCCTGCGCGGCCCGGCGCGTACCGGCGCCCGCGTTGCTCCAGTCCGAGTCCGTGTCGTCATACGGGCTGGGCTTCAGCGTCGCCTTCTTGCGCGGCGCGACCTTCGCCTTCTCGAAGGCGTTGGACTCCAGCTTCGCCAGCGGCTCGGCCTGGGGCTCGGGAGCAAGGGCGGCTGGCATCGACTCGGCCGGCGGGGTGTTCTCGGCGACCATGGCGGGCGCGGGGGGAGACTCGGCCGACAGGGCCTTGGCCTCGTCCTTGTTCGCTCGCGAAGCCGTCACCGCCTGCTCCACCGAGAGGTCCACCGACTTGTTCACCTGCAGCGTGACGACGCCGAAGACACTCACCGCGGTGAGGCCCATGGCGGGCACCAGCCAGCGCCGCCACCAGGTGGGCTTGGGCGCGGGGCCGGCGGACGCGTTGCGAGCGGCCTGCTGCGCGTAGGCCAACAGCGACTCGAGGCCCGCGTCGGGCGCGGGCTCCACGGGAAGCTGCGCCATGGTGGTGCGCACGCCGCGAATGCCGTCGAGCAGCTCGGTGCACCGCGTGCAGCCCTGAAGGTGGGACTCCACCGCCTGGGCCTCGTGCGCGGGCAGCTCGCCGTAGACGAAGTCGAGGAGCCGATCCTCATGAGCATGGAGGTTCTGGGGCTTCATCCCGCCACCGTCCTTCCATCATCCGCCAAGTCCCCTTCCACCCCCAGCTCCGCCAACCGGCGGCGCAGCCCCTCCAGGGCGTAGCGCATCCGGCTCTTCACCGTGTTCTCCGAGACGCCCGTCACCTCGGCAATCTCCTTGAAAGCAATGCCGCTGTACTCGCGCAGCACGAACACCTCGCGCTGCTCCTCGGGCAGACTGGCCAGGGCGCGCTCCAGCAGGGGCCGGAGCCGGGCGTTGAAGGCGCCGCGCTCGGGGCTGGCCCCGCCATCGGGCAGCCCTTCACCGAGCGGGCGACCCTCGTCGCCGCCGGAGCCAGCGCCCGCGGGAGCCTCCAGAGAGGAGGTCTGCCGGTAGCTTTCTTTGCGCGCGCTGTCCACGCAGAGGTTCCTCGCAATCGTATAGAGCCAGGTCGTGAACTTCGCCTTGGGCTCGTACTCCCGTGCGCTGCGTACCACCTTCAGCCACGTTTCCTGCAGCACGTCCTCCGCCCGTGCCCGGTGTCCCGTGAAGCGCAAGATGAAGTTGAAGACCGGCGTGCGGTGCCTGCGCACCAGCGTCTCGAACGCGCGAGCATCTCCCGCCTTGAAAGCGAGCATCAGCCCCTCGTCTGAGGTTTCCGGTCCCACCACTCATCCCCGTCACGGGCCACGGGTTTTTCCCCGTCCCCTCCCACCCTCGCCTTCAACGGGCGAACAGTGCAGTTGGGTCTAGCCGGGGCGTGGCCTTCGGTAAGTGGCGAGAATGACAGGGACCGCGACGGCTGTCACGAGGGCGGCCTGGGCCAGCAGCACGGTGGGCAGGGGGCGCTGCACATGCACGAAGAGCGATCGGCCGAGCGCCAGGCCGAGCAGAATCCCCGTCACGGTGCGCACCCCGTTGCTGCCGCCCGCGGGCCGGAACCGGCCGATGGCCCAGTCCACCAGGGCGGGCAGGGTGAGCCCCAGCACCACCGGCACATCCCACTCCCAGCTCAGCGGGGCGCGCAGGGCGAACAGACCCACCATGGCGGCCAGCATCACCGGGTAGGTGCCCAGGCAGCGGGCGCACACGCGCACTCCGCCCAGCAGGTAGGTGCGGTTGTACTCGTCCTCACGGTGGTGACTGAGCCAGAACACCCGGTTGTCCTCCGTTGGCGGTCGAGCCCTGCGCGTCTTGCTCTGCCAGGAAGCATGCGGCCGTGTGGCCGTTGCCTAGCACATATAAAGGAGGCGTCTCGCGCCGACAGCGCTCGAAGGCGTGGGGGCAGCGCGGGTGGAAGGCGCAGCCGGGCGGCGGAGAGAGCGGCGAGGGCACATCTCCCTGGAGGATGATGCGCGTCTTCTTGCGCTCGGGGTCCGGCACCGGCACGGCCGACAGCAGCGCCTGGGTGTACGGGTGGCGCGGGCGCCGGTACAGGTCCGCCGCGCTGGCCAATTCGACGATCTTCCCCAGGTACATCACCGCGACGCGGGTGGAGATGTACTCGACGATCTTCAGGTCGTGCGCGATGAAGACGTAGGTGAGCTTCAACTCGCGCTGCAGGTCCACCAGCAGGTTGACGATCTGCGCCTGGATGGACACGTCGAGCGCGCTGATGGGCTCGTCGGCGATGACCAGGTCCGGCTTCATGGCGATGGAGCGCGCGATGCCGATGCGCTGGCGCTGGCCACCGGAGAACTCGTGCGGATAGCGCTCCATGGCGTCGTGCGGCAGCCCCATCAGGTCCAGCAGGGCCAGCACCTTCTGCTCGCGCTCGCGGCCGTGGGCCAGTCCGTGAATGGCGAACGGCTCGCCGATGATGTCGCGCACCGTCATGCGCGGGTTCAACGAGGCGTAGGGGTCCTGGAAGATGAGCTGCATCCGCCGGCGCAGGGGCCGGAGCTGCCGCTGCGAGAGGCCCGTCAGCTCCTGGCCTTCGAATCGGATGGAGCCCGCCGTGGGGTCGATGAGGCGCAGCAGCGTGCGGCCCAGGGTGCTCTTGCCGCAGCCACTCTCCCCCACCAGGCCGAGCGTCTCGCCGCGCATGACGTCGAAGCTCACCCCGTCCACGGCCTTCACCGTGCCGCGCACCCGTCCCAGCACACCGCTTCGCACTGGGAAGTGCGTCTTCACGTCTCGCACCTGAAGCAGGGGCTCGGTCATGGCGCCGGCACCGGGTTGTGGCAGGCGGCGGACTGGCCGTCGCGCTTGAGCTCCAGCGGGGGATCCACCTTCGCGCAGATCTCCAGCGCCCGCTCGCACCGGTCTCGGAACCGGCAGCCCGCAGGCAGCTTGCGCAGGCTGGGCACCATGCCGGGAATGGTCTTCAGGCGTGCGCCCGCCGCTCCGCCCTGCGCGTCCTGGAACGAGGGAATGGAGCGCAGCAGCCCCGCGGTGTACGGGTGCGCCGGCCGGGCGAACAGCGCGCGGACCGGGGCCTGCTCCACCACGCGGCCCGCGTACATCACCACCACCGCGTCACAGCTCTCCGCCACCACGCCCAGATCGTGGGTGATGAGCAGCACCGCCATGCCCCGCTCGGCCTGCAGCCGCTTGAGCAGGTCCAGAATCTGCGCCTGGATCGTCACGTCCAACGCCGTGGTGGGCTCGTCGGCGATGACCAGCTCCGGGTTGCAGGCCAGCGCCATGGCGATCATCACCCGTTGGCGCATGCCTCCCGAGAGCTGGTGCGGGTACGCGTCCACCCGCTGCTCGGGCGCCGGGATGCCCACCTGACGCAGCATCTCCACCGCGCGCGCCTTCGCCTGCTTCCGGTCCAGCCCCTGGTGCAGCCGCACCGCCTCGCTGATCTGCTCCCCCACCGTGTAGACGGGGTTGAGCGATGTCATCGGCTCCTGGAACACCATGGAGATCTGATTGCCGCGGATGCGGCGCATCTCCTCCTCGGGCAGCTTGAGCAGGTCCCGGCCCTTGAAGCGGATCTCGCCAGCCACCACGCGGCCCGGAGGGTCCGGTACCAGCCGCATCACCGAGAGCGCGGTGACGCTCTTTCCGCACCCGCTCTCCCCCACCACCCCCAGCGTTCCACCCGGAGGCAGCGAGAAGGACACGTCGTCCACTGCCAGCACCGAGTCCTCCTCCAGGGAGAACCGGGTCTTCAGGCCGCGGACTTCGAGGAGCGGTTCCGCCATGCCTCCTACTTCCGCGAGAGCTCATCCAGGAACTCCTCTTCCTGGATGATGCGCTTCTGGATGAGCAGCCGGACGAGCGCGGCCACCATCTGCGCGGGCATGATCTTCTGCGTCACCTGCGTCGGCTCCTCGCCCTTGGAGATGCGCTCGAGGTTGTCAAGCACCTTCAGATCCTCCTCGGAGAAGCTGGGAGGCACCTGAGGCGGCGGCGGCTTCACGTCCTTGGCGGCCCCGCCGAACTTCACGACTGGGACCTTCGGCACATCCGGCTCGAGCACAGGCGGCGGAGGCGGCGGCGTGGAGCGGGCCTTCGACTTGGGCCCCGTGCCGAGCAGATCATCGATGAAGTCCGTGCTGGCTTCCTTGGGCGGAGGCGGCGGCCCCGAGCCCCGCACGATGGGCATTTCCTCTTCCTCGCCCAGCGGAATGGCCTGGACGATGTCCAGCTTCTCCCCGCGCGCCATCAGCAGCGCGTTGTCGATGTCGTCCGAGGCGGCCACGTAGCCGCGAATCGTCCTGCGTACCTGGAAGCGCACCTCATCCAGCGCCGCCAGCGAGCCGGGATCCTCCACCGCGACGTGCAGCCGCTCGGTCTTGCCCTCCATGTCGAGCCGGAACGGGATGATGCGGTGCTCGGTCTGGAAATCCAGCGACAGGAGCGCGGTCACCTCGGAGGGGATCTCCGGCAGCTCCACGAAGGGCAGGTCGAACTGCTTGGACAGGCCCTGAGCGAGCTGCTTGGGAGTGATGAGCCCCATGGCCACCATCACCGCGCCCAGCCGGTGATTCTGGCCGAGCACCCGCTTCTGGGCGATCGCGGTGCGCAGCTGCGCCTCGGTCAAGAAGCCCGCCTCGATGAGGACTTCACCAATCTTCTTGCGCATGGGCGAGTGCTACCGCTTGACCTTGGCGAGGTACTCCTCGCGGGAGAACACACCCTTCTCGATGAGCAGCTCGACCATGGCCTTGAGGGCGGCGACCTCCTTGCGCTGCACCTCTTCCACCGCCTTGAGCAGCTCGACGGGGTTGCCCGAGCTGCCGGACCTGACCGAGGGTACCTCGGACAGCGAAGGCCGGCTGCCAGTGGACCGGGGCGGCGCTGCCTGGGGAGGCGGGGCCGCCTGAGGCGGAGGCGCGCCCTGCACGTCCCGCATGTTCTTGACCAGGGTGCGCCCCTGGGCGTCCATCACCTTGAAGTTGGTGTCCGCCTCGCCCAGCTCCGCCTCGGCCGCCTCGTAGACGCGTGAGTAGGCCCGGGCGATGGAGGTGCGCCCCGCCACGTTCGGAATGATGCGGCACTTGCTGATGGCGCGCAGCTCGTCCAGGTGGCGCACGTTGAGCGGATCGGCCACCGCCAAAACCAGCGTCTTGCCGTCATCGCGCAGCTGCAGCGGCAGCACGGCGAAATCGCGCGCCGTCTGCGCCGGAATCTTGGCCCTCACGTGCAGAGGAACGCTCTGCACCGCGTCCAGGTTCACTGCGGGGATGTTGAGCTGCTTGGACAAGGCCCGGACCAGGATGTCCTCGGACACCATGCTCATGCGGACCAGGATCTCTCCCAGCTTGCCGCCCCACTTCGCCTGCTCCGCCAGCGCGGCCTTGAGCTGGCCCTCCTGGAGCACGTTCGCCTTGATCAGCAGTTCACCAAGCTTGATCTGTGCCATGTCGCATCCGGGGTGAAACCTACCCGTCCCCGCAAGAGGACCATTTTAGACCGAGTTCGCCTTTTCCAGCGTATTTACCGCCGCCTCCCGGCTCAAGATCCGGGCTGAGCGGGGGGCGAGGAGGCAGGCGCGGGCGGGATTTCCCGGCCTCGCGCGTCCACGTCGATGACCCGGGCCCCTTCGGGAGGGGTCAGCTCGAACAGGGTGAGGTCCGGCGGCCCGTTGAGCGTCACATCGCTGTAGCGCAGCCGCAGCTCCGTCTCCGCCGCCTCGGCGATGAGCTTCACCTCCTTGGGGAAGACGACGGCGTTCTGCCCCTGCTCCTTGAGATCGTCGAAGGCCAGGTCATACCCGGGCACGCCGCGCACCTCGCTGCGCAACACCCGGTGCAACTTGGTATCCACATGGAGTGTCTGCGTCACCCCACCCCGGTAGAGCTTGAGCACGTAGACGCCCTGGTCCCGGTCCAGCTCCAGCGTCTTGCGCTCGGCGGGAATGAGGGGCACCTGCCCCAGCATCACCGCCACCAGCTCCTCGCTCGGCAGCACCACCGGCAGGAAGCGCGACACATTCTCCGGGCTGGAGGGCCCCTGGTAGAAGACGTGGCCCTCCGTCTGGTACAGCCCAAAGCGTTGGCCGTCGGACACCAGGGCCGCCACCGGGCGGTTGAAGAAGTCGAACGTCTCCAGGTGCAAGAGCCCCGGGCGGGAGATGGCCACGAACATGGACAGGGTGCCGCTGCCCTGGGGCGAGTCCACCCGGAGCTTGGCGTCTCCCTGGAGCGTCAGCACGTTGGCCTGCGCCTGGCTGGTGAGCTCGAAGAGCTTTTCCGGGTCTTCGATGGGACCCTCGGGGCCAAACTCGATGCGCTTGGGGCACCCAGAAAGGACAAGGGCCAGGAAGATTGCTGCGAGCGAGCGGTTCATGGCGTAAGTCTCGGTCCTTGCCGAGCCTTCTGGCCACCATTCCATGAGCCTGACTGAACTTCTGCACTATCTGCGTCTGGGCGGCGTCACCATGGCGCTATTGCTCATCGCCTCCGTTGTGGCGCTGGGGGTGGCCATCGAGCGCCTCATCACCCTGTGGGGGATCAGCGAGCGTTCCCGCACGCTGAGTGAGACCGTCAACAAGCACCTGCTGCGCGGGGACGTGGCCGCCGCCCGCACCGCCGCCGAGCGCTCGGACGCCATCATGGCGGACATCTTCCTGGCCGGCTTCGACCGGCTGGAGCGGGTGAAGACCAGCGGAGGCGGCCTCGAATCCGCCGTGGAGCGCGAGCGGGCGCAGGTGGGCCTGCGGCTGCGGCGCAACCTGTGGGTGCTGGCCACCATCGGCTCGCTTTCGCCCTTCGTGGGCTTGTTCGGCACCGTGGCCGGCATCATGCGGTCCTTCAAGGACCTGGGCCTGGACGTGGCGGCCGGCGGCACTGGCGGCACCGCGGCGGTGATGACGGGCATCTCCGAGGCGCTCGTCGCCACGGCGGTGGGCATCCTCGTGGCCGTGCAGGCCATGGTCTTCTACAACTACTTCCAGGCGCGGCTGGCCCGGGTGCTGGTGGAACTGCGGCTGCTGGGCGACGAGTTCGTGGAGCTGCTCAAGGAGCGCCCCGCCCCGCCCGCCTCGACCGCGCCCGCTTCCGCGCCTCCCACCGAGTAAGAGGATCCCGCCATGGGCATGGGAAAGATCCCGGGGAATGACGACGACGAGGGCGCAGATGGCGTCTTCGCGGAGATCAACATCACCCCGCTGACGGACCTGTTCCTGGTGCTGCTCATCATCTTCATGGTGACGAGCACGGTCATCGTCCAGCAGGGCCCGGGAGGCGGCGCCAAGGCGGGCCTCAAGGTGAACCTGCCCAAGGGCGGCGCGGCGGATGTGACGGCGAAGGCCACGGACATGTCCGTCGCGGTGCTCGCGGATGGGCAGTTCGTGCTCAGCGGCACCATCGTCTCCGGAGATGAGCTGCGCCGGGCCTTCGACAAGGCCAAGGCGGAGAATCCCGACACGGTCGTCATCGTCCAGGCCGACGAAGGGGTGCCCCACGGCACCGTCGTCGAGGTGATGGAGATGGCGAAGCAGGCCGGCCTGGCCCAGCTCGCCATCGGCGTGCGCGACGGCGATTAACGGCGGCTTCCGGCTGGATCTCCCGTGACGCCGCTGTACCCTGCGGCGCGGGAGGGTTTCCATGAATACAGGTAGAGCAATGATGGCGCTGGCCACGCTCGGACTGAGCACGGCCTGCGCGACGACTTCTGGCGCGGAGCAGGAAACGCAGCAGGCCGTGGTGGAGCGCTCGCGCGCGCTGGTGCCCACCCCGCCCTGGCCCGCGGGGGACGAGCGCGGCATGGCCAACACCCAGGGCCGCGGCACCTGGCTGCGCTGCGCCTGGCACCTCAATGATCCGAACGCGAAGGTGTACGAGCTGGCGCAGCTGTCCTCGAACACCATGCCCATGTCGCCCTTCGCGCCGCCGCTGAAGATCGAGCCCCGGCCGAGCGTGGGCCTGCCGTTCACGCGCCACGCGGTCAACGGGGAGGACTGGGAGAAGGGCGATCCGGGCAACCAGGGCACCCAGTTCGATGCGCTGGCGCACTTCGGCTACCTGGCCGAGCCGTGGAATGGGCAGGGCGCCTACCCCGC
>DASVVJ010000389.1:0-11396 GCA_036389955.1 Myxococcaceae bacterium
CAGACGGTGGAGGTCCCCCCGGGCGCGGACGTGCGCGTGGATGTGCGCTACCGCGTCGTGAAGCCCGGAGACGTCCAGATCCAGGTGGTGGCCCGGGGCGGAGGCAGCCAGGACGCCATGGCGCTCACGCTGCCCGTCGTGGTGCACGGCTCGGCGCAGCGGGCCGCGTTCGCCGGCAGGCTCGGGGACTCGGTGGACTTCAAGGTGAACCTGCCCGCGCAGCGCAACCCTGGCGCCACGCGCCTGGAACTGACCGTGTCCCCCACTCTGGCCTCGGTGATGATGGACGCGCTGCCGTACCTGGCGCAGTACCCCTACGGCTGCGTCGAGCAGACGCTCTCGCGCTTCGTGCCCGCCGCCATCGCCTCGAAGACGGCGAAGGATCTCGGCCTGCCCAGCTCCCGGGTGCCCGCGGAGCTGGACGCCATGGTGGACGCGGGCCTCAAGCGCCTCTACGGCTTCCAGCACAGCGACGGAGGCTGGGGCTGGTGGCAGTCGGATCCGACGAACCGGTGGATGAGCGCCTACGTCGTCTACGGCCTCTCACTGGGCCGCGCGGCGGGGCTGCAGGTGGATCCCTCGGTTCTGGAGCGCGGACGCGGCTACCTCACCCGCAACCTCGGCGCGGCGCTCGACAACCCGGAGGAACACGCGTGGATGGTGTTCGCGCTCGCCACCACCGGAGGCGCCCCCAAGGCCGGGCTCAACAAGGCCTTCGAGCGCCGCGGCAAGCTCTCCAAGAGAGGCCGCGCGCTGCTCGCGCTGGCGCTGATCGCCGCCAAGGACTCGCGCGCCCGCATCGCGGTGGAGAACCTGGATGACATCCTCCAGGCGGCCAAGGATCGCCAGGACGCCTCGGTGGGAGACGCCAACGACATCTGGCAGACCTCCGAGGCAATCGAGGCCACGGCCTACACCCTGATGGCCGTGTACCGGTACGACGCCGCCAGCCCGTGGGTGAAGCCGCTGACCGACTTCCTGGTGATGCGGCGCAATGGAGGCAAGTGGCGCAGCACGCGCGACACGGCCTTCTCGCTCTACGCCCTGTCCGAACTCGCCGCGCGCGAGAAAGCCGGAGCGGCCTCGGGCACCTTCATCGTCCTGGTGAACGGGCGCGAGGCCTCGCGCCTGCGCTTCAGCGCCGGAGGCATGGACCTGACCGGCCCGGTGGTGCTCACGGACGCGGCGTTCCAGCCCGGGGAGAACACGGTGACGCTGCGCCGCGACGGAGCCCAGGTGACGGGCTACTACGCGGCCACCTTCGACGTGTACAACCGCGACGAGAACATGAAGGGCGTGGGCGGAGACGTGAAGGTGGCCCGCACCTACACCCTGCTGGGCCGGCCAGCGGCGGACTCCGGGAAAGTCACCGCACAGACCGAGTACGGCATGCCGGTGGAGTCCGGCGTCCGGGTGCGGGTGGACGTGGAGGTGAAGGCGAACAAGGCCGTCGAGTTCCTCATGATCGAGGACCTGAAGCCCGCGGGCTTCGAGGCGGTGGCGCAGAGGAGCGGCCCGGAGCTGTGCGAGTACCGGTGCGCCCACGTGGAGCTACGCCCGGACCGGGTGGCCTTCTTCCTGACGCAATTGCCCGTGGGGGTGACGAAGCTCTCCTACGAGCTGCGCGCCGAGGTGCCCGGCCGCTTCCACGCCCTGCCCGCCCGCGTCGAAGCCATGTACGCTCCGGAGCTGCGCGCCACCTCCGACGAGATGCGGCTGGAGGTGCGGGATGCTCCCGAGCCTGGGAAGCAGGGCGTAGCGAAGGAATAGGGGCAAATGTAGGTAGACCGCCCCGCGGGCTCATGCGTTGAAGCAGTCCTCAGCCTACGAATCCGGAGAAAAACCGCCGTGTACGCTCCTCAACGCCTCGTGTTGCTCGCCGCCCTGCTGGTGCCGGTGCTTGCCTCGGCCCAGGGCCTGCTGCTGCCCACCCAGCCCAACGCGCGGCCACTGGCCATCAAGAGCCAGCGGGTGAGCGTGGAGGTTCAGGACGGCACCTCGCTCACGCGCGTGGAGCAGGTGTTCCAGAACGACGGGCCGCAGCAGCTCGAGGCCCACTACATCTTCCCCCTGCCCAAGGGGGCGGCGCTCTCCGAGTTCTACCTGTGGATCAACGGGAAGAAAACGAAGGCGGAGCTGCTCGAGAAGGAGAAGGCCACCACCATCTACGAGGGCATCGTCCGGCGGCTGGCGGACCCGGGGTTGCTCGAGTACATCGACTCGGACGTGTTCCGCGTGCGCGTGTTCCCGGTGCCGGCGCGCGGGGAGCAGAAGGTGGAGCTGGCCTTCAGCCAGGTGCTCAACTACCAGAGCGGCCTGTACCACTACCACTACCCGCTGGGGGCCACCGCGAAGGCGCAGCCCAGTGACTGGCGCCAGGTGGGCGGCACGGCCCGCAACGACTTCACCTTCAGCGCGCGCGTGCGCTCCAAGCAGCCGCTGCGCAGCATCTACTCGCCCACGCACCAGATGGACGTGTCCCGCCGCGACGAGAACACCGCGGTGGTGGGCATGGAGCAGGTGGGCGGCGCGGACCTCTCCAAGGACCTGGACCTGTACTTCTCCGTCTCGGACAAGGCGGTGGGGCTGTCACTGCTCACGTACAAGCAGGGCGACGAGCCCGGCTACTTCGTGGCGCTGATCGCACCCAAGTCCGAGGTGAAGGCGGACGAGATCGCCGCCAAGCGCGTCACCTTCGTGATCGACACCTCGGGCTCCATGCAGGGCGAGCGGATGAAGATCGCCCGTGACGCGCTCAAGTACTGCGTCACCCGGCTCAACCCGCAGGACACCTTCAACATCGTGCGCTTCTCCACCGACGTGGAGCCGCTGTTCCCCGCCCTGCGCCCGGCCAACAAGGAGAACCTTGAGAAGGCGGTGAACTTCGTGGCCCAGCTTGAGGCCATGGGCGGCACCGCGATCGACGAGGCGCTGTTGCGCGGCCTGCAGGACAACAACGGCGACTCCCCCACCCCGCACCTGTTGATGTTCATCACCGACGGCCAGCCCACGATCGGCGAGACGGACGAGAGCGTCATCGCCCAGAACGCGAAGAAGGGGCGCAAGGCGAAGACGCGCCTGTTCACCTTCGGCGTCGGCGAGGACCTGAACGCCCGGCTGCTGGACCGGCTCGCCGAGGAGGGCACGGGCTCCTCGGACTTCGTGCGCGACGGCAAGGAGTTCGAGACGAAGATCTCCGCCTTCTACGACAAGGTGAGCCACCCAGTGCTGTCGGACCTGGCGCTCGATCTGAGCTCCATCGACGCGTACGACCTCTACCCGCGCAAGCTGCCGGACCTCTTCAAGGGCACGCAGTTGGTGGTGATGGGCCGCTACCGCAAGCCCGGAGATGCCAAGGTGGTGCTCACCGGCTATGTGAACGGCGAGAAGCGCACCTTTGACTACGGCACCACGGCGCCGAAGGTGGACACGACGGACGACTTCATTCCGCGGCTGTGGGCGATCCGCAAGGTGGGCTTCCTGCTGGAGGAGATCCGGCTGCGGGGCGAGAAGCCCGAGCTGAAGGACGAGGTGCTGGCGCTGGGCAAGAAGTTCGGCATCGTCACGCCGTACACCAGCTTCCTGGTGATTGAGGACGAGCCGGTGGTGTCCACCCGTCCCGAGCCCCGGCCGGTGGATCCGTGGCACGGACAGCCTCCGGCGGCGATGGAGCGCGCGCCCGCCAAGCCGTCGATGGACGCGGAGGCCGACGAAGACAGCTTCGACGCGCTGTTCGGCTCGCGCCCGGGCAGGGCGAAGAGCAGCGGTGGCGCCAGCGCCTCCGCGCCTCCCCCGATGGCGGCCCCGGCCCCAGCCGAGTCCATGGCGCAGGCCGAGGGCAAGGGCGGAGTGGCCGTCTCGCGCGCCACGAAGAAGATGAAGGAGCAGGAGCGCGGACCCTCGGGCAACGAGCCGGTGCGGGTGGCGGCGGGCCGCACGTTCATCTTCCGGGATGGGGGCTGGATCGACTCGGAGGGGCTGACGAACCCGGGCAAGCAGCTCAAGGTGAAGTTCCTCTCCAAGGCCTACTTCAGTCTGCTGCAGGTGAAACCCGAGCTGAAGGCGGCATTTGCGCTGGGCGAGCGGGTGCTGGTGATGGTGGGGCCGGGCAAGAGCATCGTGGTGGGCCCCGAGGGAGAGGAGAGCGCGGACAAGGTCCAGGGCTTCCTGAAGTAGACGGCCCTACCAGAGCGGTCGTGCGGAACTGCCCCCACCCGTGGCAAACTTACGCTACAGGGGTAAAGCTCGAACCCACCATGGGAGGGGCGGCAGATGGCGGAGAAGCGGCAGCACCGGCGATTCAGGAAGCGGTACACGGTCCGCTTCGGCACGGACGATCTGTCCAAGTCCGGCTTCACCGGTGACATCTCCAAGGGGGGGGCCTTCATCGTCTCGAGCCACGTGATACCGCTGGACACCCGCATTCATTTGCAGGTGCAGCTGGACGATAAGAACTTCGCGTTCTTCGAGGGGATCGTGCAGCGGCACCGGAGGGTGCCTCCGGAGCTGCAACAGGTGGAAGCGGGGGGCTTCGGGGTGCGCTTTCTGTACCCGGGCGAGGTGATCGCCGACATGGTGAGCAAGAACATGCCCACCTTCGAGCTGCACTTCTCCTCAGGGGAGCAGCTGCGCACCCTGTACGAGCGCGAGCTGCGCAAGGGGGGCGCCTTCATCGCGACGGACAGGGTGCTGCGAACACAGGACAAGGTGCTGATCTGCCTGTGCCTGGACTACGCGGCCGCGCTGGTGGAGCTGGAGGCCACGGTGGTGCACATCACCCTGCCCCGGGACAACAGCCGTGCGGGGGTCTCGGTGATGTTCACCGACAAGCAGGACCTGGAGAAGAAGCTCAAGCCCCATGTCACGGCACCGGCCACCCCCGCGCAGATCACCGACAAATAAGGCGTCCGCGGTCCGGGTTCTTCGTTCCATTGTCCGGAAGAAGGTCCGGGACACGGGCCCTGTTTCGCTGCTGATCGCCCGGGGATACCCGTGGCTGGTGCGGAGCTACCTGTCGGCGCTGGAGGAAGTGGCGAGCACGGCACGGACAGAGGAACAGCGCCGCCTGGCGGCGGACGCCCTCTACACGCTGGGCGATCTGCATGATTTCAACGGAGCCCCGCTGGCGGCGATCGAGGCGTACCGCCGCAGCGTCGCAATCAATCCACAGGCGGGTGGAGCCTGGCGGGAGCTGGGCAGCATGCTGGCGAACGTGGGGAAGACCGCTGAGGCCCGCCGGGCCCTGCGCCGGGCCCTGCGCTGCGATCCGTCGGACACCTACGCGAGGGATGATCTGGAAGCGCTGAAGGACACCCCACCCCTCTACCGCCAGGGGGACGCCTGCTGGGAAGCCAACGAGCTGCTCGCCCGGCACCAGCCGGAAGCGGCGCTGGCCAGGCTACGAGGACTCAGGTCCGTGCGAGCGCGGCTCGTCCGCCTCCGGGCGATGGGCGCCCTGGGACAGGAAGAGCCAGCGCTCCAGGGGTGGCAAGACCTTGCCAGAAGCCGGGGCCCCATCATGTTGGACTGGGGAGACTGGTTCTTCCTGCCACCGCGCCTCTACGAGAACCCAGCCTTCTGGTCCTCACTCGACGCGGTGGCGGATCGCCTGGTGCCCGGCGTGTTCCCTACTCTTTCCTCAGGGGGGGGCAGGAGGGGGGAGTCGGACGCTCGCATTCCGCCGAGAAGGGAATGTAGTACACGGGTGACATCTTGCAGATGCCCTCCCCGCAGTGGACCTCAGCTCTCGTGCACGACTTCGTGCCTTGTGTGGCGCAGTCGCTAGCGAATGAACACTCGCTACAGCTCGAAAAGAAGTCGCATACATTGTCGGTCGTGTTGCGCCAGCACTCTACCCCTGTCTCGTAGGTGGTACCCGAATAGTGGCAAGCGCCGTTACTACACGCGAAATTCATCACTTCGCAATCCTTCGTACCCGTTTCGTCACAGGTGCCGCTGAAGTCACCGCACGGTTCGCAGTAGCGATAAGTGTTGCATGGCGCGCCCTCCGTATTACGCCAGCACTCTATGGTCGCGGGGACGGAATACGCCGCCTGGCACGTGCCTGAAGAGCAGACGTAATGCGTCGCCGTGCAGGACCGGGTGCCCGAATCATCGCAGGCATTGGCGTTATCGCACTCGCTACAGTTGCTATAAGAGGGGGTACCACAGGTGTCTCCGGAGGCCTTGTTGCTCCAGCTGCTCGTTGACACGCTCGGGCTGCACTGCTGGCAGGGGTTACCCGGGTTGGGGGCTCCCGCCGCGTAGTACGCTCCCGCAATCCAACACCCGCTCTGGCACTGCCCCGTCGCGTTGCAAACCCGCCCCGCTCCACAGGCGGTTCCTTCTGCTTTCAGCAGGTAGGTACAAGCTCCGTTGGAATATGTCCCTGGTGAGTGATGGCACGCGCTTGGAGGGGTCGTGCACGCCACGACTCCCGCGCAAGAACCCGCCCCGTTGCATACGTCGTTGAGGGTGCCCGCGTTGCCATCATTACAGGCGCTGCCGGCTGCTTTCGGGGCATAGCTGCATGCCCCGCTGCTGCACCTGCCCGCGGCCTCGTAGCACTGCCCCGGCGGGCTGTTGCAACTCACCGGCGTGCCCGCGCACCCTCCAGCCCCGTTGCACACCTCGCCCACCGTGCACGCATCCCTGTCATCACACGCGGCGCCCGCGGCCTTGTACGCGTAGTCGCACGCGCCCCCGCTGCACGTGCCCGCCGCCGCGTAGCACTGTCCTGGGGGGGTGCTGCACTGCGTGGCGCTTCCAGCACACGCCCCCGCGCCGTTGCACACATCCGCTCCCGTGCACGGGTTACCGTCATCGCACGAGCTGCCAGAGGCCTTCGGCGCATAGCTGCACACTCCATTTCCGCACGTCCCCGCCGCCTCGAAGCAAGGCCCTGGAGCCGTAGTGCAGCTCACTCCCGCGCACGCGTCATACGCGTACAGCTCCGCCGTGGCGAGCCCCACTCCACCCACCACCAGCACCTTCCCCAGCGCCTCCAGCGGCACCGCCACATGCTGGTACCTCGCGCTGGCCATGGGCTGCACCGTGCTCCACTGCCCGCTGGCCTCCTCGTACACCTCTGTGCTCGCTAGCGCGCTGCCGTTCCTGCCACCCGCTACCAGCACCTTCCCCGTGCTCAGCAGCGTCGCCGTGTGCTGCTCCCTCGCTGTGCCGGGCGCTCCCGTCGCGCTCCACACGCCCGTGGCCGGATCGTACAGCTCCGCGCTCGCCACCACTCCGGCGCTGTTGCGTCCTCCCACCACCAGCACCTTGCCCGTATCCAGCAGCGTCGCTGTATGGTCATACCGTGCGGTGAGAAGTGCTCCCGCCGTGCTCCAGGTGTTGGCCGCCGGGTCGTACAGCTCCACGGTTCCCGTTGCCCCACCGCTCCACCCTCCCACCACCAACACCTTTCCACTCTGCAGCAACGTCGCCGTGTGGCTGCGCCTCGGCGTCCTCATCGTCGGCCCCACAGCCCAGGTCCCCGCCGCCGGGTCATACACATCCACCCTGCCGTGCGGGCCGTTGCTCAACCCTCCCGCCACCATCACCCGCCCATCGGGCAACTCCGTCGCCGTCATGTAGCCTCGCCCTACTCCCGTGGCGAAGTTTCCCGCCGAGGCCCAGGTATTGGTGGCCGGGTCATACACCGCCGTGCTCGCCAGGAAGCCAGAGCTTTCTCCTCCGGCCACCAGCACCTTGCCCGTGTTGAGCACCGTCAGGGTGTGCGCCTGCCGGGCCTGTGGCATCGGCGCTACCACGGTCCACTGGCCTGTCACCGGCTCATACACTGTCGCAGAGGCAAGATACGTGGCTCCTCGGGAGCCGCCCGTTACCAGCACCTTCCCGGAGGGCAGCACCCCTGCCGCGTGTAACTTGCGGGCCTCCGCCATCGAGCCTGTTCCTTCCCAACCCACCATCGCCAGCGGCATGGCGTTGTCGGCCAGGGCTTTCTCTTCCGCTGGCTTGCTGCTGCAGCCCAATACAAGGCACACCCAGCCCAACAGCAGGGCTTTGCTTCCCCTCTTCACATGCATGACAGCTCCCTTTGGAAGGAGGCTGCCGCTGCCCCCTCGTGTGTAGTGCTTCCTGGACCAAAGGAACTGAGCCCCACGGTTAAAAAATGATGCAAAAAAACCGCGGAGGGCCGTGCCGCCGGCGCATGGGGGGATTCGAGAGATGGGGTCGCGGTAGGGACGGCCCTCATCGCTCTGTGCGGCTTAGACGGCGATCACTCGGACCTGAACGTGCTTGTGAAAGGGAGTGCGCGCGAGCGGGTCGCAATGGTCGCTCGCCGTGAGGCGGTTGATCTGGGGGCCGACGGGAGCTCCGCCGCGATAGCGCATTCCATAGCCGTGAGGGAGTGTGACCATCCCAGGGCGGAGTGAATCATCGAGCTCGATTGTGACCTCGACCTGTCCGGTGTCCGACTCGCAAATCACACGCGAGCCCGAGGAGAGCCCACGCTCGCGCGCGTCGTCGGGGTGCATGCGCATCGCGCCTTCCGGATCGACTTTCCGCCAGGAGGGATCCCGGAAGATCTGGTTGGCGTTGTAGGCGCGGCGCTCGCCCGCCAGCAGCACGAGTCCCGGGGGCGGCTCGGGCTCGTTCCGGAGGGCATGGAGCGCCTCGAGCATCTCCGCGATCTCCAGGTGCACACGACGGTCCGGGTGACGGATGAACGACCAGGTGTCGGCGAAATCGTGCCGCGTGACGAGCGTGCCCTCGGCCTGATCGAGGATCGCCTGGAACAGCGACAGGCCCAGGGTGAGCCGATTGCCGCGATGCCCCGCGCTGCGGACTGCACGGGGCTCTTTCCGCGCGAGGTCGAGTGCCAGCGCGATGAGGGGCGCCGCAGCCGCGGGCGGAACCCGCTCCGGGTGCGCTCGTGACGTCCGGAGCGCCCTTCCCAGCGTACGGTAGGCAATCGACGCGGCATACCGGGCCCACCGCGGCTTCGCGATGAGCGCCGCGCCCAACGCAGCGATGAAGCCGGCATGCTTCGTGGCAACGGGCTCGGCCGCCGCGATGCGCTCGAGCACCGGAAAGGATCGCGGCAACTCGCCCATCGCCTCGAGGAGCCGCGTGTAGATCTCCGGCTCGGGCAACGCCTCCGCACGCGGTGGAAACAGAGGGTGGCGAAGGTGAAACGCGTTGTCAGGGAACTCAAGGTTGAACCCCGTGCACTCCCATTTCTCGAACTGCGTCGCCGCGGGCAGGACGTAGTGGGCCAGGCGCGCTGTCTCTGTCATCGCCACGTCAACAACCACGAGCAGCTCGAGCTTCGCGAACGCACGCTCATAGGCGGCGGTGTTCGCACCGGTGAGGACCGGGTTGGCGCTATCGACGAACAGCGCACGCACACGGTCCTCGCCGTCGTGCTCGATTTCCCCGGGCAGGATGTTCGGCGGGTACAGTCCACCGATCGGGAACATGCGGTGATGCGCGGTGAGCACATGCCGGCCGGCCCGCTCATCGGTGTTGCCGAGGATCGGCAGGAAGAGCGAATGAAAGTTGTTCCCTCCTCGCTTGCCGAGGTTCCCGGTCAGCAGGAACAGCAGCTTCTCGAGGTACGAGTTGAGCGTGCTGTGGAGGCTCTGCTGCAGCCCCAGGTCAACGCGCACGCACGCGGCGCGCGCGCCAGCGAAGGTCCGTGCCACGCGGTCGACGTCCGCCAGAGGTACATCCGCGCGACGAACGAACTCTTCGATGGGAACCCTTCGCAGCTCGGCCTCGACCGCCTCGAACCCGGTGCAGCGCTCGGCGAGGAACGCCCGATCGTGCAACCCGTCGCGCACGATGATGCCGAGTATCGCGACGATCAGGAACGCGTCAGTGCCGGGACGCACCTGAAGGTGCACGTCGGCCATGCGCGCCGTCTCCGTCTTGCGCGGGTCGATCACAATCATCGTCCGCGCGGGGTCCTTCTTCAGCTCCCTCAGCGTGTCGCGCGCATTCGGGATGCCATGCGCCTGGAACGGATTCGTGCCGATGAAGAGCACGACGTCCGCGTGTTCAACGTCCTCCGTGATGTGGCACCGCTGGTCGCCGAACAACCGGCCATTGACCCAGAAGTCTCCGGTCTTCTCCTGGGCGAGCGCGCTGTACACAAAGCGGCTCTTCATCGCCTTCGTGAGCTGCCGGCTGTACGCGCCCCCAAGGTGATTGCCCTGGCCGCCCCCCCCGTAGAACGCGAACGCTCGGCCGCCGTGCCGCTCACGAAGCGCGATCAACCGGGCAGCGATGCCGGCAAGCGCCTCGTCCCAGCTCACGCGCACGAAGCTGCCGTCAGGCTCGCGGCGCAGTGGGTACTCAAGGCGATCCGCGTTCTCCTGATAGTGCTGCAGCCGCGCGGCCTTCTGGCAAAGGTACCCCTTGGAGACCGGGTGCGCGTCGTCGCCGCGAATGCTCGTGATGCGCGAGCCCTCCACTTCGACGCGGAGCCCGCAGTTGCGGGAGCACAGGATGCAGGCGGTCTGCTCGGCGGTCATCGAGGAGTCCTTGCCATGAGGGTAATATACTTGGAAGCAGTGCCAGCCAGGAGCTTCGCACCATGGGTGCCGTGACGGTTGCCAAAGGGATCGACGCTGTTCCCATCATCGATATCCATGCACTCGTTGATCCCTCCTCAAGCGCCACCGCACGCCTCGCTGTTGCCACCCAGATGGGTGCGGCCTGCCGGAACAATGGCTTCTTCTACATCGTTGGCCACGGCGTCAGTGCCGGGCTTCAGCGGGCTCTCGAGGATCTGAGCCGCCGGTTCTTCGCGCTTCCGGTCGAGGACAAGCTGGCCATCCGCATGGCGCTCGGCGGACGGGCCTGGCGCGGTTACTTCCCCGTGGGGGGCGAGCTCACCTCCGGACGCCCTGATCGCAAAGAGGGCCTCTACTTCGGAACCGAGCTGGACGCCGGACACCCGCTCGTGCGAGTCGGCACCCCGCTGCATGGTCCCAATCTGTTCCCGCGGGAGCCTGCCGGGCTGCGCGAGGCCGTCCTCGACTACATGGCCGCGCTCACCCAGCTAGCCCATGCGGTCATGAGGGGCATCGCGCTCAGCCTCGGCCTCGACGAGGAGTACTTCGCCGAGCGCTATACCTCGGATCCGCTGGTGCTCTTCCGCATCTTCAACTACCCGCCTGGGCCGGAACATGGAGACGATGGGCAGCCACTCTGGGGTGTGGGCGAGCACACCGATTATGGCGTGCTCACCATCCTCAAGCAGGACGACGCGGGCGGACTCCAGGTCAAGTCACGCGCGGGCGGGCAGGTGTGCTGGATCGACGCGCCCCCCGTGCCCGGCTCGTTCGTCTGCAACATTGGCGACATGCTCGATCGGATGACTCGCGGTGTGTACCGCTCCACCCCTCACCGGGTCCTGAACCGCGCTG
>DASVVJ010000390.1:0-5946 GCA_036389955.1 Myxococcaceae bacterium
CATCTTCGGCGAGGACGTGGGTGCTCCGCTCGGTGGCGTCTTCACCGCCACGCAGGGCCTCAAGACGGCGTGGAACTCGCCCCTGGATGAGCGCGGCATCATCGGCATGGCCATCGGTCTGGCCATGGCCGGCGGCAAGCCCGTCGCCGAAATCCAGTTCGCCGACTACATCTACAACACGATCGATCTGCTGAAGATCGCCGGCAACACGTGCTGGGCCACCAACGGGGACTGGAACCTGCCCATGGTGGTGAAGACCCCGGTGGGCAGCGGCATCCGCGGCTCCATCTACCACTCGCACTCCTTCGACGCGACGGCCACGCACATTCCGGGCTGGAAGATCGTCATCCCCTCCAACCCGCTGGATGCGTACGGACTGATGATCTCCGCCTGCCAGGAGATCAACCCCGTCATGTACCTGGAGCCCAAGGCGCTGCTGCGCATCAAGGGCGAGGAGCGCATTCCGGGCGAGCCGGACAACGACAAGCTGCTGTCGAAGATGATCGACGCGCCGCTGGGAGACCGCAGCGCGTGGAAGCCCAGGTGGCCGGAGCTGCAGAAGTACGAGGTGCCCATTGGCAAGGGCAAGGTGGTGCGCGAGGGCACGCAGGTGACGGTGGTCAGCTATGGCCGCACCCTGCCCCTGTGCGCCACCGCCGCGGATACCCTGCGCAACCAGGGCATCAGCGCGGAGGTAATCGACATGCGCACGCTGTGGCCGTACGACTGGGACCTCATCAAGGGCTCCATCGAGAAGACGGGCCGCGTGCTCTTCGTCAACGAGGACACCGAGGTGACGAACTTCGGCGAGCACCTGGTGCGCCGCACGGTGGACGAGCTGTTCTACAAGCTGCTGGCGCCGCCGCGGCTGCTGGCCGGCAAGTTCGTGCCGGGCATCGGCCTGGCCCCCGCGCTGGAGGCCGCCTCGGTGCCGCAGTTGGAGGATGTGACCCTGGCCATCCGCAAGCTGGCGGTGGAAGAGCCGTAAGCGCCGGAATAGCGCTCGTGTAGGAACCTGGGGCCGCCGTTCTCCTTTGAAGGTGCGGCGGCCCTTTCGTTACACTCTGCCCACGTGACGACTCCCATCGCCAAGCCACCGACGTCTTCGTCCGCCCCCGCGTTCCGCATCCGCCGCGCGCGCCGCGGAGATGCCGAGGCGCTCGCCGCGCTTCTGCGCGAGCTGGGCTTTCCCGAGGGCTCGGACACGCAGACCGTGCACTGGGTCACCAGCCATCCGGAGATCGAGATCTTCGTGGCGTGCGATCTCCAGGACCGCCCGGTGGGAATGCTCAGCCTGTCGCACCGGCCGCAGCTGCGGCTGCGCGGGCGCATCGCCACGGTGGACGAGCTGGTGGTGACAGAGGCCTGGCGGCGCCGAGGCGTGGGCAAGGCGCTGCTGCTGCATGCCATCGAGCGTTCGAAGGTGCTGAGCGTGAAGCGGCTGGAGCTGGCCTCACGGCAGGACTTCACCGGAGAGACGGCGCGCTTCTACCAGTCGTGCGGCTTCGTCACCGACTGCCAGGTGTTCCGGCACGAAGGGACCTGAAGCCCCTGGCCAGTCAGCGCTTGAAGCTGTCCACCAGGCGCTGAAGCTTGGTGCGATCCTCTTCAGTCATCTTGATGAAGCGCACGCCCACGGCCTCGGCCTCGTCGCGTACCCAGGCCACCACGCCGCGAAGCTTGAACGTGTCACCGTCCACGTGCAGCTCCACCTGCACCGGCACGCCCACGTCATACGCGCGCTTGGTGCGCAGACACAGGCCACCGCTGGAGATGTTCACCGAGTAGGCACGCAAGGCCTTGGCAGCCACCTCGCTGTCGCTGAAACGCACCTCGAAGCGCGCGGGCACGCGCTCCTCGGACCGGCGGTTCGACGGGGCCTCGCCCCCGGTGAATGGCAGATCAGCGGAATTGGCACTCATGCGCGACCACGCTCCCAGAGCAGCGCTGCGAATCAAAGGAGACACCCGGCAACTGTGCTCTACCCATCCCCTCCCCGCCGCCCCACACGCTTCAAGTGTCTGCTGTCTTCCAGCCCTTGTTCAAGAGCCCCCCTGCACGCGCCGTGTCGTGTAATCCCCCGGCATCCACGATTGTCAGGGAGTTCCGATGCACGCGCGCCTCTTTCCGCTATGGGGAGCCCTCCTCCTCGGAGCCTTGGGAGGAATCGGCTGCAATGACAAGGGGCCAACAGGAGGCCCGCCTCCGCCGGGTGGCAATGGCACGGACGGAGGAACCCAGCCCACGGAGGACGGAGGGCTGGTGCCAGGCAACTCGGACTTCGCATGCGACGTGGCCCGGCAGCGCGGGTGTGGCACGGGGCAGAGCTGCTTCTTCTATCAGCTCGGAGACGGCGGCACGGGCAGCGGCTGCTTTGGAGGCGCGTGCGATCCGGTGGAGCAGAACTGCCCGGGTGGACAGCGCTGCACCTACGCGCGGGGAGACGGCGGCACCTTCCGCGCGTGCGTGGCGGAAGGCACGAAGAACGAGAATGAGCCGTGCCAGTTGGCCAGCGCCGAGCCCCTGGGGATCGATACCTGCAAGAAGGGGCTGTTCTGCGTCGACATGCCCAGGCCCGATGGAGGCGCCGTCTTCCAATGCGGGCGGCTCTGCCACGGTACCGACAGCTGCACCACGCCACTCGAGTGCAACGAGGTGCTGCGGCTCAACGGGACGACGGAGCTGCCCCTGTTCTGCGGCGCGCCCTCCCAGCGGTGCGATCTGCTGACGCAGAACTGCGAGGGGCCGCTGAGCTGCTACCCGGCGAACGGCAACGCACTGTGCGCCACCACAGGGAACCTGGCCGAGGGCTCGCCCTGTGAGTTCTCCAATCAATGCGCGCGCGGGAGCGCCTGCGTGCGCACGGGCACGGTGCTCACCTGCCGCCCGCTCTGCCGCCTCCCCTCCGGACAGCCAGGCTGCCCTGCGGGAAGACGGTGTGAGGCCCTGCAGGGCATCCCGGGGGCCGGAGCGTGCATACCTTGAGGGCCGGTGGGGATGGTGCTTGCTCGTTTGCTCCCGGACAGAAGGGACTTACGAGCACTTGGGGGGTCGCTCTCGGGCCAGGGAATGATCAGATTCTCAATGGGCGAGAGGGAGGAGCGGGGATGGGGCAGGGGTGGCGCCTGAGAAACCTGTGGAGTCTGCTGGTCGTTGTCGTCCTGGCCGGCTGTGGGGGCACCTTCGGGGGTGAGAGCCACCTAGTGCTGCACCAGGACGCCCCTACCGAGCAGGAGGACGCCATCGAGCCCGAGGAGGGGCTCGAGGTGGCGCCACCGTTGGTGCTGCGTGGAACGGAGAACGAGCGGCCCACGCCGCCCCGGGCGCCTACGATCTCATTCCAGCCGGCCTTCCATCAGGCGCTGCGCTGGTCCCACTACGTGGGCAGCCTGACGACGTTCCGCCTGCGGATTCCCGTGGGCCGTGCCGGAGAGCGGCTCAAAATCACGTTCCGTTCAGGAGACGGCTCGCTGAGCTTGCAGAAGGCCACCGTGGCGCACGCGGGCCTCTATGGGGAGCTCGAGGGGACGCCGGTGCCGCTCACCTTCTCGGGCTCGCCCGGGTTCACGGTGGGGGCGCGCACGCGGGTGACGTCCGATCCGGTGCGCTTTCCGGTGACGTTCCGGGACGAGCTGTACGTGTCCTTCGAGGTGCGCGGAGAGCTGGCCGCATCCGCCATCAACGCGTTCCCGGACAGCTTCACCCGTTCGGGGGCGTATGCCAGCACCACGGAGGGGTTTGGCGGGACGTCGTGGCAGCGCGCGATCGGGGTCGCCACCATCGAGGTCGAAGGCACCACCGGCCGCACGTTCCTGGCCATCGGGGACAGCATCACCGAAGGCTACATGGAGGTCTTCAGCGACACGCGCGACGCCTGGCCCAGCCTGGTGGAGACGCAGCTGGGCCTGCCCGTGGTGAACGCGGGCGTGAGCGGCCAGGGATTCTGGGGCGTGAGGGAGTACCTGGATCAAGAGGTGCTGGCGCTCTCGGGCATCACCGACTGCATCATCCTGCTGGGCACCAATGATCTGGGCGCGGTGACGGACGCCGAGATGCAGGAGCGGATGACGTCGCTGCTCAATCGGCTGCAGCCCTTCTGCAGGCTGTGGGTGAGCACCCTGCTGCCCAAGGAGAAGACGAACTACGGCAGCTACGAAGAGGTGAAGGCCGGCCGGCTGGCCTTCAACGCGTGGCTGCGCGCCCAGACGCGCTTCCAGCTCATCGACCTGGAGGCGGTGACGCGCCAGCCGGGCAACGTGCACCTGTTCATCGACGGGCTGGAAGTGGACGGCATCCACCCCAGCCCCGAGGGTCACCGCATCATGGCCGCCGAGGTGGCGCGCGTGCTGCGCGCCCGGGGACCTTGAGCGCTCGGCAGGCTCAGAACGCCAATTCCTATTCCGCGGGCCTTGGGCTCCACGAGCAGCAGGCGCAGCTTGGCCACCTCGTCCGTCTTCCGGACGAGGAAGACCGAAAAATGTAGGGTTGGTTGTCAGCCATGGCCGTCCCCCTCCCCGGACTCAGCCGGTGTTGCGCATGCCCGCGGCGATGCCATTGAGCGTGAGCAGCAGCGGCCGGTCCACGTCCGCATGGCCCTCGCGCTTGCGGCGGAGCAGCTCTACCTGCAGGAAGGACATGGGGTCCACGTAGGGGTTACGCAGGGCGATGGAGCGCTGCAGCTGTGGGCTGTGATCCAGCAGCCGGGCCTCGCCAGTGATGCGTTTCACCTGGCGGCGCGTGCGGGCATGCTCGGTGCGGATGCGCCGCCACAGGGGCCGGGTGGACTCGGGGGCCAGCGCCGCGTAGCGCGAGGCAATGGCGATGTCGCTCTTGGCCAGCACCATTGTCACGTTGTCGATGACCATGCGGAAGAAAGGCCACTCCCGGTACATGCGCTTGAGCAGCGTCAGCCCGTCCGGTTTGTCCGCGAATGCCTTGAGCGCCGAGCCCACGCCGTACCAACCCGGGAGGATGGCGCGGTTCTGCGTCCACGCGAACACCCAGGGAATGGCGCGCAGTGACTCGAGACCCCCGGCCTTGCGCTTGCTCGGGCGCGAGCCGATGGGCAGCGCGGAGATCTCCTCCACGGGCGTGGCCGCCATGAAGAACTCGACGAAGCGAGGGTCCTCCCAGACGAGCCCGCGGTACGTCTTCCGGCCCGTCTCCGCCAGCGTGTCGAAAGCCTTGCGGAAGGTGGTCTCATCCTCCGCCGAGGGCCGCGGCTGAGCGTCCATCGTGTGCAGCAACACTCCACCGAGCACCAGCTCCAGCGTGCGCCGTGCCAGCTCCGGCCGCGCGTACTTGTGGTCCAGCGCCTCGCCCTGCTCCGTGGCCTTGTACCCGCCCACCAGACTTCCCGGCGGCAGCGCGAGGATGGCCTGCTGGGCAGGACCACCGCCGCGCGCCACTGACTCGCCCCGGCCGTGGAAGAGGCGCAGCGGAATGCCCTCTTCCTTCGACACCTGGGTGAGCGCCACCTGGGCCCGGTGCAGCGCCGCGGCGGCCGCGAGCAACCCCACCTCCTTGCCCGAATCGCTGTAGCCCACCATGACCTCCTGCACGCCACGAGCCTGGACGTGGCGGCGGTAGGTGGGATCGGCGAAGAGGGACTGGATGACCTTCGGCCCATCGTTCAGGGCACCGAGCTGCTCGAACAGAGGCACGATGTCCACGGTGGCGCAGCCGCGCTGCTCGTCCCACAGGCCCGCGTGCCGCGCGCACCGGAACGCCGCCAGCACGTCCTCCTTCGTGCTGGCCATGGAGAGGATGAAGGTGCGGCAGGCTTCCTCGCCGGACTCGGACTGGGCCTCGCGCACGCGGTCCAGCACCGCCAGCAGCCTGGCGCCGCCCTCGGTGGGCGCGGGCCCGCCGTCCAGCGAGGCCGCCGCGCTGACCGCATCCTCCGCGGGCACGCGGAACTCCAGCTCCGCCAGTTGGAAGCCCAGG
>DASVVJ010000391.1:0-5173 GCA_036389955.1 Myxococcaceae bacterium
CGGTGACATTCACCGTGTCCGTGGCCGACAGCGTGCCGTCGCTCACCGTGAGGCTGAAGGTGAGCACCGTGTCCGCCGCCACCCGCGGCGCCGCGAAGGCAGGCACCGCGGTGTCAGCGCCAAACATCGTCACCACCGGGCCGGCCGTCTGCGTCCACGCGTACGTCAGCGTGGTGTTCGGGTCCGGGTCAGACGAGCCCGTGCCATCCAGCGACACGATGCTGCGCTCGTTCACCATCTGGTCGGCGCCCGCGTTGGCCACCGGAGGACGGTTCCCCGCCGGCACATCGCGCACGGTGACGTTCACCGTGTCCGTGGCCGACGCCGTGCCATCGCTCACCGTGAGCTGGAACGTGAGCACCGTGTTGGCCGTCACCTGCGGAGCCGTGAAGCTGGCCGCCGAGGTGTTGGCGCCGCTCAGCGTCACCGCCGGGCCCACCGTCTGCGTCCACATGTACGTCAGCGCGTTGCCATCCGGGTCGGTGCCACTGCCAGGCAGCGACACCAGGGTGCCCTCGTTCACCATCTGGTCCGGGCCGGCGTTGGCCACCGGCGGGCCGTTCACGCCGCACGGGTTCTGCTCGGCCACCAGCACCGGGAAGGGCGTGTTGGTGATGCCGTTGAAGACCAGGTTGTCGATGTCCCAACCCACCGAGCCCACCGCCACGTCGGTGCCGATGCGGAAGCGCACCCGCACCGTCTGCCCCTGGTACGCGGTGCCCAGGTTGATGGTGGCGTTCAGCCAGTCCGGGTAGCCCACGCTGATCGCCGTCAGGGCCGGCCGCTCCTCGAGCGGGTTCAGGCCGCCCGTGGTGAGCACACCGTCATAGAGGTCCGCACCAATGTCCGTCCACGTGGCGCCGTTGTCCGTGCTGATCTCGATGACGCCACCGTCATAGAAGACGAACTCACCCGAGACCGGATCCTCGCCGTACTCGAACGCGTAGCGGTGCTGGAACGAGAAGGAGAAGCTTCCCGTCGGAGACACCTGCAGCGGCGGCGAGGTGAGGTAGATGTCCGTCAGCGTCGGAGCATCCACGCCGTAGTAGTAGTTGACGGCCGGCTCCTCCGGGTAACGGAACCAGGGCAGGTAATCGTCCAGGTCCTCGTCCCGCGTCGCCGCCCACGCCACGATGTTGCTCTCCACGTTGTCGGAGGACGAGGCGTTGGCCACATCGTCGGTGTTGACGCGCAACGGCAAGGCGACCGTCCGGTCACCCGGAATGGCCTGGCCCGCGTCACGGTAGGTGATGTTGAGGCTCACCACGCGGATGCCCGGCGGGCCGTCCAGCGCGACGGCGACCTCGACGGTCGACGAAGTGAACGGGTTCATCGCCGGGAAGGTGACGGCACCGCCATTGGCGATGGTGAAGCCCGGCGCCGACGCGGTGATGTTCGCCGTCGTCTGCGTCGTCCGGTCGGTGCCGGTGTTGTACATCGTCAGCTTGAGGGTGGCCGTCTCCTTGTTGTCGAGCACGCCATCGTCGTCGCAGGAGCCCTCGTCCTCGATCAGCTCCACCTCACCCAGCTCCACGTCCTTGCCGGTGGAGAAGCCCTCCACCACACCTGAGTGGGTGGTCGAAATACGGGTGGGCGCCTGGGCGCGCAGACCCGCGCCGCGGCGGGCGAAGGCCGCGTGGAACAGCCGGAAGTCCACCGGGTCGTACACGTAGGCGGCAAGCAGCAGCGCATCACGCGCTTCGATGAACGTCGGCGCCACCGGGGTGACCGTGTAGGCCAGCGCCAGGTACGTCTTCATGCGCGCCTGGGCCTGGGCGAAGGTCAACCGGCCGGTGTCGCGCAGCAGCGCCGTGTAGCACTCCCACAGCATCGAGGCCCACACTTCACCGGAGTTGTGCACCTCGGCGTTCGGCACGCCCGCGTAGTTCGGGTTGGAGGGAATGCCCGCCGGCAGGGGGTTGGCGTTGGAGATGTGCTTGAAGGTCAGCGGGTTCTTGGTCTGGTCCGTGGTGTACGGATAGCGGCGGATACCCCAGTAGTAACCGTTGTTGTTGCCACCGCTGGTGGCGTAGCCCGCCGCGGAGTACACGCCCTGGAAGTTGTTGTTGCCCGGCTGCTGCCGGTCCGCCTCACGCACCATCATCAACAGCGCGGTGAAGTCAGCCCAGCCCTCGCCCATCGAGACGCCCTGGTTGTTGATCAGGCCGTTGGAGTCGGCGACGAGGCGGTTGCTCATGTAGTGGCCCCACTCGTGGGCGACGATGCCGTTGTCCAGCGCACCGTCGCGGAACACCGCGGGCTCAGCGTACATGCGCCCAGTCACCGGGCCGTTGGGCAACTGCGCCCGGATGAGGGCGCCATCGCTCTGGCTCAGCAGGAACGCGGGGATGGTGATGGCCGGGTCGCTGCCGCCCATGCCCGGCGCGGGGCCGGCGGCGTTGTTGACGATGACGGTACCGACGGCGCCCGCGGTCTGCGCGTTCATCACCTTCACGGTGAAGTCGCAGTTGCCACGGTTGACCATCGCGATCTTGCCGGCGACGTTGGTGGTGAGCGCCTCGCAGCCGTCCGCGTTGGAGACGCCGCCGCTGTCCGTCGCGTTCACCATGTCAGCGGTCACGTTGAAGACCACGGGGCCAAAGGCGCCCGTGCCCACCGCGTAATCCTTGGCGATGGCCGGCGGGGAGATGATGTTGAGGGCCACCTTCTGGTTGGGGCTGAACACGTACATCTGCATGATCGGCTGCTCGCCGTCAGACGGGGTGTACATGTTGGCGTTGTCGAGGCCGCTGAAGTCCTGGGCCTCGGCCAGCAGACGGTCGCCATCCAGACCGCCGCGGCCGTAGTTGTCGTTCTGCGCGTTGCCCGAGACCTCGTCGAAGCCGAAGTCGTACCAGGAGTCGTGCAGGAAGTTGGTGACGTAGAACAGCTGCGTCACCGCCGCCTTCTGCTGGTTCACCGAGACTTCGGGCTCCTGCGTCACGTCGTAGACGCGATCGAAGGTGCCGGGCGCCGTGACGTCGGCGCGGAAGTCCGTACCATCGCGGCCGTCATCGCCGTCGATGTCCACGTACGCGTCCACGTTGTTGCCCGCCGTCTCGGTGGCGCCGGCCGGCAGCCAGGGATCATTCTGGCTGTAGGGAGCGTTCTGCAGGGTGACGAGGTTGGGGGCAACGAACGGAGCCTGGTAGCCGTCGGGCAGACCGGTGGGGTGCGGCGTACCGTTGAGCCCCTGGGGACCGTCGTGCGGGATGAAGTTCGGGGCACCCTCGGCCCACACGCGGTAGCTGAAGGCATCCGCGGCCTTGAGGTTGTTGCGGAACAGCACCCGCCCGTCGCGGGCGGAGATGACGTAGGAGTAGTAGTCCGAGTCGGTCTTCCCCGGCTGGCCGGTGCGCAGCTCCACGTACCACGCGGGCACCAGATCGTTCGCCAGCGGGAAGAGCACGCGCTTGGCGCGCGCCGGCTGCACCAGGCGCACCGTGTTCTGAGCGCGCGCGCCCGGAGCGAAGTCGAAGTAGGTGTACGGCCCCTTCTCCTTACCGGTCGGCGCCAGGAAGGCCGCGTCGAGCCGCTCACCGTTGAGGTTCTCGAAGGCGCTGCCAATGGCCTGCGGCGCGCTCATCGCGAAGCTCAGCTTGGTGCCGCGAGCCTCCAGCGGCGCGTGCGCGCTGAGGAAACCCGAGACGGCGACGAGCTCCCGGCGCTCGTTCATCACCACCTTGAGCGCCTCGCGGAAGACCTCGACACCGCCCACGTTGTTGCGGAAGGTGACGATGATGGGCCCCTTGCCGCTGTCCTGCACCGTGACGGGCAGCGTATCGGCGGCCTGAGGGTGCAGCTTGTAGACCTCGGCCAGCCGGCCCAGGTGAACGCGCGCCGCCTGCTCCGGGGACATGCGCCCCAGCGCGGACTTCAGGCGCTCATCCTCCTGCGAGGTGTTGCCCCACAGGAACGTCGGCACGCCCAGCCGCGGCTCGTACCCCGAGACGCGCGCGCCCTTGGCACGCGACTGTACCTGCCTGAGAGACTCTGAACGCTGTGCCGGTGCCGCATCGAAGAACGCATCGATGTTCGGCAGATCCTTCGCACTCGCCGCGGTCCCCGATGACATGACGAGGCCTGTGAGGGCCAAGACCCATCGCTTCACGGTTAAACCTCACTGCTGAGGAGATGTAGAGGAAGCGCCGCCGCTCTCACCCGACAGGGGAGGCGCTTGTCGGCCTGGGACCCCGACCCCAGGACGGGCGGCACTGTATGCAACGGAGGCGGTGTTTGGAAAGCGACACCCTCGCCTGTTGACCTGGCAAGTAGGCGAGCCCGGTTTATCGGGATAAAAGGGGCCCGCCGTGGCCGCCCCTCTCCTCTCACGCCTGTCCTCGCTCCGGGCTTTCGGACACCCGGGCTACCTGCCGATCTGGCTGGGCTCGCTGGTGTCCACCATCGGCAGCTGGATGGAGACGGTGGCGCTGGGCGTGTACGTCACCGAGGTGACGGGCCAGGCGGAGTGGACCGGAGGCATCGCCGCGCTCACGTTCATGCCGGGCCTCATCCTCTCTCCCCTGGGTGGGGCGCTGGCGGACCGCTTCGATCGGCGCGCCTACCTGGCGTTGGGCATCGCCGCGCAGATGGTGCTGGCGGGCATCCTCACGGTGCTCGCGTTCACCCACTCGCTCAGCGTGCCCGTGGTGGCCGTGTCCGCCTTCTTCAATGGGTGCCTCAGCCTGCTGCTGGGCCCGGGCTTCATGGCGCTGCTCTCGGAGCTCGTCCCGCCGGAGGATCTGCACAGCGCGATGAGCCTCAGCTCCGCGCAGGTCAACCTGGGGCGCATCATCGGCCCGCTGCTGACCACGGTGGTGCTGGCGGCGGGCGGCCTCGAGTGGGCGCTGCTCATCAACACCTTCTCCTTCCTGGCGGCGATCATCGCGCTGCTCAGCCTGCGCCAGCCCCTCCGCGCTGGCACCGCCGCCCCTCAGGGCCTGGGCAAGGCGCTGTGGACGGACATCGCCCGGGGCCTGGCCGTGGCCCACGACGACGCGGGCATCCGGCTGATGCTGGCCAGCGCGCTCGCGATCTCCGTGCTGGTGTCGCCCTTCATCAGCCTGGTGCCGGTGTTCGCCATCAAGGTCCTCGGGCTGGGCGGTTCGGCCACCTCGCTGCTCGTCACCGCGCAGGGAGCAGGGGCGGTGGCGGCCGCGATCGGCGTGGGCTG
>DASVVJ010000392.1:0-12428 GCA_036389955.1 Myxococcaceae bacterium
TGTGTGCAGGAGATCCTCACCAACACCCTGCGTCACGCCTTCGCCCGAAACCTGTGGATCGAAGTGGCCGCCACCGGGGACGGAGGCATTCAGGTGCACGCACGCGATGACGGCCAGGGCGTGGCCGAACTCAAACCCGGCGCGGGACTGAGCGGGATGCGGGAACGTTTCGCCCAGCTCGGAGGCCGGGTGGAGCTGCGTCCGGGAGCAGGGCGGGGAATGGAGCTGGTGGCCTGGCTGCCGTCGCGAGGTGCCGGCGCATGATTCGCCTCGTCTTGGTGGATGATCACGCCCTGGTGCGGCAGGGGATCCGCAGCCTGTTGGAACTCACCCCGGACCTGCGTGTAGTGGGGGAAGCGGCGGACGGCGAGGAGGCCCTGGCGCGCGTGGCCGAGCTGAACCCGGACGTCGTGCTGATGGACGTGCGGATGCCGCGCATGAATGGCCTGGAGGCACTACGGGCCCTGCGACGCACGGATCCGGGCCGCCGGGTGGTGCTGCTCACCACGTTCGACGAAGACTCGGTGGTGCTGGAGGCGCTGCGGGCCGGAGTCCAGGGCTTCCTGCTCAAGGATGTGACACTCGACCAGCTCTCCGACGCCATCCGGAGGGTGGCGGGCGGCGAGACGCTGCTGCCTCCCGGCGTCACCGAGCGCGTGCTGCGCGGCTTCGCCGAGGTGCCCAGGGACTTCCCCAGCTCGGATCTGCCCGAGGGCCTGACGCGCCGCGAGCTGGAGGTGCTGCGCCTCATCGCCCGGGGGATGAGCAACCGGGAGATAGCCGACACGCTCGGTACCGCCGAGGGAACTGTCAAGAACCAGACATCCAGCATCCTTTCCAAGCTGGGCGTCCGGGACAGGACCCGGGCGGTCCTCCGGGCGCTGGAGCTCGGCTGCCTGTAGAGCGGGCGGAAGACGTGGTGAGTGGGGCCTGAGGCACCCAACCTGGTGCATTGTATTCGCACTGGGGTTATCACCCGGTTCATGAGCTATCGCGACATCCCTTCCCAGCTCGATCTCTTCACCGGAGCGGTCTCCGAGCAGTCCGCGCGCCGAGGCCGGAGAGCCAACCCCGTGGGTCCCGCGGCCGTCTCGGACGAGCTGCGCACCCTGGGTGAGCGTTTGCCTTGGAGCATTCATCTGGGCACCTCGTCCTGGGCCTTCCCGGGCTGGGCGGGCCTCGTCTACGACCGAGAGGCCGCGCAGTCAGCGCTGGCGCGTGAGGGGCTCGCGGCCTACTCCCAGCACCCGGTGCTGCGCACAGTGGGCATCGACCGGACCTTCTACGCGCCGGTGTCCTCCGTCACCTTCGCCGAGTACGCCGCGCAGGTGCCCGAGAGTTTCCGCTTCCTGGTGAAGGCGCACGAGGTCTGCACCCTGGCGCGCTTTCCCCAGCACGAGCGCTACGGCGTCCACCGGGGGCAGCCCAACGAGCGGTTTCTCCAGGCCACCTACGCGGCGGACATGGTGGTGGCGCCGTTCGTCGAGGGGCTGGGGGACAAGGCCGGTCCGCTGGTGTTCCAGTTCCCGCCGCAGGACACGCGGGGCTTCGGCGGGCCGGCGCGCTTCGTCGAGCGCATCCACGCCTTCTTCGCCGCGCTGCCTCGCGGGCCGCTCTACGCGGTGGAGGTCCGCAACGAAGAGCTGCTCACCGAGGGCTTCGCTCAGGCGCTCGCGGAGCTGGGCGTGTGCCCGGTGCTGTCCGCCTGGCGCCACATGCCTCCAGTGGTGCACCAGGCCGTGCGCACCCACGCGCTCACCGCCCGGGCGCTGGTGGCCCGGTGGATGTTGCCGCCGCACCTCGGTTACGAGGAGGCCTACGCCCGCTACGCGCCCTTCAACCGATTGGTGGAGGAGGACTCCGTCACCCGTGAGGCCCTGGCCGGCATCTGCGCCGCCGCGGCCGGCCGGGGACTGCCCGCTTACGTCATCATCAACAACAAGGCGGAAGGGAGCGCTCCATTGTCTGCTGTCAAGCTTGCCCAGAGCGTGGATCGCGTGTTGAACGTACGACGTGTTGCGTCAGAAGAATGATACCGTGAAGACGTAGCAAGGTGTGCACACCTCTTGCTATGAGAGGGGTCCATGAAGCCATTGATGATGGCGGCACTCGTGGTTCAGCTGACAGCCACTGGAGGCGCGGGCAGTGGGCGCCCGGGTTCCGGGGGAGATTCGGGCTCGTCCGCGAAGGACGTGGGCAAACATTTCTCCGCCCTGAAGAACGAAGTCTCGTCTCTGTCGCAACAATTCCGCGAGGCCCGTGAGCGAGCCCGGCTCGAGAACGAGCGCAAGAAGCGCGAGGCCGAGGGTTTCTATGAGCCGCCGCCCGCCGCCGCCGGAACCGACGCCGCCTCTCGAACCAGCCCCTCCCGATGAGGAGGTGGTCGAAATTCCCGTCGACGGGAATCTCGACCTGCATCTTTTTCACCCCCGCGAGGTGAAGGACCTCGTCACCGAGTACCTGTGGGCGTGCCGGCAGAAGGGGGTATTGGACGTTCGCATCATCCACGGCAAGGGCACGGGCGCGCTGCGTCGCACCGTCCACAGCCTGCTGCCGAAGCTGCCGGAAGTAGCGTCCTTCCAGCCCGCGAGCGAGTCCGACGGAGGGTGGGGCGCCACCTGGGTCCGGCTCAAGCCGCTGGAGCCGGGTGAGGGCTAACCGCGCCCGTTCACCAGGGTGAGCAGGGTCAGCGCGATGTTCCGGGCGCGCAGCGTGTGGCTGCACCGGGCGCCGGGGTCCAGCTCGGAGATGCGCTCGAGGTCTTCAATGGCGGCCTCGGTTTTTCCCTGCAGCAGCAACACCTCGGCGCGGTTGCAGCGGGCGGCGATGTCCCGCTCGTTGAGGGCCAGGGCCCGATCGTACTCGGCGAGAGCACGCTCCAGGGCTCCCCGGTGCTGGTAGATGGCGCCCAGCGCGCTGTGGAAGAAGAAGTCGTTGGGCTCCAGCGCGGTCAGCCTCTCGAAGACCTCCTGCGCGGAGTCGATCTCGCCAGCGTCATAGAGGTGGTGGCCCTGGCCGGCGAGCTCGTAGAGCTCCTCGCGCGTCAGGTCGGCTTGGCTCATGGGGTGTGGCTCCGGTGGCGGCGAGGGGGACTCCTCGAGAAAGAGCGCTCCCCACGCCGTCAGCCTGTTCTGGGCGCGCGTCTTCACCGCGCGGCGTGGGGGACCGTCATCGATCATGGCCTCGTACCGGGAACCGTCCTCCGGCGCCTCGCGGAGCGTGAAGTGAGGGCTTCGCTCCACGGGCTGCCACACCGGGCCGCTGAGCGCGCTGTCCGAGGCGAGGTGCTGTTTTCCGCGGGCCATGACCACCCTGTGCAGGGAGCGCGCCCCCCGGTGGTGGAGGGTGAGCCGGGTCCCATCGGGTAGCAGGACGTGGAGGCGATGCTCGGTGAGCGGGTGGCGCCAGGCCGCGGGGCGGGCGGGCGGCTCCGCCTCGAGTTCGGTCCACAGCCCGCTCGGGCCCTGGAGGCGGGCCTGGCCTTCCCGGAAGCTCACCCTGAAGCCGCCAGGAGTGGAGACGACGCCCGCCCGGGGGTGGACGTGCAGGTGGCCCCACTCCTCGGGGCATGGCATCGACGCGTAGCCCACGGTGCTCGTGAGCGAGAGCACGGCCACGGTGATGCTCTGGGCCTGGAGGCTCCGCTCGAGCGACTGGCGCTCCGCCGCGCCGAGCGTCCGCGAGCCCCATCGCGATTGAAGCCTGGCGGCCCACGGAAAGGAGGCCAGCGAGGCAGGCACCTGCGTCGTCATGAGACGCGGAGGTACCGGAGACGTAGCCCTGGGGCTGTACCACCTGGGCGGTATCCCCTTGGCGCCAGGGGCATGTAGGTGTTTGCCGGGAGGGCTCGGTGTCCGCCGCGCCCTCATGGTGTGTTGGCAGGCAGGCGGCCCCTGGGAGTAGGGCCCTCCATTGAGCCGGGGCTTTGGTATTTTCCGGCGCCATGAAGAAGCTGCTCTTCGTATTTCTGGGGCTCGTGGTGCTGGGTGGCGCTGCCGCGGGAGGCACTTTCCTGTGGGCACAGAAGGCCACGGCCACGCCGCTGGTGGCGGGCGAGGCTCCCGAGGTGCTGTTCGTGGTGAAGAAGGGTGTGTCAGCGCGGGCGCTCGGCCAGGAACTGCAGACGCAGGGGCTGATCTCGGACGCCCGGCTGTGGCGCTTCCACCTGTGGCAGCGCGGCGGGCTGTCGGCCAAGGCGGGCCGGTTCAAGCTGCGCGCGTCGATGTCGATGGCTCAGCTGGCCACGGTGCTCGAGGGCGCTCCGCTGCCCGAGGACGTGCCGTTCGTGATGATCGAAGGGTGGCGGCTGCGGGACACGGACGAGGCGCTGGCGTCCAAGGGGCTCATCAAGCCTGGGGAGTACATCGCCGCGGCCAGCCGTCCGCAGCGCTTCAAGGCCGCGTTTCCGCTGCCGGTGAGCGGCCTCGAGGGCTACCTCTATCCGGAGACGTACGGCGTCATCCCCGAGGGTTTCAACGTGGAGGCCTTCATTCAGCGGCAGCTGGACACCTTCGGGACGCGCTTCTACGAGCTCCACAAGGACGAGATCGCCAAGGGCAAGCGCAGCCTGCACGACATCGTGGTGATGGCTTCGATGCTGGAGCGCGAGGAGCCGGTGCCCGCGCAGCGCCCGCTGGTGGCGGGCATTCTGTGGAAGCGCATCGACAAGGGCTTCGCGCTCGGAGTGGATGCCACGAGCCGCTACGAGCTGGCGGAGTGGAACGACCGGAAGGAGTTCCTCAAGAAGCTGCGTGACCCGAACGACCGGTGGAACACCCGCACGCGCCCGGGGCTGCCGCCGGGGCCCATTGGCGCGCCCACGGTCGAGTCGCTGGTGGCGGCGATGCGGCCCGAGGCCAGCGAGTTCTGGTACTACCTGCACGACGCGGAGAAGAAGCTCCACCCGTCGCGTAATGCCGATGAGCACGAGGCGCTGCGGGTGAAGTACAACGTGTACTGAGCACCGGCTGTGGACTTCAGCGTCCACCCCGCCGGCTTCACTGCTCGTGCTCTGCCTCAGCTCAGCCAGAAGTAGGCGGAGGCGATCAGCGAGCGCTTCTCGGTGACCTTGGCCTTCTGTGCCAGGTCCGCGATCTGCCGATCCTTGGCCGCGTAGCGCTTTTCCTCCTCGTTGCGCAGCGAGGCCAGCTTGCGGCGGTACTCGCGCTCGAGCTTGTCCGCGTGCGCCCTGGCCTTGGTGCGCTCGGCGGGCTCCTCGGCCGCCAGCACCGCCTTGCGCGCCTCCACCCACTGCTCCCGCGCGGTCTCCAGCGCCTCGCGCGATTCGAGCAGACAGTCCTCCGCGAACCGGTCCGCGCGCTCCTTGGCCAGGTCCAGCTCCAGGGCGTTGCGGCGCTCGGCGGCGCGCAGCAACTCGTCCTTGGCGGCCATCAGCGCCTGTTCCTGGAGCAGCGTCACCGACACCGGCTCGGGCTGCCGTCGCTTCTCGGGCTTCGCCGCCAGCTTCACGAAATGGGCCCCGTCCGAGGTCTGCAGCGCCCGGAAGCCTCCGTCGCGCTCGCGCACCAGCACCAGGTGGACGAGCTTCTCCTCGGGCTTCAGGCCGGACAGCTCGAACTTGTAGACGAACCACCAGCCCTCGCTGCCCGCAAGCCGCGCCAGCCGCGCGGGCAGTCCCGCCGCGTCGAGCTGCAGGTAGCTGATCGCATCGTGCGTCCGGTCCCGCACGGCGTAGGCGGCCTTGGCCACCTGCAGCCGGCCCGAGGCGCGGTTGCCCAGCACCGAGCCGGTGAGGGCGCGCGCCTCCTGCTGCCTGCGCGCCAGCGCCTCCTTCGTCTGCTCGCCGGCAACCCGCAGCCGGCGGCGCACATCTCCGTCGAAGCGCTCCAACACCATGGTGCGCATCTCTGTCATGCGGGTGCTGATGCGCTGCTCCATGTCCGTGCGCAGCTTGTCGAAGGCGGCGTTGATCTCGTCCGGGTGGCGGCAGGACTGGTAGATGTCCAGCACGCGCCGCTCGAAGTCCACGCCGCTCTCCAGCGCGCCCAGAATCTCGTCCGACGCGCCGAACACGCCGTCGAAGAGGTTGAGCTTCTTCTCGAGCAGCTCGAACAGGCGCGCGTCCGCCGCGTTCTGCCGGTTGAGGAAGTTGATGACGAGCACGTCCCGCTGCTGGCCGTAGCGGTGGCACCGGCCGATGCGCTGCTCCACGCGCTGCGGGTTCCACGGCAGGTCGTAGTTCACCACCAGGTTGCAGAACTGGAGGTTGAGCCCCTCGGCGCCCGCCTCGGTGCAGATGAGGATCTGCGAGCGGTTGCGGAACTCCTCCACCAGCGCGCGGCGCTCCTCGGGAGACGAGCCCACGTCCCCGGACAGCAGGGAGATCTTGTCCCGGTAGCCGTTGTCCGACAGCAGGTTGAACAGGTACTGCTGCGTGCGCTTGGACTCGGTGAAGATGAGGGCTTTCTCCGGCCACTGGTGCGCCCGCATCACCGTGAAGGTGCGATCCAGCGCGCGCTTGAGCGCCTCGCCCTTGGCGTTCACCTTGATGGAGTCGGCCAGGTCCGCGTACTGCTTCAGCTCCCACATCTCGTTCTGGAGCGTGCGGATGTTGCTGGGCTTGGCCGGATCATCCGACCACTCCTCGCCCTCTTCGGCGTACTGCTTCACTTCCTCGGGCTCGAAGAGCGCCAGGGCCTGGGCCCCCAGCTTGGCGGCCTCCATGCGCTTCTCGAGGTTCTCCGCCAGCCTTCGCAGCGTGGGGGCGATGGCGTAGGTGGAGGAGGCCAAGAGCTTGCGGTAGCAGAGCGTGAGCAGCGTCTTCTTGCCCGGCTCGATCGCCGCGGCCTCGGAGCGCCGCAGGTACTCGCTCACCTTCTCGTAGAGGTCCTGCTCGGCGGGGGAGGGGGCGAAGTCCTCCACGATGCTGCGGCGGTTGGTGTACCGCACGTACTCGCGCACCTGGCGGCGCAGCGTGCGCTGCACCACGGGGGCCAGCCGCTCCTTGAGCTCGGTGACGGCGTCTTCCTGGAGCCCGCCGGCATCGGGATCCACCTGGTAGCGGCTGCGGAAGGCGTGCTCGGGCCCGAGGATCTGCTCGTCCAGCAGCGACATCAGCCCGAACAGCTCCATCAGGTCATTCTGGAGCGGGGTGGCGGTGAGCAGCAGCTTGGGGCGGCCGTGGAGCGCGGCGCGCAGGGCCTGCCCGGTCTTGTGGCCGTTGCGGTAGACGTTGCGCAGGCGGTGCGCCTCGTCGATGACCACCACGTCCCAGGGGATCTCCGCCACCAGCGCGGCCTTGTTGGCGGCGAACGGGTGCGAGCAGATGACGGGGAAGGGCTGATCGAAGCAGTTGCCGGTGGCGCGCACGGTGCGGCCATCGACCATGACGGACTCGAGATCGAACTTCTCGCGCAGCTCGCTGTTCCACTGCGCGCGCAGGGTGGCGGGGGCGAGGATGAGGATGCGCGTTTTGCCCTCGGCCATGAGCTGGCCGATGGTGAGGCCCGCCTCGATGGTTTTGCCCAGGCCCACCTCGTCGGCGAGCATGCAGCCGCCGCGCGACAGCGAGTCGAGCGCGAACATGGCGGCCTCGACCTGGTGGGGGTTGAGATCCACCTTGGCCTCGGACAGCGCGCCGGCGAGCCGGTGGTGCGAGTCCGCGCTGCGGATGGTGAGCTCCTCCGCGAGCAGCCGCTCGTGGAAGGGCGTGAGGGGCCTGCCAGGATCCGCCTCCGCCCGCGCCACCGTCGCCGCCGCAGCGGCCGACACCTCGACTTCGATCTTCAGACCTCGCGCGACCTCCGCACCCAAGACCCGATCTCCATCCGTTCGCGGACGCACCGCCTCCAGTGGCGTGCGCGTGAAGCGGCCGACATTTTGGGCAGCGCGATCCACATGTAAAGGGGGTCTGTTCCGAAGCCTAGAATTCGGCTCCGGAGCGATTGGCACGGTTCTTCACCGGCGACGCGGTGGTGCCCACATGTTCAGCGGAAGCTTCACAAGGGACTTGACGGCGGGCTGAGGAGTTCTCTCAGCCATTTCCGGGCACCTTCTTCACTGTTCGTGAGGAAGTCGAAGCGGCCCGCGCGCACCTGCTCCATGAGCGGCTCGTCGTGGCGGATGAGGTCCGACATGTTCCACGGGAAGGTGACCAGCGACACGCCCGTTTCGATGTACTCGAAGTCGGCGACCATGCGCTCCAGGTACCGGGAGTAGAGATCGAAGAAGCGGTCGACGCTGGAGGCGATGGGAACGGCGTACACCGCGGCGTCATGGGCGCAGATGTAGACGACAGGTTGGAGGCCGGATGTGCCAGCGAGCTGGGGGACGGTGGCGAGGTAATCGGCGAAGCCCATCTCCTGGCCGAAGATGAGGGCAGCCTCGAAGCAGATGCTGCCATATCCCTTCGCCCACTCATTTCGAGGGAGTAGGTCGAACTCCTCTGTGCCAGAGCCATAGAGCGATAAAGGCCCGAACTTAGCGGCGCCGACTCTCCGGTAGACGCCCGCGAGCTGAGGGTCGAAGGGCTTGCCCATGACGGATTCGCCCAGCTGCGGAGCAGAGGCCAGGGGTGGAGAGAGCTTCAGTGGCAGCGAGTTCCCCTGGCAGATGGCGATCAGGCGGTCGAGTCCGTGCAGCGGCGTGTGGGAGGGCATCCCGTAGTGTCCTTGGGCTAGCGGGATAACAGGGTCTTGAGCTTCGCAACCTCGCTCAGCGCGGCGCGCTTGGCGTGGTCGAGCGCCAAAGCATCTTCGGTGGCGTACGCCTTATGGAACCAACGGCTGTAGTGACGATTGATGATCTCCACGACTTTCGTCACATCGCGGGAGGTCATCCGCGCGGACTCCTGCCCCAACGATTGCCAGACCGTAGAGATGCTGAGGTGGACGTCATAGTGAATACCTACAAGGTTGGCTTTACCATTGAGGTCCAGAGTTGGGAAGAGATGCGCGTACTGCATCGGATGCAGGTGATGAACCTGGTAGCGCTCGAGGCCCTCGGGTCCCAGGGCTTTGGCAAGCTGGGGATTGTGCAACTCGAAGTATTCCCTGCGTGCCCAGGTCCGAAGCGTTCTCCTCGCATCGTCATCCAGCGGTGTCTCGAGGACTTTTTCCAGGCGGCCCATGAGAGCCCGGAACTGCTGCTTCTCGGCCTCGGTGAGCGACTGGATGCCCTGCGTTTCAACCTTCATCCAGAGTTGCCGAAGCAACTCGCGGTCCTGCCTCGGAGCACGTGCCAGAAGGGTACGGAACCAGCTCACCGCGCCCCTTCCTCCTCGCGCCAGCACCGAGGTGATGATGGGCGCCACTTTGCTGAAGAGGACTGTGGCCCCCTTGAGCACCAGGCCACCCACGAGGCTGTAGGCGAGCTGCTCCAGCGTGAAGCCCGCCGCCATGACGGCGTACTCGCGTGACTGCTCCTGGAACTCGACGATGATGTACTCGTGAAGCTGCCGGTACTCCTGAACGATGTCCGCTACCTCGGGCGGTGGAGGCAGGGGCTCCAGCGTTCGTGCTGCCATCGTGTACCAGCGCGGGCGGGCTTCACCGTGCCGGTGCTCTCCCTTCAGAGAGAGCCGGACAGTGCGTTCGCCCAAACCCTGAGTGAAGGGGAGAAGGGCCATGACGAGCGCCGCGACCGCTTCCTCTGGAGCGGCGAGGGCCGGGCCATGACCCGACGACTTCAACTCTCCAGGCTCCCAGTGTGTGATCCGGTAGTCTTCGAGTGATACCGCCGCCTCCAGCAGGGTGCTGCCGCCCCGAGGCACGGTCATCAACCGAGCCAGCCGGCGTGCGATTTCCAGCACCTGCCGGTGCGTCGCCTCCGAGGCGCCGACACGTAAGGACGGAAGCGTCCGGGCTTGGGCGGGAGGTGTCTCCCGCGAGGACGTGTCGAGATCCGTGCTCCAGCCTGCCTCCTCGCGCTCAAGGGCCAGCGTGATTTCGCGCGGTTGGGAGCCAATAAGGGTGGGCAGCTCGTGAGAGAGCTGCCTGAGGAAGAGTTCTCGGCTGAGGGGAGCTGCGGCACCCTCGCCCTCTTCGGTACGGCGGAAAGACAAGAGCGTGAGTACGCCGTCGTGAGACCAGAAGCGGAATTCCCACGCAGCACCCAGCGAATCCGTGGTGCCTGCCACGGCCCACAAAGTCCGCAGGGTGCGTTCCGTCTCAGTGCGCCGTGCTTGCTCCAATTCCTCCGAGGTGGGCTCGCCCCAGGAGTACCCAGGGGCAGCAGGAGGACTCTCCCAGGCCTCCCGCTCGTCCAGTCTCAGTTCGTGACCACGCTGGCTGGGGAATCCGAAGCCCCTTGAAGGAGGTCCTGCCGTACAGCCTGACGACAGACCCAGAAGCACGATGAGCACGGCCAGGAGCAGGGATACGCGCTGAGCCCTGTCACGGGTGAAAGTCATACGGTTCTTTCGGTACTCAGAGCAGTCCGCGGGCTTTCACGTGCAGGTAGGTGTTGATGGCAGCAGCGCCAAATCCGCGCGCCGGTGCCCTCACCACCAGCACTCCAGAGTCCCGCAGCGTCACCGCCGTGCGGCGGTACTCGTCCTCCAGCCGTGCGGCGGCCTGGCGGGTGTAGGCGTCCTGCGGCGTATGCGGCACACCGGTGGCCGCTGCCTGCAGATCCTCATCCAGCAGCGAGGCCACCACGGGCAAGTGTCGCGGGCGCAGCATGAGCGTGCGAGTCACCAACGTGCCTGAGGCATCCGGATCCACCAGATCCGTGAAGAGCACCACCATCGAGCGCCGCGAGCTTCGCGCGAAGGCGAAGTCGTAGGCCCGGCCGTAGTCGCTCTCCTCAAGCGCCGCCTCGGCGCGGTAAAGCGTCTCGGTGAGCAGCCGCAGGTGTTCGCGTCCTTTGCGCGGCGGCAGGTAGGCGCGCACGTCACTGGCGAAGGCGAGCACTCCCACCAGATCCCCCGCGTCCAGGCCCACCTTGGCCACCCGCAGCGCGGCGTCCACCGCGTGGTCCAGCTTGCGCCGCCCGTCCACCTTGCCGGCCATGTGCCGCCCACAGTCCAGCAGCAGCAGCACCGGCTGATTCCGCTCGGGCTGGTACACCCGCACCATGGTGCGCGCCCGCCGCGCCGAGGCCTTCCAGTCGATGGTGCGGTAGTCATCCCCGTTGCGGTACTCGCGCAGGGACTCGAACTCGCGGCCCTCGCCGCGCATGCGCTGGACGCGCTCGGCCGGAGCATCCGACGCACGGGCCAGCTCCAGCGCCTCCTTCGTCAGCGCGGTGAGGTCCGGGTACACCTTCACCGTCTGGGCCGCGGGCAAGCGCACCTGCCGTGCGCACAGCCCCAGCGGGCCCATCAACCGCACGTGAAGATCCCCGAATCTCAAGTCCCCCCGGGCCGGTGGCCGCACCGTGTACGTCAGCCGCGTGGGCCGGGGCCCGGGCGTCAGGGTGAAGGGCTGCCGGTGCCCCTGGACCGCCACCTCCACGGGGCTCTCGTCCCGGATCTCACCTCGCACCGGAGCGCTGCCGCGGTACGTGAGTTCCAGGTGCACGGCGTTGTCCACGCCGGAGCGCAGGATGGGCTCCACCTCGCGCCGGGCCTCCACCTCCGAGCCACGCGGAGCGCGCAGAAAGTCCACCACGCACAGCGCCACCACCGCCACATCCAACGCCAGCGCCAGCCACCCGAACGCGGGGCTCGCCACGGCCAGCGCCGCGGGCACCAGCGCCGCCGCCAGCAGCGTTACGGCGAGCCCGGTGGGAACGGGGCGGCCCAGGCTCACCGGGGAACCTTCACCTGCTCCAGTGTCTGCCGCAGCACGTCGTCCGGCGTGACGCCCTCCACCTCGGCCTCGGCCTTCAGCAGCAGGCGGTGGTTGAGCACGCTGGGCACCACGGCCTTCACGTCATCCGGTGTGACGAAGTCATTGCCCAGCAGGCCCGCCCGCGCCTTGGCCGCCGCCAGCACCGCCTGTGCCGAGCGGGGCGAGGCTCCCAGGCGCACCCGCGGGTGACCGCGCGTCTCACGGATCAGCTTCACCACGTAGGCCAGGATGGACTCGTCACACGTGACGCGGGCGGCCCGCTGCTGCAGGTCCATCAGGGTGGGCACATCCAGCACGCGCTCCACCGTGGGAGTCTTTCCCTCGCGCTGGTGGAAGCCACGCAGCATGGCCACCTCCGCGTCCGCCTCTGGGTAGCCCACTCGCACGCGCATGAGGAAGCGGTCCAACTGCGCCTCCGGCAGCGGGTAGGTGCCCTCCTGCTCGATCGGGTTCTGCGTCGCGAGCACGTGGAAGGGTTTGGGCAAATCGTGGCGCTCGCCGCCCACCGAGACGTGGTATTCCTGCATGGCTTGCAACAGCGCCGATTGCGTGCGCGGGCTGGCGCGGTTGATCTCGTCCGCCATGAGCAGCTGAGCGAAGATCGGACCCTTGACGAAGCGGAACGAGCGCCGGCGGTCGGCGCCTTCGTCCAAAATCTCGGACCCGAGAATGTCG
>DASVVJ010000393.1:0-8208 GCA_036389955.1 Myxococcaceae bacterium
TCTTGTCTCCCTCGGTCTGCGCGATGACGACGAAGGGCAGCTCGACGCGCTTTCCCGTGGGACGAAGGCCTGGCAGCAGCCAGTCCATCTGAATGGAGTGCGTGAAGCGCGCCACCATCTCGTCCACCACCCGTCCCTGTCCCACGGTCCGCGACACGGAGACCATCTCCATGTCCGGTGGAATCTGATTCAGGAAGTGCTTCGAGTAGAACTCGCCGAGCTCTTCCCGGCCCACGGCCCCGTTCATGAGGGGGACCAGGTTCACATGAGGGTTCGCGGTCATCGTCGCCAGGGCCTGGTCGGTGCTCTTGGCTCCAAACTCGGACGCCATGTGCTGATCCCACAGTCCACTGATCGCCTTCTCCGTCTCCGTAACGCTCATGTGTCGGTTCCTCTCTACCAGGGGTACCGGTGGATTCTCGCAGCTTCGCGCTCAATTCTCGCGCGAGACCTCGAGGCCACCGTGCGTGGGCCCCGGCTCCTCGGGCTCCTCCTCGGTACCCGGCGGGACGATGGACTGAAAGGTCACCGTGAAGGCGTACTGGCCGTCGGCGGCGGTGTCGCTCACCGTCCGGTTGGCACTGGGATTCAGATTGTTGCCATTGAGCCCCACGTTGCTCGAGTCCGTCACTGGGCACCCTGAGTCCCAGGAGATCGTCACCGTGAAGGCCTCCAGGTTCTGCAAGGTGAAGGTCACCGTGTCATTGGGTTGGATCTTATCCGTGGGCGAGTACTCGATATCCTCCTCGCGGGTACCTTTGATGGTGACGGTCCTGGTTGCCATGGGGGTTACCTCCGTAGATGTGGGTCGTGAAAGCACTTCACCATCGGAGATTGCAGGCTGCGTACCAAGGCCCCTGCGTTGGGAAACACAGCTGCCTCCGGGCCTCCTGACACGTCAGCCGCCCCCCTGACATGTCAGCGAAGCGTGGCTGACATGTCAGTGAAGCCTCAGCCACCGACGGCGGCGGGCACCCGGTGGGTTCTCCAGGCGAGCACGTCCGTCAGTTCCTCACCCGCGGCGACTTCCGTCTCCTCGAAGACGGCCACCCGGTTGAGCCGTGCGCCCTCCCCTACCCGCGCTCCCGGACCGACGGAGACCGCGGAGCCAATGCGCGTACCGTCCGCCAGCGAGGCCCCCGCGCCGAAGTACGCCGGTCCCGCCACCTTCGCGGCCCCCAGGCGCGCCTCGGGGTGCGCCCACCAGTTCCCCTCGCCTCTCTGCGCAGCGACGAAGGGAGAGGCCACTCCGAACCGCTCCATCGGCACCTGCCCGAAGAGCACATCGCGCACCGTGGCCAGGTAGCGCGACGGCGTGCCGAGATCCGACCAGTACCCCTGCACCACCTCGCCGCGCACCGCCAGCCCCGCCTCCATCATCCGCACGTAGACGTCGCGGTTGATGTCTTCGGGGCCCTGGGGCGTCATGAAGTCGAACACGCGCGGAGAGATGACGTGCACGCCCGTGAAGTGCCACGGGCTCAGCCCCTCACCGCCCGGCCCAAACCGGGCGATCTTGCGTATCTGCCGCCCCGCATCCATCTCCACCGCCGCGTACTTCTCCTCGGGCGGCATGGGCATCAGCACCATGGTGGCCGCCGCGCCCGAACTCCGGTGCGCCGCCACCACCGGCCGCAGATCCACCGGGAAGAGGATGTCACCGTTGAAGACGATGAAGTCGTCCCCGGACAGGAAGTCCCTCAGGCCGCGAATGCCGCCGCCGGTGCCCTGAATGACGGGCTCGTGCACCACGTGCAGCGGCAGCCCCATGAGCTCGCACTCGACGCGGGCGGTGGACTCCATCACCTCGGGCAGGTGGTGGGTGTTGATGCCCACCGCGGTGACGCCTGCCGCCTTCAGCACCGCCAGGTGGTAGCGCAAGAGCGGCTGGCCCAGAAACGGCAGCGCCGGCTTGGGCCAGCGCTCGGTCAGCGGACGCAGGCGCGTGCCCAGGCCCGCGCAGAGAATCATCGCCTTCATGGCAGCCGCCTTACGCGGAAAGCTCGGGGACGTACTTGCTGATCAGATCCTGCAGCTTGCGCAGCTCCGGCCGCCGCGCGAACGCCGTCTTCACGTAGCGCAGCGAGGCGGGAATCGACACCAGGAAGCCCGGGTTGCCCTTCACCCGGTTGATGAACTCGAAGCGCCCCGCGTCCTTCAGCTTGCGCTGGATGGTGAGCAAGTCGAAGAAGTCCTTGAAGGGCCCCCGGTCGATCTTCTCGCCGCCCGCCGCCGCGAACGCGTCGATGTATTTGTCGAGCATCTTGTCCACGAACTCGCGGTCCAGCTCCACGTAGCTGTCGCGCAAGAGCGCCACCAGGTCGTACTGCCGGGGCCCCTGCAGCGCATCCTGGAAGTCGATGACCACCAGCTCGCCGTCCTTCACCATGATGTTGCGGCTCTGGTAGTCGCGGTGGGTGAAGCCGCGCGGCGCCGCCGCCAGCGTGCGGGAGATCTCCCGGAAGGTGCGGTCCAACTCGGCCCGCTCGGCGTCCGTGGGCTTCTTGCCGCTCCAGGCCTCCAGGCCCCACTCGCGGAAGTGGTGCAGCTCCCAGTCGTACAGGTCCTCGTCGAAGGCGCGGGTGAAGGCCAGGCACTCCGGATCCGGGTTGCGCTCGGCCTGGAAGCGCAGGCGCGCCAAGAGCTCCACGGCTCGCGTGTACAGCTCCTCCCGGCGCTTGCCGCCCTCCAGGGCCGCCTCGAACGTCAGGTCCGTCAGGTCCTCCAGCACCATCATCCCCGCCGGCTCGTCGTAGCGGAGGATGCGCGGCACCCGTACCCCGAGCTTGTCCAGGTAGCGGTGCACGTTGACGAAGGGCAGCTCCTTGGGCGGCTCGCCCTTGGTGGCCTCCTCGCTCTTCTTCGTCGCATCCAGCGGCATCACCATCACCACCCAGCTGTCCGGGGGTGTGCCGACGCGGTAATACGAGCGGTTGCTTGCATCCCCCTTCAGCTTCTTGATCGGGGCGTTGGGAACGGGGCGGCCAATGGCCTTACCCACCTGGTCGCGCAGGGCGGCCTCGAGTTCCATCGAGAGTAATCTCCAAGGGTTGGGCAGCCGGGCCAGTATGGGGGCCCCATAGGGGTGGGTCAAAGGAGCAGATGCCCAGCGAGCAGGCAGCCGCGCGGGCTGTTGCCTACGCGACGCGGTGCGCTACCCAGCGGGGCTGATGGCTCCCGAAAGGCCGCTCACCAGGGGAGTGGCTGCCAGAGCGGCGCGGGGGGCCTGTCGTTATCGACCCCAACACGAGCGGCGGCATATAAGGACGCGCCGCTGAACCCCTCTATTACGGAAGCCACGATGGACATCCACGACAACATCCTCTCGGCCATTGGCCACACGCCGCTGGTCAAGCTCAACAAGCTGGTCGGGCCGAACGACGCGACGGTGCTGGTCAAGTGCGAGTTCATGAACCCGGGCGCGTCCATCAAGGACCGCATGGCGCTCTACATCATCGAGAAGGCCGAGCGGGAGGGGAAGCTCAAGCCCGGCGGCACCATCGTGGAGAACACCTCGGGCAACACGGGCATGGGCGTGGCGCTGGCCGCCGCGGTGAAGGGCTACAAGTGCATCTTCACCATGCCGGACAAGATGTCGCTGGAGAAGATCAACCGCCTGAAGGCGCTGGGCGCGCAGGTGGTGGTGACGCCGACGAACGTGCCGGCCGAGGATCCGCGCAGCTACTACGAGACGGCCAAGCGCCTGTTCCGTGAGACGCCGGGCGCGTTCATGCTCAACCAGTACCACAACCCAGACAACATCGAGGCGCACTACAAGATCACCGGCCCGGAGATCTACGAGCAGACGGAGGGCAAGTTCGACTACTTCGTGACGGGCCTGGGCACCGGCGGCACGATGAGCGGCGCGGGCAAGTTCTTGAAGGAGAAGATCCCCGGCCTGAAGAACGTGGGCGTGGATCCGGTGGGCTCGGTGTACGAGGGCTACTTCAAGACGGGCAAGCTGACCACCCCGCACGTGTACAAGGTCGAGGGCATCGGCGAGGACATGCTGTGCGGCGCGATGGACTTCAAGGTGGTGGACGACATCCGGCAGGTGGATGACCGGATGAGCTTCGTGGCGGCGCGGCGGCTGGCGCGCGAGGAGGGCATCTTCGCGGGCGGCTCCTCGGGAGCGGCGGTGCACGTGGCGGTGCAGCTGGCCAAGGAGCTGGGCAAGGGCAAGACAATCGTCACGGTGCTGACGGACTCGGGCATGGTCTACATCAGCAAGTTCCACTCGGACGAGTGGATGCGTGACAACGGCTTCCTCGAGGAGAAGGGCGTGGGGACGGTGAAGGACATCCTCGGCGAGAAGCGCCGCGAGGTGCTCACCGCGCGTAAGGGCGACAAGGTGGAGCAGGTGGTGGCGCAGATGCGGCAGCACGGCATCAGCCAGATGCCGGTGCTCAACACCGAGGGCCGGCTGCTGGGCATGGTGCACGAGTACGACCTGCTCAACGCGCTGGTGGCGAACAAGGTGAAGTTCACCGACACGATCGACAGCATCACGGCCCCGCTGCAGGGCATGGTGTCGCCGGAGACGAGCATCAACCGTCTGCGGGAGATCTTCGCGATGGACAACGTGGCGGTGGTGAAGGAGGGCGAGAAGATCGTCGGCATCGTGACGAAGATCGATCTGATCGACTACCTGCACCGCACCGCGGCCTGACCAGGCGCTGCGCGAAAACCAACAACCCCGGGCGGCCATCCCCCCTTGAGAGGCTTGGGCCAACCCATCCCCCTGCCCAAGCCGTCATCATGGCCGCCCGAGGCTGCTCCCCCTGCACATCAGAGACGGGGAGCGAATTAATTCTTACCTCCTGCATGTCAGGCCTCCCCAGCAGGCCTCGCGGAGATCAGTCAGATGCCGGTGCTCAATACCGAGGGGCGGCTGCTGGGCATGGTGCACGACCGCACCGCGGCCTGACGCCGCGCGCATTTCGCTCGCGGGTGAACACCCCTGGGAATTCTTGCCAGTTCGCGTGCCCACCGCCGCGTGTTCTGGCAAGAAGGGGCCGCCTTACTCACACCAGGAGCAAAAATGCTGAAGATGCGGTGGAGCACCTTGGCGGTGGCTTTGGTTCTAGCGAGCCAGACGGCTTGCTACACGACGAAGATCCTTTCGAATCGCGAGCCGGATACGCGCTCGCGCACGTACACAGACCGGCAGTGGTTCACGATCGGTGGGCTGGTGCCCCTGTCCGAGGCGGCGGGACGCGAGTGCGAGCACGGCCTGTCGTCGGCCGAAAGCCAGCTCAGCGGCACGGACATCCTCATCAACATCGGCCTGGCGGTCGCGGGCGGACTGGCGGGCTCGGCCGCCTGTGCCGATGAGAGCACCGAGGAGCGCGCCTCCTGCGTGACTCTGGGCACCACGCTGGTGCCGTTCCTGATTGGCTCGCGGACGGTGGAGTACTCGTGTGCCGCCGCGCCCGCCTCGGGCCCGGCCTGGGCTCCGGCCAACCCGACTCCGCCCGCGACGCCAAGCGCGCCCCCGCCGCCGCCCGCGTCGACTCCGAATCCCTGAGCCACCGGGCACTCCTGGCGAGGCGGGAAGTCCACCTCGAAGCCCCGCCTTTACGGACGGATCAGCTCCCGGTGTCGGTCGAAGAACCGCTCGAAGAGCAGCCGTAAGGTCTCCTGCGCCTGCTCGCGGGGCTGCTCGTCCCAGCGGCTGAGCGCTTCGAGCAGTTCCGCCACCCAGACCCGCTCGTTCTGCTCGCGAACCAGCCTACGCTGGAAGTAGACAGCCAGCTCCGGCATCTCGCGCTCGTCTCCGGCATCCAACAGCCGCACGCGCCGCTGCGAGTAGCGCTCATACGGATCCGGGAAGGTCCGGAGGCCGGCAACCTCGATGGTCACCGGCCCCAGCCTGGCCTCGGATTGCCCTCTTCTGGCCAGGACAGACAGCCGGCAGACATGGAAGAGCCAGATGAGGTAGCGCCGCAGCCGGCGCTCGGGCAGGTCACGCACCGGGCGTTCCTGCTCGAACATCCGCACGCCCTCCAGCATGTTCCAGATGATGGCCTCGAGCGTCCGTGTCCTCCCGGCATCTTTCACCGCGCCCCCCTGCTTGGCCATGCGCCATGCCAGCGCCACCTGAATCGCGATCTCATCTGCGTCGTAGTCCACCGCCTCGAGCACGAATCCAGTACGCCCGCTGCCGCTGTAGTTATACGAGCTCAGCCCGCCCTGGCGGACGTGGAAGACCTCATGGACCAGGAACAGGAGGACGCACTCCTTCCAGTCTTCCGGGGAGCCCAGCCGCTTGCGCAGGTTCCCCAGGTTGAGCAGCAGGCCTACGCCGAAGTTCCACCTTCCTCCCAGGTGGCGGAAGAAGGGCGCAGGCCCGATGGCGGGGGCGTCCTCCAGCTCGCTGCGCAGGAGGCTCTCTCCATCCATCTGCTCAACCAGCTCCCGCTGCTCCGGCTCCTTCAGCCAGGCCACCAACTCCTGGTGAACGCGGCGAACCTCCCCCAACACCCGGGTGGCCTCGCGCTCCTCCTCGCGGGTGTACTCGCGGGCGGCTGCGGCGGAGCGCTGGGCACTCAACAGGTGCACCGGAACGTACTGCTGTATCTCGGCATTGAAGTGGTGGAGCCGGATCGGATGCTGCGTCTGGAGGTTGATGGCCGAGCCCAGCGCTCCGGCGACGCTGATGGGGCAGTCCATGACGAGCAGCACGGACTCGGCACCCTCCAGGCGCTCATGGAGGGTGTCGAGCACACCGCGGAACTGCTCCGCCGCCCGGGAGACGTCTCCTGGCTGTCTCACGGAAGCCGGAGAGGCGCCGGAGACGGGCCGCAGAAAGACCGTGGCCAGCAACTGTGAGGGATAGCGGGCCTGAAGCTCCGCGAGCGCCTTCTCCCGGATGGAACGGGTCACCTCGACAATGAGGGCGACATGCCCGCGCCCCCCCTGTCGTGCCGCTGGCAGTCCCTCCACCAGCAGAAAGTCCCCCGGGGTTGGCGCCTGGGCCTTGTCATAGCCAAGCGACCAGGTGCCATCCGGCGCCTGCTGATAGACGCGCAGCGGCCGTCGGCGCAGGCACTCCGCGAGGTGCATCATCAGCACCAGCGGAGCACAGCCAAAGATGTGGACGGGCAGGTGGTCCACTCCCAGCTGCGCCTCTTTCTGGACGAGCGCGGCGGCGAACCGCTCGTTCTCATCGAAGGCCCAGCCCCAGTCCTGTGGCCGCAGCTTCCGGACGTCGCTGGCCGGGTCATGCGGATGGAGCACCACGGCGGGAATGTCTCGATCCCCCTCCCCTCCACTCCGGGTCAGGGCGTCACGCGCGGCGGCCTCAATGACCGGCCGGTCATGCTCGTAGCGCAGGATGAGCGCGCGGCTTCTGGGAGTAATTGGGATGTCCATGTTTCGCATTTCTCCACCTCACCGCTGTTTTCTATAACTTCGACGACAATGAGGACGCGGACATCAACTGGTTGGGAAATATTTTCCCATGAGTTCACGCCAGAGGACTAGCGCCTCGCCTTGCTTACCCTGCTTTTCCAAGCGAGTTGCAAGAGCCGCTTTCATCTCTGCGCTCCGCAGCACATCTGCGGCTGTCTGTCGCAGCTCAGGTGTCATCTGGTCCGAAACCGGAGGCCCAAGAGCAGCTGGATCACCCCAGTCCTGCATGATCCCATCAAGAGCCGCAGCAAAGAATCGACGGACTTCGCTTGGATAAGTCGTAAAGGGCCCATCCACGAGATGATGGGCCATTACTTCAATCAAGAATGACGGCTTAATGGGCTTTCCCGCCGACCGGTTCCACCTCTTGAGCATCTTGACCAAGGGCACCCAATGCTCATCGAGTTCCTTGTTCTTCTTAGTAGACTGCGCTTTATGCGCCTCTGGATCACTCTTGATCCATTCCTCTAAGACTCTGTCAGGAATTTCGTAACAGCTATCAAGCTCAAAAGCTGGCACTGCGTCGATACTCAGCACCTTTCCCTCTTCGTCGGCTGTGGGATTGCGCTTATCGAATTCTACCGTGACGCATCTTCTGCCAAGCTGGACGGCCGCCTTACCATACTCTTTGACAAGGCATTTCCCCAGTGCCGCCAAGAGTTCCTGCGGAGCCCTATTACGCCAACGAGCCTCTTTATTTCCAAGAACAAAAAATATATCAACATCCTTAAGCGGCTTGGTCTTTGTATGGCGTGCATAGGAGCCGGTCAAAAAACTCCTTGAAACATCAAACGT
>DASVVJ010000394.1:0-7512 GCA_036389955.1 Myxococcaceae bacterium
CCTCGGTGGGCTCGCCCTCGGTGAGCGCCGTCTTCGCCAGCGACACCTCCAGCGCCACCTGCGTCTCGCTCGAGCTGGCCGGCACCAGTGCGTTGTAGGTGACCTCGATGGAGTAGGGCAGCTCCGAGCCTCCCTCCATCCGCAGCTCGATCTTCCGCTCGCCCGGGTTGAGCAGCTCCGCCACGTCCGGCAGCTTGATGGACTCCTGCGTTGACGCCTCGAACTTCACCGCGCTGCCCACCGGCTGGCCGTCCACGTACACCCGCACCGCGCCTGGCGCCCGCTTCGCCGCCCGCATCTTGTCGTAGGCAACGATGGCCCTCAGCGCCAGCACCGTGCTCTGCGTCGAGCCGTAGCGGCCGCCGTCACACGAGCTGGCGAGGAACTTCATCGAGCGCTCCACGTTGCCCGCGTACGAGGGCTCGCGCAGCCAGGCCAGCACCGAGAGCGCCGTCGTCTCGATCTGCAACGTCTCACCCGAGCTGCCCACGATGGACTGCGTGCCGCCCTCCACCACGCCCTCCTTGCCCTGCTTTTCGGCCAGCCGCCCCATCAGCTTCTTCGCCTCGCCCGTCTCCTTCGCCAGCGCCAGCACGTTCGCCGCGAGCGCCACCACGTAGCTGTTCTGGCTCTTCGCCGCCGCCGCCTTCACGGAGGCGATCTCCTTGGCCAGCTCGCGCGCCGTGTCCGCCGGCTTGTTCGAGCTCTCCAGCAGCGCCCAGGTGATGTACGCGTTCGAGGTGTCCGCGTCCTCGATCCACGTGTGCAGCGCCCGCCGCTTGCGCTCGAAGCCGCCCTTGCCATCGCGCTGCCGCAGCATCCACTCCCGCGTGCGCGCCAGCATCTCCGTGTCCACCTCGCGCACCTCCTTCATGTCCGTGAAGTGCATCAGCCCGAACGCCGTCAGCGCCTCGTGGCCCGGGCTTTCGCCGAACCACTCGTAGCCCTTCTCCTTCGTCTCGAAGCCGATCAGCCGCTTGTACCCCGCCTCCAGCTTCTCGCGCGCCGAGGCCACCAGCTTCGGATCCACCCCGCTGTGCGACTGGAAGTACTGCTGCGCCATCGTCATCGGGTACGTCGTCGAACTCGTCTGCTCGAAGCACCCGTACGGCTCGCGGATCAGCCGCGCCAGCGACTCCGTCATGTTCGCCAGCGGCGTGGGGTACACCCGCACCGAAGTCTTCACGCTGCCGCGCACCACGTTGGCCGGCAGCGTCACCGTGTGCACCGCTGGCGCCCGGGCCGACACCATGCCGCCGAACGAGGCCGAGATGGGGAAGCCATTCGGTTTGATGGTCAGCGTGCGCGTCACCGTGTCCAGGTAGTCGCCCGCGCTCGCCGCCAGCTTCAGGTCCACCGGCTTGGACTCCTGGCCGATCTTCAGCTCGACGATGCGCCGGGCACGCTCCTTCGCCGCCAGGTCTACCGCGCCGATGGACGCCACCCTCACGTCGCCCTTCAGGTCCAGCTTCACCTGCGCGCCCTTGAGCGCTCCTTCCGTGCCGTTCACCAGCGCCAGCGGCAGCTGGATGACGTCGCCCGAGGTGACCTCCAGAGGAAGCTTGGGCTCGAGGTAGAACGGCTGCACCGACTCGATCTCCGTCACCGCCGAGCCCAGCGCTCCGTCGTTGCTCACCGCCCCGGCAAATGCCTTGAAGCGGGTGACCGAGTCATTCAGGCCGAAGGAGACCTTCACCTCGCCCGTCTTGGCGTCGGTGCGCACGCCCGCGTTCCAGTAAAGCGTCTCCGCGAAGTCGACGCGGTCTCCCGGCTTGCGGCCCGGCCGCACCGTGTGCGCGTACTCGCGGAAGAAGACCACTGGCTGTGGCGCCTTGCGCTTGGCCACGGCCTCGTTCTTCCGCTCCTCCCCGAGGACGTCCATGTCCCGCCGGGCCCGCTCGGCCTCCCGGACCGCGCCCGCCATGCTGGCGTTGGGCTCCGGCATGGGCTTGGCCGGCATGGGCTTGGTCGCGACGGGCGGCTGCATCACCGGACGCGGCGCTACGGGTGGGGGAGGGGGCGGGGCTGCCTGCGGAAAGGGCGCGGCCATCGCGCCCGGCACCATGTCTCGCGGTGCGCCTTTGACGGCGCTCTTGGGCCTGGGTGGTGGCCGGGCTCCCCCTGCCACAGCGCCGAAGTTGTCTGCGAAGTCGTCGTCGTAGCCTCCGTAGGCAGTGGGCACGCGCACCGCGAACGCGCGCCGGGCCTGGTCGCCGTGCCGCGAGACGAAGCTGACTGCATCCGCCAACGCGAAGCGCCGCCAGCCCTGGGTGCCCAGCAGCAGGTCCACCGCCAGCCGCGCCTTCGGGTTCTTCTCATCCAGGTACACGTGCGCGTCAGCCAGCTCCTTCACCTCGGGCTCCAGCAGCACCATCACCGGAAGCTGCGGCGTCTGGTCGCGCTTTTCGATCAGCTCGAGCACCGCGTCATCCGTCACGGTGAGCATCACCACCGCGGACACGGGCTTGCCGTCCTGCGTCGTCTTCGCCGTGAGCTGCACCGTCCCGCCTGGCACGTAGCTCTTCTTGTCCGCGCGCAGCTCGATGTTCACCGCCTTCTCGGGCTGGCGGAACACCAGCCGCTCCGCCAAGGGGCGGCCGTCGTGGTCCCACACCGTGGCGACGAGCACGCCGTCCACGCCCTTGGGATTCAGCGCCACCTGGCCCTGCGCGCCCACCTCCGCCGAGGCGACCTCCACCTCGCGCTTGCTCAGCGTCAGCTTCGCCTTGCTCACGCCGGAGAGTGAGACGGAGAGCGTGACGGGCTTGCCCGCCGGCACCACGTCCTCGGCCGTGCGGAGGATGGCGCCTTTAGCCTTCACCTCGGGCAGGGGAAAGGTCTTCTCAATGCCGGAGGGTTCGTCGATGCGCAGCGCGTACTTCACCCCCGCGCGCGGAGTCAGCTCGAAGCGGCCACGGCCCTCGTGCTCCGAGCGCACCGGCGCCACCACCTGGCCAGTGGCCTGGTCGATCACCGCGCCCACGAGGTCCGCGGGCTTCTGGGCCGGGGTCTTCGCCTCGAAGTAGACGCGCGCGGGGAGGCCGGCCACCAGGTCTCCTCCCTCCGGGTACATGGTCAAGTCCAGCGTCTGCAGCAGGATGGGGATGGTCTTCGCAGCCGTCTCCACCACGCCGCCGTCCTCGATGGCAAAGGCAAGCGAGCCCTCGCCGCGCACAATCCGCGCCGGCAGCTTGAAGCTGACCGTGCACAGGCCCTTCTCGTTCACCTTGCCCGTCACCTGGGCCGCGGTGGCTCCGTCGACGACGGCGGTGGCGGTGACCTTCGCGCCCTCGGGCACGCCGCCCTCGGCGCGCTTCACATCGAGCGTGGCGGTGACGGTGTCACCGGGGCCGTAGCCATCGCGGAGGAATTCGATCTGCGACTTCAGCCGCGGCGCCCGGTACGCGCGCACGTCGAACTTGCGCTCTGCGGGAGCATCTCCCGTCCAGGGGTAGGAAATCTTGAGGGTGTACTCACCACCCGCCTGCTCGGGAGGCACCTTCCACGAGTAGCCCCACACCGAGTCGCGGATGTTCACCAGCGCGGAGGTGACGACGTCACCCTTGGGCCCGCGAATCTCGAGCTGAGCGTTGAAGCTGTTCGGGTGAGGTTTGCGATCATCCGCCTTGAGCAGCAGGCCGCGCGCCATGACCTGCTCTCCGGGCCGGTAGAGCGGCTTGTCGGTGCTGACGAAGGTCAGGTAGCGATTGGGCCCGCCCAGTGAGTTCGTGTCCGCTTTGGCACCGAGGACATATTGGTTGAGGGAGACCGGGACAGTCAGTCCGAGGGCAAGAATCGCCACGAGGGTTCGCGGCGCGAGCAAGTCGAGCATGAAATTCCCCTGCGAGAGGAAAGGCGTCGAGAGGTAACGAACAGGCCCGTTAGAAGTTCTCTCCCGGAGAAGCATACTCCCGCGGGGCACCAAGCAGTTCTGTGAGCGGCATCCTGCGTCTACGGGCAGGTGACCGGTGCGCAGGGGCCCGGCCCGTTCGCCTCGCAGCAGTAGAGCGGGGTGCGGTGCTCATCGAGGAACCGCATGCTCCAGCCGGCGGGGAAAAGCTCGAGCACGGCGAACCCCCAGGCCGTGGCGCCAAAGTGCAGCCGTGCTCCCGGAGCGGGCACGGGGCCGAACTGCTCTGCGCGCGTCTTCGCCGAGCTCCCCGAGACGAAGACGTCATAGCCCTTCGCCGTGAGCGCGTGCTGCAGGTCATGGTCGTGTCCCGCCAGCCACGCGTCGATGCGGCCCGCCTCTTCGATTTGCCGCACCCGCTCGGTGTAGCGCTCGGTGAGGGTCTCTGGCCGGTGGGTGCCCGCGGTGACGGACATGTGGTGCGAGACCAGGAAGCACCTGCGCTCGCCGCAGCCGGGGATCGCCTCCTTCAGGAAGGCGAGCTCTGCCTCGAAGGGGAAGGCATAGCCGTCAATCGCCAGCGCGTTCGAGTCGAAGACGATGAAGCGGGCCGCTGGCGTGTCCACCACGAAGTGCCGCCCGGGCATCGACCAGCCCGGCCCACGGTGCGCCACCTCGAGACAGGCCTTGGCCCGGGCGGCACCGGCCGACAGCTTGCCGCTCAGTCCCAGGCAGGACGCGGAATAGCCAATGTCGTGGTTGCCCAGCGTGGCGTGAATGGGCAGCGGCGCTCCGTTGGGGAGCCTCAGCTCTCTCAGCGGGCCGTGGACGAGTTCACGGAACTGAGGATCCCCGGGAGGCTGGTACCCCGGGTCCACGGTGTTCCCGTCCGCGTTGAAGGCGCAGTCCCTGGCCCCCAACAGGTCCAGGTCCGGGCCACACGGGTAGAGGTTGTCTCCGAGCATCAGCCCGAAGTCGAAGGCGCGCGCCCGGTGCTCGTCCACCATGGCGCGCGCCACGGCCGTCTGCTGCCGGCCGCTGTAGCCAAAGTCACCGAAGACCAGCACCCGCAGCAGCGGTCCGCCCGAGCGATCGAGCGTGCCCGGCGGGGGAGCCTTCTGGGCGAGGAACGTCTCTCCCCGCGTGAAGGTCCCCCGGGTGAGGGCAGCCGTGCAGCCCAGCGCCGCGATGAAGAACAGCAGCGACAGGCTCAGGCGGCGCTTGAAGGGGGCTGTGCCCACGTCCTACCCCGCCGCGCGGATCGACTCGCGGAGCACCTCGGCCATGCGGCGCAGCTCCTCTGGCGTGGAGGTGAACGGCGGACCCATGGCGATAATGTCGCCGGTGAAGCGGAACAGCACGCCGCGCTTGAGCGCCTCCTCGAACACCTTGATCGCGCGCAGGCCCGGCTTGCCGTCGATCGGCGTCAGCTCCACCGCCGCCGCCAGCTGGCAGTTGCGGATGTCGATGACGTTCGGCTCGCCCTTCAGGGCGTGCACCGCGTCCTCCAGCACGGGCACCAGCGACTTCACCCGCTCGGTGATGCCCTCGGAGGCGAGCACGTCCAGGGTGGCGTGCGCCGCCGCCACCGCCAGCGGATGGCCCGAGTACGTGTAGCCATGGAAGAACTCCACCATGTGCTCCGGGCCCGTCATGAAGGCGTCCTGGAGATCCTTGCGGACGATGACTCCACCCATCGGCACGGTGCCGTTGTTGACGCCCTTGGCGAAGGTGATCATGTCCGGCACCACGCCGAAGTGCTGGGCGGCGAAGTTGGCGCCCATGCGGCCAAAGCCGGTGATGACCTCGTCGAAGATCAGCAGGATGCCGTGCTTGGTGCAGATCTCCCGCAGCCGCTGGAGGTAGCCCTTGGGCGGCACCACCACGCCGGTGGAGCCCTGCATCGGCTCGACGATGACGGCGGCGATGGTCGAGGCGTCATGGAGGGCGATCAGGCGCTCGAGCTCGTTGGCCAGGTGCGTGCCCCAGGTGGGCTCGCCCTTGCTGAAGGCCATCTCCTTGAGGTTGTGGGTATGGGGCAGGTGATCGACGCCGGTCAGCATGGCCGACGCGTACATCTTCCGGTTGGCCACCATGCCGCCCACGGAGATGCCGCCGAAGCCCACGCCGTGGTAGCCCTTCTCGCGGCCGATGAAGCGGGTGCGGGAGGCCTCGCCCTTGAGGCGGTGGTAGGCCAGCGCCATCTTCATCGAGGTGTCCACCGCCTCGGAGCCCGAGTTGGTGAAGAACACGGCGCCCATGCCGCTGGGGGCCATGCCGATGATGCGCTCGGCGAGCTTGAAGGTGGGCGGGTAGCCCATCTGGAAGGCGGGGCTGTAGTCCACGGAGTCGAGCTGCTGCTTCACGGCTTCGACGATCTTCGGGTGACGGTGGCCCAGGCCGCAGCACCACAGGCCGGAGAGTGCGTCGAAGAGCTTCTCGCCCTCGGTGGTCCAGTAGTAGGCGCCCTCGGCCTTGGCGAGCACGCGGCGGGCGTGGTGCTGCTTGAAGTAGCGGTTGTGCGTGAACGGCATCCAGTACGCGGATAGCTCACGCTCAGTCAGATCGAGGGTTCCCATGACGCGCTCTCTATTTTTGAGGGTGTGTGCCCAGAGTATCCGCCAAAGCCGGGGGCTGGGTCTTCCTTATTGATGCGGGGCCGCTCTGTACCCTGGGCCGAGCCTACTACCTGACATGGCGCTCTCTTGGCGCCCGGCTCTTCTACCTGGACCGCCACCTGCCCCAGATGACCGGTCTCTCAACTGTCCGTGAACTTCAGGTTCCCGGCCCTCCACTCCTTGAGCGTCATCTCGGCATCGAGCCGCACGATGCTCGGCGGCCCGTTGGCAAGCCGCTCCAGTTCCGCTTCGGCTGATCGAGGGTCGAACTCCAAGACGTGCGATGCAGCCCAGCTGCGGACATGGGGGTTGCTACTGCCCATTGACTGCACGAGCGCCTCCCGTCCTGCTTCGCCTCTTGAACGGAGTTCCTTCCACGTCGTGATGATCCGCTTGTACTGAGCGTTAGCAGTCCGGTGCGCGCCCTCCTTGGACGCTTGGCCGTGTAGCGCCGCAGCCTCCTCGTACATCGTCCGCAGATCTTCAGTTGACACCTTCGATAGGGACTTCGGCTTCAAGGGATAACTCCAAAGTCACGGAGGGTCTTGAGGCCGAATGCCCGCTGCGCCTCGAAGGACTGCGTGCTCAGCCATTGCCGTACGGTCATTCCTTGTGAGTAGGCCCGCTTGGACGAATAGAGCCCGCTGATCTGCCAATGGATCTCTTCCTCAACGATGATCAGGTTGTCGGTATTGTGGATAGCTCGAGGGCCAAAACGCTGAACGTTGCCCCTGGTCTGTTCGACGATGTGGTGCCAGTTCTTGTTCTCGCCCGCCGACCCCATTGCATCCTTGTAGGCGTCGAAGGAATTGAAGCCGGTGCCGCTACTCACCGCACCGGAAGCACCCTCTCCGCCCTTACCCGTCACCGCCATGGCCACGGCTGTGGGCGCCAGACTGATGACGAGGTTGCCCTCTACGACAGCCACGGTGCTGACCTGCCCTACGGAAGCCAGTCTTACTCCGGCTTGGGTAACTCCTGCTGCGGAGGCTTCTGCGAAACTCGGCAGGAGCGGCATTCGTGCTGCCAGCCACGTGGAATTTC
>DASVVJ010000395.1:0-7157 GCA_036389955.1 Myxococcaceae bacterium
GCAGGTGGGCGAGCACGGCCGGGTCATCTGCGGCCTGTCGGGCGGGGTGGACAGCTCGGTGGCGGCGCTGCTGCTGCACCGGGCGATTGGGCCTCGGCTGCAGTGCATCTTCGTGGACAACGGCCTGCTGCGGCAGGGCGAGCGGGCGCAGGTGGAGGCGCTCTTCGTGGACCGGTTCCACGTGCCGCTGAGGACGGTGGATGCGCGGGCCCGCTTCCTGGATGCGCTCAAGGGCGTCACGGATCCGGAGAAGAAGCGGAAGATCATCGGCCGCGAGTTCATCGCCGTATTCGAGGAGGCCGCGAGCCAGGTGCAGGACGCGGAGTTCCTGGCGCAGGGCACGCTCTACCCGGACGTGATCGAGTCGGTCTCGTACAAGGGCCCCTCGGTCACCATCAAGAGCCACCACAACGTGGGCGGCCTGCCCGAAAAGATGAAGCTCAAGCTGGTGGAGCCGCTGCGCGAGCTGTTCAAGGACGAGGTGCGCGCGCTGGGCCGCGAGCTGGGGCTGCCCGACGAGATGGTGGGCCGGCAGCCGTTCCCGGGCCCGGGCCTGGCCATCCGCGTGCTCGGCGAGGTGACGGACACCCGGCTGGAGCTGGTGCGCCGCGCGGACGAGATCGTCCAGGACGAGATCCGCAAGGCGGGCCTCTATAAGGAGCTGTGGCAGGCGTTCGCCGTGCTGCTACCGGTGCAGAGCGTGGGCGTGATGGGCGACGAGCGCACCTACGAGTCCACCTGCGTGCTGCGCGCGGTAACGAGCGTGGACGGGATGACGGCCGACTGGGCGCGCATCCCGTTCGAGGTGCTGGAGCGCATCTCCACCCGCATCACCAACGAGGTGCGCGGCATCAACCGCGTCGTCTACGACATCTCCTCGAAGCCCCCCGCCACCATCGAGTGGGAGTAGGGGAGGGGCCGCTCAGGGCTTCCACTCGGTCTCGAGGGGAGCGAAGCAGGCCTCCACGTCCTCGTCGCGGACCTCGGCCAGGGTGGCGGGGTTCCAGCGGGGGGTGTGGTCCTTGTCCACCAGCACGGCGCGGATGCCCTCGCGGAAGTCCGGCATCGCGCTCATGCGCTGGCTGAGCCGGTACTCGTAGGCGATGATCTCTTCATAGGTGATCGAGCGGCACTTGCGCAGCTGCCGCAGCGTCATCTTCAGGCTCGTGGGAGACATGCGCATCAAGGTGGCGCGCGTGGACTCGGCCCACTCGGTGCCCTCGGCGGCCAGCGCGGCAAGGATGTCCTCCACCCGGTCCTTCGCGAAGCAGCGATCGATGGCCTCCCGGTGCGCCTTCAGCGGCGCGGGGCCGGGATCCGAGACGAAGGAGCCCACCACCCGGTTCGCCACCTCGTGCGCCGGGGCCTCGGTCCAGTCCGCCGCCATCAGCGCATCCAGCAGGCTCTCGAGCCGCATGTGCTCCACGTAGTGCGTGCCGTAGTGGGTCCACATGGCATCCGCCGCCGTGCCCCGCGCGCCCGTGAGCGCCAGGTACGTGCCCACCTGCCCGGGGAAGCGCGGCAGGAACCACCCGCCGCCCACATCCGGGAAGAAGCCAATCGCCGTCTCCGGCATGGAGAACACCAGCCGCTCGGTGACGATGCGGTGCGAGCCGTGCCGCGACAGCCCCAGCCCTCCGCCCATGCTGATGCCGTCCACGAACGCCAGGTAGGGCTTCTCGTAATAGTGAATCTGGTGGTTGAGGGCGTACTCCTCGCGGAAGTACGAGCGTGACAGTGGCTCCTGGCCCTCGGATACCGGCTGTCCGACCGAGGCAGCGACCGCGCGCACGTCCCCTCCGGCGCAGAACGCCTTGTCGCCCGCACCGCGGATGACCACGGCCCTCACCACGGGCGTCTTCGCCCACGTCTCCATCTGGGGGCGGATGGCCCGGATCATCTCCAGGCTGAGCGCATTCAGCGCCCGCGGGCGATCGAGGGTGATGAGCCCCACGGGGCCCCGTTGCTCGAACAGCACGTCGTTGCTCATGGAAAGGGTGTACCTGATTTTCCGCGAAATGGGCGCGTCAGGCGCAAGTACGTGCAGGCACCCTGCCTCTGGCGGTAAGAGGTGGGTGTGACTCTGAAGGTGATGACGTTCAACGTCCTCTTCGGTGGGGAAGCTCGGTTCGAGGAGATCCTCGCGCTGCTGGCCCGGGTGCGGCCGGACGTGCTCGTCCTACAGGAGTGTCTATGGTGGGAGACCGGCGATCGCCTACATCAGGTCGCCGTGGCCCTGGGGATTCCGGCGGACGCCGCCCACATTCACTTGGGGACCGCGCGCCCGCGGGGGAGTGGCCGCCGCTACCACGTCGTCATCGCCAGCCGCCGTCCGCTGCGGAGCATCCAGATTCACAATGATCCGCGGCAGATCGGCCACTGCCTGGTCCAGTGCCAGCTGGACTCGGGGGAGCCGGTGACGCTCTTCGGTACGCACTATGACGCACACAATGAGGATGCCCGGCTCGTCGAGGCCCGCTACCTGTGCGATCTGCTCGACGAGGTGACGTTCCGCGAGGGGCTGTACCTGCTGGCTGGCGATCTCAACTCCCTGTCCCGGAAGGATCCCTATCCCGCGGACCTGCCCGAGAAGCTCCGGGCCGCGGGCACGGACAAGTACGGCCACCCTCCGCGCTTCTCGGTGCTCGACACGTTCGAAGGGTTCGGCTGGGTGGACGCGCTCTACCACCGGCAGACGCCCGCGCAGTGGGTGACGGCGCGGCGGGACCGGGGAGGCGTGGTGATCGACTACCGCACGGACTACATCCTCGCTTCGCCCCGGATGGCCGAGCGGCTGGTGAGCGCCGAGGTGGTGGACGTGGGCACCGCCTCGGACCACCACGCGGTGGTGGCCACGTTCCACGAGAGCTGAGCCAGTAGCAGCCCCTGGCTACGGTAGGGGGGCGTCGATCAGGATCCGGTGCCGGAACAGCTCGATCAGGATGTCGTCGTGCAGGTCCGCCTGCTTCTCTTCGCGCAGGCGCTTGCGCACCGCCTCCACGGACTCCTTGCCGGTGAACTCCACCAGCAGCGCGTACGCGGCTCCTGGCAGGGCCACCGCATCGAACTCGCTGTACGAGGCCAGGGCGATGCTCCCATCCTGCAGCCATTGCACCGTGGTGCTCGGGTTGAACTTGAGCGCCTTGGGCAGCTTGGGTGCCACCGCCGCCTCATGGTTCCGCTTGAGGATGGCCTGCTCGACGATGCCGTCGAGCCCCAGCAGGTTGTCGAACTCCTCGGCCGTGAGCCGGCGCACGCTCTCGAAGCAGGCGCGGTAGAACTCGGCCTCGCGGCCCGCCCAATTGCCCCACAGCTCCGCGTACTCCTTCTGGGGCAGGCGTTTGTCGTCCAGGTCCTCGACCGTCAGCGGCCCACTCGCGTTGTCCGTCTTGTCCTTGCCCGCCAGCACGTAGTCCGGCAGCAGCTGGAGCACCGCGTAGCGCGAGAGCTGGATCTCGGCCAGGGTGAGCCACGTCTTGAGGGTCATCCAGAACTTCCGGCCGTCGGCGCCCGCCACGTACTTGCAGTAGTACGTCGAGCACACCGCCTCGCGGTAACGCCAGATGGTGCACAGGCCGCCCTCGGCCTTGTAGTAGGGGCAGCGCAGGGCCTCGGTGCGGCCGAACGCCTGGCGCGCGTTGCTATAGAGGAGGTTGTAGAGCGCGGGTGCCTTGATCCACTGTGGATTCATGGCCACGCCGCGGGAGATCTTCTCCTGAATGCGGCGGCGGCCCTCGGCCATCGCGGGATCCTCGTCCGCCAGAATGGCCCCCACCAGGTAGTTGGGCAGGCGAGGGTGGTAGGTGCAGCACTTGGTGTCCGGGCGGAAGAAGCGGTTCACCCCGTCCACGGACTCGACGGGCAGGGGATTGTTGGCCTCGCACATGGCGCACGCCGAGCACGTGGCCTTGGTCTCCACGGGAAGCGGGCTCTGGAAGAACGAGGGGAAGAGGTCGCGGTAGAGCGAGGGCAGGCTGTCCAGGATCGTAGGCATGGGTACTCAGAAGAGCTCGCCAATACCGCTGACGATGTCGAGGAAGAAATCCACGCCGGTATCCAGCAGGTCCAGTCCGCCTTCGGTGACCACCTCGGCGGCTACCTCCACGGCATCCGCCGTCATCTCCGTGGTGTCGGAGACCACCTGGCGGGTGTGCGGATCATTCGAGGGAGGCAGCGACGAGACGCCTTGCAGCATCTGGGTGTCGATCTTCCGGAAGAAGCCGTCCATCTGCATCTGGTCCATCAGGATCTGCGCGGCCACCGCGGGAGCCACCACGGCGCCGGCCACCGCGGCCGCCTTGGGGATGTCTCCCAGCGTCGAGCCCAGTGCCTTGGGATCCAGGATGCACAGCGGGGCGCTGCACCGGGGGCAGGCGGTGTCCTTCGCCAGCGAGATGGGGCCGCCACAGTCGGAGCACTGCAACGCCTGCACGTGCTTCTTCAGCTCCGTGAGCTCCTTGGGCGTCAGCCCGCGGACGATGCCTTTCTCCCGGAGGAACTGGAAGAAGGTGATGAAGTGCCCGTGCCCGGCCATGCACCGGTAGTACTGGAAGCGGTTGCCCCGGGCCATGTCGTGCGTGCGCCCCAGGGCCGTGCGGCAACGGGGACACGCCAGCGGCTCTTTGAGGCGGTAGTGCTGATCCTTGTGCCCGTGCAGCTCGCGGAACAGGCGCAGCACGCCTTTCGACGTGAGCTGGCGGCTCTCCTGGGCGTCGAACCACAGGCCGTGACAGGTGTGGCAGACATCGAGCTGGACTCGGGCTCCGGTCGACCCCTCGAAGCCCTGCTCGGTGGCGGGGGACTTACAGGCTGGGCAGTTCATTCGCCGCCCATCCTACAAAGAGAAGAGGCTGCCCGGGCGAGTCCGGACAGCCTCTTTGACTCAGGGCGTCAAAGCCCAGGGGCTCAGCCGGCCGGGTTGGCCTTCACCGAGGCGGGCTTGGTGGGCGGGCGCAGCTCCTCGAGCACGCGGGTGGCGCCGTACACCTTCTGCAGCGACTCGATCAGGGCGTCGCTGTGCACGGAGACGGCGCGGTTGACCGTCTCGTCGAAGCCGAAGTCGCCGCCGAGTGAATAGATGTTGCCGTCGAACACCAGGCCGACGATCTCCGCGTCCTTGTTGATGACGGGCGAGCCGGAGTTGCCGCCGATGATGTCGTTGGTGCTGACGAAGTTCATCGGGGTGGAGAGCTTCAGCTTGTTCTTGGCGTCCAGCCACGTTCTGGGCAGGGCGAACGGCTCCTCGCCGGTGTGGCGTTCGTAGGCGCCGGCCATGGTGGTGATGGGGGCCACCGGCTTGCCTTCATCCGTGTAGCCCTTCACCGCGCCGTAGGACAGGCGCAGGCTGGAGGTGGCGTCCGGGTAGATGCCGGTGCCGTACACCTCGAACTTCGCCTGGGCCACCAGCTCGCTGTTCTTGCGAACCACCGCCTCGATGGTCTCCTCGTAGTTCTTGCGGATCGCGCGGGCGTCCGGGTCCACCAGTCGCGCCAGCTGAATCATCGGATCCGCCGAGGCCGCCACCGCCTGATGGCCGCCCTCGAAGAGCTGCTTGCGCACCGCTAGATCGCGCAGCTGGCTGCCGTTCACCACGCGGGTGGCCAGCTTCAGCGGAGACTCCTTGCCCAGCACCTTCTTGACGAAGGGGTGATCGGCACCCAGCTCCTCGCGCAGCTTGGTCAGCGAGAACTCCAGCCGGGCGATCTCGAACTCCGGATACAGGGGCGCCGGGCTGAACAGGTTGGCCTTGAGCGCGGGCTGGTTGGCGTCGGTGTACTCACGCAGGCGCTGGCCGTTCTCCTTGGGCAGCTCCTCGGTGGCGCGCACCAGGTGCTTGGCGATGGTGTACAGCTGCGAGTTGAAGCCGTAGGTGCCCTCGATGAAGGTGTGCTCCTTGCGCACCAGCTTGAGCTGCTCCTGGGCCTTGGCGATCTCGTCCCACGCCGCGCCGTACTTCTTCTTCATCTCGGGGTTGGCTTCGACCTTCTGGCGCAGCTCGCGCTCGGCGGCGAGCTTCTGCGCGAAGAACTTCTTGTCCAGCAGGGCATCGTGCTTGCCCTTGCTGGACTTGAGCGCATTCTCCACACTGAACAGCATGTTGGTGGAGATGCGCTTCTGCTCGGGTCCGCGCTTCTGGAACTCGGTGAGCATGCCGCGCAGCTCGGACTGGAGCAGCTGCGTCTTGGGCAGCGACACGTCCCGCAGGTACTCGAGCTCTGCGATGGTCAGCCCGCGGGACGTCTTTCCCGGGTGCCCGGAGATGAAGGTCAGTTCGCCTTCCTTCACGCCGGCTTTGGACCACTTGAAATAATGCTCGGCCGGGGCCGGCTTACCGTCCTGGTAGATGCGCAGGAAGGTGACGTCCAGGTCGTACCGGGGGAACTCGAAGTTGTCCGGATCACCGCCGAAGAAGGCAATGGCGTGCTCGGGGGCGAATACCAGGCGCACGTCCTGGAACCGGCGGTACTTGTAGAGGTTGTACTTGCCGCCCTGGTACAGCGTCACCACGTCACAGCGCACCTGGGGGCCGGTGGCGCACTCGGACTCGATCTTCGACATCTCGGCCTTGAGGGTGGCGTTGTACTGCTTGCCGGTCAGGCCCTGGGTGGCGGTGTTGAGCCGCTCGGTGACGTCGGTGATGGAGGTGAGCTGGTTGATCTCCATCGCGGGGCACTTGAGTTCATCAGCGGCCGTTTTCGCGTAGAAGCCGTGGGCGATGTAGTCCTTGTCCGCAGTGGACAGCTGCTCGATGCAGCCCCGGGCACAGTGGTGGTTGGTCATCACCAGGCCATTGGGCGAAACGAAGCTGGCCGAGCAGCCGGCGGCCAGGCGGGCCGACGACAAGCGAACCTTGTCGAGCCATGGCTGGGAGGGCTCGAAGCCGTACTTCTCCTTCACTTTGGCGGAAGGGAAGTTGTTGTACGTCCACATGCCCTCGTCGGCCAAGACGGGAGCCGCACCCAACAAGGCGGCGATGACGACCAGACGCTTCATGGAAGTTTCCTTATCGGGAGCCGGGGGAGTGCGCGCGTTCTGCGGGAACCTCCGGATCGGGTCAAGCAGGGAAAAAGCCGACACCAGAACGTCCAGGCGGCCGGTTGATTCCGCCGAAAAGAACCCCGAAAACGCCCGCTAGTCTAGTTTACATAACGTATCTT
>DASVVJ010000396.1:0-7179 GCA_036389955.1 Myxococcaceae bacterium
CACCGGTGCACTGCCCTCGGTGGCCTCCTGAACCTGATAGCGGTACAGGAGGAAGGGCTCATCCGGCAGCAGCCGGGCGCTCTGCGTGCGCGCGTGCTCGAACTGCTGCCACGCGTTGGTGATGCCCGGCATTCCAGGCAACGCCTCGCCCGCTGCGTCCGGCCGCACACGGCTGCGCACCACGATGCCGTAGCGCTCGGGGTCGAGCTGGCCCACCTCACACGGCTCGAGCGCGGAGAAGAACCTCACGGTGACCGTGCTCTGTTCCAGGGCCGCGAGCGGCTCCGCGTGTGACTGTGCGAAATGCAGTCCGGCCATGGACGCCGCCCGCGTCAACGCTACCGGCAGCGAGGGCGCCTTCTCACCGGGGTAGTACCAGAACCCGTACTCGCTCGGGCCGGCTCCGTCCTTCGGCTGCACGCGGACCCGCAGGCCCCCAGCAGCGGCGAACTGCCCCGTCACGCGGCGCGGGGGACGAAGAAGCTTTCGCGTCCCCACCACGGTGGTAGCGGCGAGGCGGGCAAGTTCCGCGGGCCGCAACCCCTCGGGCACCTTGCCCGGAGCATACGACTCCAACGGCAGCGCCTGGTCCGAGTCGGCCTTCTCCTGTCCGGCGCGCAGCTCCGGGTTGACCTCGTCCAGGTTGTAGAGCGCGAACATCGGCACCCCCAGCGCGCGCAGCCGGGAGGCGCTCTGCAGATAGCCCGCACGCACCAGGGAGACTCCGCCCTCGACCCACAGCCCCGCCCGCGACAGGCACGCGATGAGCGTCTCCTGCACCCCGCCGTCGAACAGGAACTCCTGAATGAGGACCACGGGTTCGGCAGGGTCCACCCGGCCCTCGATGACCTCGAAGGTGCTGTCCGTCCCCGGCTGGACGAGCAGCCCGTGGTACTTGCCCCGCGAGAGCATCACACACGCCTGGAGCAGCGGCACTTCGCTCAGGCTGGAGGCCACGAGCTGACGCCCCTCGAAGGGCTCCAGCAGGCGCAGCAGGCAGCGGCCCGCCAGCTCCGCCCCGCGCGTCGTCAGGGTGACGCCCGGCGAGTTGAGGCTCCAGGCCCCGACGAAGCCTTCGGAATCAGGCTCGTGGGACGTGCTGATGCTGCCCTCACGCAGCAGCGTGAGCAGCGCTTCACGCTCGGACTTCACCGATGGGGACCGCTTGTCGCGAGAGCGACGCTGGCGGCCGCGGGCTGCGGGCATCCTCATCCCCTCTTCATCGACGGTGCCACGCTCCCCACCCAATGGGGAGTCCGCCCCAGACCATACCCCTTCACCGCCGGTTCTGCGGAATTTCCGGCCGTCAGACGCGCATGGCGGCGGCGGCGATGCCCGGAACCTTCAGCCAGGAGGGCCCCATCTCGAAGTCCGCCAGCCTGCGCGCCAGGGTGCGCACCCCCCGGTGTCCCGGGACCCAGGGCGACGGCGGGAAGCTGGTGAGCGGAGCGCGCAGCACCACCTTCTCGATGTCCTCCAACATATAGGTGTTGTGGACCCAGCCCAGGCCGCTCTGGATGTTCTGCGCGGTGACGGAGGGGTGCCCACCCCAGGGCAGGCTGCCCAGGGCGAAGACGGCGGCGGGCCAGGTGTTCACCGCCACGGCGCCATAGCGCAGCTCGCGAATGGCCTTCTCCACCGCGGCATTCACCGCCGGATCCTTAAGAGACTGGGGGTGCACGATGAGGGTGGCGCACAGGGTGCCCCACACCTGCTCGTTGACGAAGGGCACCGCCTTCTCCAGGAAGGCCACCGGGTCATCCCCACCGTCCAGCCCCGTCTCGGAGAGCACGGTGCACCAGGGCTCCTGGCGGAAGACGCGGTCCTGCAGCTGCGAGGCGTCCACGTCCGGCACCAGAGCGAAGGCCAGCTCGCCCTGCCCCGGCGTGCCCACCAGGCGCAGGCCCTTGCGGCCCTCGGTGAACTGCTTCCAGCGCTGCTCGGCGCCCGGGTACCAGGCCCGGCGCACCGGGGACTTGCCGAGCGAAGCCTGCACCGCGTCCACCAGCTGCCCGCGCCGGCTGAAGGCGCGCGGCTGCACCAGCAGCTTGGCCGAGTTGCAGTTGAAGGAGGCGTTGTTGGCCACCATGCCGGCGATGCTCTGGGCCTGGAAGTTCACCTCGCCGTCGCTGTAGGGCCCCGGCACGATGATGACGGGGGAGATGTTGCCCAGCTCGCTGGTGATGGCCTTGCGCAGCAGCGGCTCGTTGCGCGCGCGGCGGGCCTCGGACTCGGGCCCCGGAGACCCCCACACCAGCGCGTCATGCGTCTTGTCGCTGCCGGTGATGTGCACCTCGTCCACGTCCGGGTGCCCCACCAGCGCCGCGCCCTCCTCGGCACCGCCGTAGACGACGGCGAACACGTTGCGCCGGGCCAGAGGCGCGAACGCCTGCTCCAGGAAAGGCCCCAGGTAGGCATTCACCGGGTTCATCTTGAGCACGCACGCGGTGCCCTCGACGAAGAGCTTGTAGAGGCAATCGGCCGGGGGAATGGAGTTGACGTTGCCCGCGCCCAGCACGGCGCACACCCGGCCCTCGTGCGGGCGGCGGTAGAAGGAGGCCTGGTGCTGGCGCAGGTTGGAGGCGGTGACGCCCGGCTGGAAGCGCACCTCGCCCTCGTGGCGGGGCAGCAGCATCGCGTCCAACAGGTTGGCCGGGTACAGGCGCGCGCTGAGCTGCCCGTTGTCCAGCGTGCGCAGCCAGGAGGCCGGGATGTGGGGCACCCCGTGCCGCTGGATGTCTTTGAGGGACTCGACGAGCAGGCGCAGGTTGCGCAGCACCACGAGGGGCCCTGCGAGCCACTCTTCACCCGCGGTGGAGCTCTCGGGGTCCAGGCCCTTGGCCTCGCAGGCGGCGCGGACGCTGGACTCGGCGATGCCGGAGTAGGCGCGGCGCAGCTCCTCCAGCAGGGCGATGCGCTCCGCGAGGGACACCTTCACCCAGGAGCGCGAGCCCTCCTTGATGCGGTGCACCAGCGTCTCCATCGTCTGCGAGGCAGTGGGCTGGGGAACGGCGAGCGCCATGGCGAACCTCCTCCGGAGGGGAAACAACCGGCGCCACCTTAAGCGAGCCCTCCCAGGCCGTCATCGGCCCGGGGCACGAAGCGTCAACTGGCCGGGGAAAACGCACTAGCATGCGCTCAGTCAGTCTCTCCCTGGAGGAAGTTCATGACGTCGAGCACGGCCGCGGCCGGCAGTCCCGCGCAGAAGATGATCGTCTACAGCCCCGGTCCCATCCGGGACGTCTCACAGCTCGTCTCGCTGGGTCCGCCCGAGGGCCTGGGCGGCAAGGTGCTGGAGGGCAAGCCGGAGATCTTCGCGCGCGTGGACTTCAGCGCCAACGGGATGACGGCGGGCCTCTTCATGTCCACCCGGGGCCGCATCGAGGTGACGTTCCCGTTCACCGAGCACGCCACCATTCTGGAGGGCGAGGTGACAATCACGGACCAGACAGGCCAGAAGCACACCTACCGGCCCGGAGACACCTACTTCATGAAGCAGGGCTCGGTGGTCATCTGGGACGTGACCGGCGAGCGCGTCATCAAGTCGTTCTTCAACATCGTCGAGGGCCCGGCGAAGTAGGCCGCCCCCGAAAGTCCGCCCAGGCCTGTGAGGCGTGGGCGGACAGACGGTGGCTCAGTCCTTCACCGGCTCGGCGAGGCCCTTCTTCACCGCCTCGTCGATGACCGCGTCCGCCTTCTTGCGCGCCTCGCGGGACAGCCGCTCTTGCTCCCGGCCCAGCTTCTCCTGCTCCCGGCCGAGCGCCTCCTGCTGCTCGCCCAGCTTCTCCTGCTCCCGGCCGAGCGCCTCCTGCTGCTCGCTGAGCGCCTCCATCTCCGCATCGATGGCCCGCTCGTTCTTCTGCAGCTCCTTCTCGTGGCGCTCCCGCTCGGCCTCGTCGCCATTCATGGAGGCGCGGGCAATCTTCAGGCTGAGGTCGGCCTGCTTCAAGCCCAGCTCGGCCTGCTTCATGCCCAGCGCGGCCTGCTTGCTGCCGAACTCGGCCTGCTGCACCCCCAGCGCGGCCTGCTTGCTGCCGAGCGCCGCCTGCTGCTCGCCCAGCTTCGTCTGCGGCTCGAAGGCGGCGCGCACCTGCTCGAGCGTCTTCGGATCGCGGATGACATAGGCCTTGTCGTCCCGGCGCACGAAGAGCACGTCCTTGCCCTCGGCACGCAGCGCCTTGGCCATGCGAAAATCATCCGTGGAGCCCGCCATCGTCACCTGATTGCCGCTCACGAGGACGAAGTTGTCCAAGTCATCGTCATCGTCGTCATCCCGGTCCGCCATGGCCAACATCGGCGGAGAAGGAGGCGTCGGCGGCGTGACGGGCCTGGGCGGCTGCGGGGCCGCCATCGCCAGCTTCGGAGCGATGGGAGCGACCGGAGCGACCGGAGCCGTTGGGGCCACGGCCTTCGTCGCTGTCTTCGGAGCGGGCGCGGCTGCTACGGCAGGCGCGGCTGCAGCGGCAGGTGCGGCTGCTACGGCAGGCGCGGGTGCCCCTGCGGGCGTGGCGCTGGCCTGGGCGGGAGCCGCTGGCGCGGCGGGCTCGCGGGCCACGACCTGGAAGGGCACCAGAGCCACGAAGCCCACGGCGCAGAGGGCCACTCGCAGCGAAGTCCGGCCCCTGGGTGACGAAACGTCAACGTGCTCCAGCATGGTCAACCTCCTGTGCAACGCGTGAACGTGAGCGGAAGCGCCGAGCGCGGCGGCAGTGCCGTGGGCGCGGGTGACACCGAAGGCGAGCAGCAGCTGCCCGTAGTCGCCGGGCTCGGCACCGGTGAGGCGCAGGGCCTCGGCGTCACAGGCCTCCTCACGCGCCAGCACGTACTCGTGGGCGGCCTTGCGCACGAGCGGGTGGAAGAAGAGCACCGTCTCCGCGAGCGCCGGCACCCAGCCCAGCCACAGGTCCCTGCGCTGAAAGTGGGCCAGCTCATGCGCCAGCGCCATGCGCAGCGCTTCCATATCCAGGCGACGCAGGGCCTTGGCGGGCAGCACCACCACCATGGAGAGCAGCCCCGTGGCCAGCGGGCTCGCCACCTCCTCGGAGACGAGCAACTGGGGCACCCGCCTCAGGCCCGCGTCGGAGGCCAGCTCGCGCAGCGTCTCCTCCACCTGCGCGTGACGCAGCGGCAGCGCACGCCGGCGCAGGCGGCGCACGGCACTCCAGGCCTTCATATGCCCGCGGAGCTGCCAGGCAATGCCCAGTCCCCACACGGCCAGCAGCGCGATGACGCCCACCTGCCGCCACGGCACCTCATGGGCCGTCGCATCCACGGAGCGAGGAGCGGCCACGGTCACCACGGTAAGCGAAGGCTCGACCGAGGGCGCGCCAGCCACGGCCTCGACGGAAGCAGACGCGGGCGCGGGCAGCAGCGGGAGCGCGATGGGCTCGATGCCGCCCAGGGACAGCACGAACTTGAGGCACACGAGCCACCACAGCGCCGCGCGCAGGGCGGACGGCATGCGCGGCAACGCGCGGGTCAGCGCCCAGACCAGGCCCGCCCACAGCGCTCCCTGCCACGAGGCGCGCCACAGCCCCTCCAGCGCGGGGTGGCCCCAACCCAGGTTCATCAACCAATCGGTGCGCATGCGCTCACTCCTTCCGCTGCTTCCGGGACTGGAGCCGGGCCACGACGTCCTGGAGCTGCTTCAGCTCCTCCTCGGAGACATCGTCCGCCTCGGACAGGTAGGTGACGAAAGGCGAGAGTGAGCCGGCGAGCGTGCGCTGGACGAACTCGCCCACCACGTCCCGCAGCAGCTCGGAGGCGGGCACCGGTGAGCTGTACTGGTACACGCCCTCCACCTTGCTGCGCGTCAGGTGGCCCTTCTGCCGCAGCCGCTCCATCACCGTGAGAATGGTGGAGCGCGCCAGGCCCTGCGGCTCTCCCAGCCGCTCGGCCACCTCGCCCACGGTGACGGGCCCGTGCTCGGCCACGTACCGCAGCACCACCAGCTCCTGCTCTCCCACCGCTTTCTTCATGACCCCTTCTCGCTGACTACAACTGTAGTCACGAAGAAGGTACGCCTGACTACAGCTGTAGTCAAGCCAGTCTCAGCGCTTGAAGTCCACGCCCACGCCGGCGCCCGCGGCGAAGCCGCGCACCAGGGTGCCATCCGCTTGAGGGAAGTGCAGCGTGCTGCCGGAGCCCCAGAAGTAGAGGCTCTCGAAGGGCCGGTGGCGCACCTCGGTCCGCACGGAGTAGCGCGGCTGGGTGCCCACGCCGACGATGATCAGCCGCGCGATGGCCATGGTCTTCCCACCGGGGAACATCATCGCCAGGGCCAGGTCCGTGTCCGTGCGGCCAAAGGCGAAGTACTCCCCGGAGGCGCTGGCGGACAGCCGCAGCTTCTCCTCGGAGCCGCCGCCCAGGGTCATCCTCAGCTCACCGAAGCCCGCCAGGTGCCGCTCCAGCACCTCGTCGGAAATCGGATCCTCGGAGAGGCCGGTGGCGGAGAAGCGCGACAGCTCATACGAGGGCCCGAACTGGCCGAAGCGGAAGTTGCCGCCCTGGTAGCGCGCCTCCATCCGGCCGCTGACCTCGACGGTGTCATCCGCCGTGGTTCCCCGGATGGAGAAGCCGCCAAAGGCGCCAATGTCCGTGCTCGAGTCCACCCGCGTGCCGCCGCCGGCCAGGCCGTAGAGCTGCAGCTGCTCACCTTTATAGAGAGCCACGCTGCCCCCCACCAGCGCGGCGGAGATGACGTCCGTGCTCTCCTCGCCCACCTTGCCGAAGTCGTGCGCCAGGCTGGCGATGCCGTGGAAGCGGTCCCAGCGCGTCTCGTCCGTGGAGACGAGCCGTCCAATGTCCAGCCGGAGTTCCGCGGCGAACAGGCGCGGGCTGAGCACATCGCTGGCCGCCACCTGCACGCGGGTGGGGCCCACGTTGATCGTCGCCACCGCACCCACCGGGTGGTAGTCGGGCGAGAGCTGGTTGTCGTAGCGGTCCACCAGGTGCCCCTCGCCCAGGGTGAAGACGGAGAGCGGGCCGGCCACCAGATAGAAGGCGTCCTCCTCCTGGCCGATGCGCAGCTCGCGCAGCACCTGCCCGTAGTCGCTCATCGTGTCCCAGTCCTCGCGGCGCAGGCGCGGGCCGTAGTCGTTCTCGGCCTGCTTGGGATCCTTGTCCAGCAACCGGAAGCGCAGCGGCGCCCCCAGCTCCACCGCGAAGTGGTCGTTCTCC
>DASVVJ010000397.1:0-26398 GCA_036389955.1 Myxococcaceae bacterium
TGGTACACCGAGTCGGCCACGCCCAGGGCGTACAGGGTGTAGAAGCCGGCGGCCGAGCTGATCTTCAACAGCCGCCAGGTGTCCGCCTGCCGCAGGCGGTTGGTAGGGATGTAGCGCACGGTGACGACGGCCTTGCCCGTCTCGGTGAGCACGTCATCCAGCTCGACGCTGCCCGTCTCGTACAGGCCCTCGTAGGCGAAGTAGGCGATGATGCTCGTCACCGCCAGGGCGCCCTCGCCCGCGGCGAACAGGATGCCCAGGCTGGTGCGGCCCTGCTGGAACTGGCCCGCGCCGAAGGGCACGAAGTTCAACAGGAAGTTGCGCTTCTCCACCGTGCGCACCGTCACCTGCCGGGCCAGCGCCTCGGATCGGCGGCGCTGCTCCTCGGCGGCCAGGCGCTCGCGCTCCCGCCGCTCGGTCTCCACCCGGGCGCGCTCCTGGCGCAGCCGCCGCTCCTGGCGCAGGAAGTCCAGCTCCGTGTCCAGCTGCTGCTTGAGCTTTTCGAAGTACGCCACCGTGGGCGGCGGCACCACGAACGGGTCCAGGCTCCGGTCCGGATCCAGCCGCAGCAGCGCGGTGAAGTGCCGCTCGGCGTCCTTCATGCGCTGGAGGTTGAAGGCGGCCCGGCCCGCCAGCTCGTGCAGGTCCGCGAGCTGTTCCTCGCTTAGGCTGCCGCGATCGATGCGGGCGTTGGCGCGTTCGAGCACCTCGGCGTACTTGCCGTACTCGAAGCCGGCGCGAATGGAGGCCAGCTCCGAGTCCGAGTCCTGCGCATGCGACGTCCCCGGAGCCAGAAGCGCCAGCAGCAGGCAGAGCAGCAGCGGCAGGCCCCGGCTCATTCGGCGACGAGGCTCCCGCGCAGGGTAATGGGCTTGCCCGGTTCAACCATCACCACGCGCTTCTCGGTCCGGTAGCCCGGGTAGCTCACCTCGTACTCCACGCGGTGCTGGAAGCTGGCCGGGCCCCGGGACGAGCTGACCTCGAAGGGGCGCTCCAGGGTCTCGCGCACCGTGCGCAGCGTGTCCCCGATGCGCACCTGAGCCTCGGCGGGTTGGTAGTCGAAGGACACCCGCGAGGGCTTGAGCTGCGCGCGCAGCCGGAAGACGTTCTCCGAGCCCGGCACCACGTCGATGGTCTCCGTGGCGTCCTCGCACCACTCGCACCGCACGGTGACGGTGTGGCTACCCGGCGACAGCTCCAGATCATGCTGGGCCAGCGGCTGAGGGCTGGGGGGCTCGTTGTCTACTTGGATGGAGCCATAGGGCCGGACGAGGATGGACACGCGCACCTTCGCCGGGCGGGCGGGCTCGGGCTTCACCGGAGGCCTGCGGGCCGTGGAGGGCTCGTCCGGAGGGCTCACCTCGCCGGGCCCGGGGCGCGTGGTCTCCTGCGGCACGGGGAGCGGAGTGGAAGGCTTCGGCGTCGGCTCGAGGGCGCGAACCGGCTCCAGCGGCTTCGGGGTGGGCTGGGAGGGAACCGGCTCCGTGGGCCCAGGAGGCAGCGGGCGGGAGCGGAAGAAGAAGTAGCCACCTGTGCCGAGCACGGTGAGCGCGGCGAGCGTGACACCGGCCTGAATGCCGCGCTTCACCCACAGCCGGCGGCGCTTGGCGCGGTTGAGCCCATCGAGCATCGCCAGGGCGCGGGCGTTCTGCCCGTCCAGGGCAAGCACCTGGTTGAGACAGGCCAGCACGCGTGGGGTGCGCTTCTCGGCCAGGTAGCGCTCGCTGCGCTCCAGCAGCGAGGCCACGATGCGCTGGCGAGCGGTCTTCTTGTACGGCTCCGGATCGGCGAAGAAGGAGGCCAGCTCCTCGTTCACCCGGGGGAAGCCCAGGCCCGTGAGGTAGTCGGCGAGCGCGTCGCGCAGCTTGCCCGCGTGCGGGTAGCGGTGGTGCCGGTCTCGCTGCAGGCACGTGGCGATGATCTCCGCCAGCTCGTCCGAGAGCGCTCCCACGCGCCGGCGAGGATCCTCGTACGAGCCGTCGAGGATGCGCTTGAGCGTGGCCGTCGTGTTGGACGCGGTGAAGGGCAGCCGGCCCGTCACGAAGGCATAGAGCATGATGCCCAGCGAGAAGACGTCCGCCTCGGGGCTCGCCTCCAGGCCCTCGATGATCTCCGGGGCCATGTGGGCTGGAGAGCCCACCAGCGCGCCGGTGATGGTCATCCGCTCCTCGGTCTCCAGCAGCTTGGCGATGCCGAAGTCCATCAGCTTGAGCACGCCGTCCTCGCGGACCATGACGTTCTCGGGCTTCAGGTCCCGGTGGATGACGCCGGCCTCGTGCGCGTGCGCGAGCGCCGCCGCCAGCTCGTGGATGATCATCGCCGCCAGCTCGGGCGGCTCCAGGCCGCCCTCGTCCAGGTACTGCCGCAGCGTCCGGCCGCGGATGTACTCCGTGACGATGTAGGCGTTCTGCGCGTCCGACGCGGAGAAGTCGAACACCTCGAGGATGTTGGGGTGGTGCAGCCGGGCCACCGCCTTGGCCTCGCGGGCCAGGCGCCGCCGCGACTCGTCCCGCATGGCCAGGTGCGGGTGCAGCACCTTCACCGCCACCTCGCGATCCAGCGCGGTGTCGAGCCCTTTGTACACGACGCTCATGCCCCCCGAGCCCAGTTGCTCGAGGATGCGGTAGCGACCGATCTGTCGGCCTACAAGCGTCATGCGTCTCCAGGTGCTCCCGGGATCAGTCCCCGAAGCTGATCCCCATGCTCTTGGCGAAGCGCACCGTCTCTCCGTTCGGGTCCACGCGGCGCTCCTTGCGCGACTCGCTCAGGGACGCGGTGACGATCTTCCCGTTGCGCAGCGCCACCATGTGGTCCCACTGCTCGTCGCGCACCAGGTCCAGCACCTTGCAGCCATACATGGTGGCCAGCACCCGGTCCGCAGCCGTGGGCGAGCCGCCGCGCTGCAGGTGTCCGAGCACCGTGACGCGGATCTCCGCCTCGATGTGCTTGGCCAGCAGATCCGCGCAGACCTTGCCCGCGCCGCCCAGCCGCACCACGCCGCGGCCGCGGATGTCCTCGGCCTTCTCCGCCACCGCCAGCGTGCCGCCCTGGGGATAGGCCCCCTCGGCGATGGCGATGATCGAGAAGCTGCGCTTGCGGGTGGACCGCCGCCGGATCTTCGCGACGATGGACTCCACCGAGTAGGGGATCTCCGGGATGAGGATGACGTCCGCGCCCCCGGCGATGGCGCTGTCCAGCGTGAGGAAGCCCGCGTGGCGGCCCATGATCTCCACCACCATCACGCGATCATGGGACTCGGCGGTGGAGTGCAGCCGATCGATCGCCTCGGTGCAGATGGCGCGCGCGGTGTCGAAGCCGAACGTCTGATCCGTGCCGGACAGATCGTTGTCGATCGTCTTCGGGCACCCGACGACCTTGAGCCCCTTCTGCGAGAGCTGATGGCCGATGGTCAGCGTGCCATCTCCTCCGATGGCCACCAGCCCGTCGAGCTTCAGCTCCTCGGCGCGGCGCAGGACGGCGTCGGACACGTCCTTGGTCACCCAGGCGCCGTTCTCCCGCACGGGGTACTGGAAGGGGTTGGCCTTGTTGGAGGTGCCCAGGATGGTGCCGCCCTTGGGCAGGATGCCGCGAGTGTCCTCGATGGTGAGGGGGCAGATGAGGTCCGGCTCGACCAGACCCATGTAGCCATTCTCGATGCCCACGAACTCGTGGCCGAACTCGTGGACGCCGCGCTTGACCAGTCCACGGATGAGCGCGTTGAGGCCCGGGCAGTCACCGCCGCCGGTGAGGACTCCAAGTCGGAGAGAACGGGGCATAAAAGTCGGACGCGGCTGTCAGGGCTGTAGGGGGTATCTATGACAGCGGCGTCGGGGCGGGATTGTAGGAGCCCCCCCCAGGGCGTGCAACGCACGAATCGCGCGGTGCGTCGCAGGGGGAACTCCGGCTTTCACACCTTATAAGGGCGGGGCCGGGGCCTCAGTCCCGCTTGAGGCGGCGGCGAGACGCCACCCTGTCGAGCAAGGCCTGGAGCAGGGGCTCGGGCTCCTTGGGCAGCTCCCGGTCCGTGGGGGAGTGCACCGGGGCGGCCTGGGCCAGCCGGTACAGCTCGACGAGGCGCTCCTTGATGAGTTCGCTGTCGGGGCGCTCCTGGAGCGCGCGGCGGTAGGCGGCAGCGGCACCCGCGTAGTCGCCGATGGCGAAGAGGCGCTCGCCCTCCTGGATGGGAGAAGAGCGGCCGAGCGGGACGGGTTCCGGGCGGGGAGCGGCGGCCTTGGGGCTGTGGAGCTCCATGGGCTGGAGCGACTCACGCAGCTGGGCGAGCTTCTGGCCGAGCGCTTCGTCTTCGGGGTGCTCGCGGACGAGGGCTTCGTAGAGGCCCACGGCCTCGGCGAGCTCTCCGCGCCGCAGGGCGCGTTCGGCGCGTGCCTGCATCTCGGCCCGGGCTTCAGGGGTCATCGCGGGCGGACATTACCGTGCGGGGCTGGCGCCGCGCACGGGTATCCTTGAGCGAACGCATGCTTCTTTCCTCGGTGATGGCCGGGCTGTTGCTGGTCCAGGGCGCGCTCGGCTCGGAGCTGCGCAAGGACGGCTACAGCTTTCGTCCGCCCGCGGGTTTTCGGATGGTGCGGCAGGAGCCGTACGCGGGGACACGGGCAGGCGCGGTGGCGCTGGAGGCCGAGGCGCCCCGGCAGCTGTCCGCGGCGCTGTCGGACGGGGAGGGGACGGAGGCGGCGGTGATGCTGGTGGCGGTGGTGGAGCGGCCGTTCTCGGCGAGCCCCTCGGAGCGGGACGACTTCGGGGCGGCGGTGGTGCGGCACTTCGAGAAAGAGCTGGGGATGAAGCTGGTGCCGGAGCGGGTGGACCGGTTGGGCGGGCCGGTGCCGAGGGTGGAGGTGTTGGGAACGCTGCGGGAGGCGGGGCAGGTGAGAACGGTGATGGTGGCGGGGCTGGCGTCGGAGGGGCGGCACGCGGTGGTAACGGTGAGCGCGCCGGCGGCGCAGTGGGAAGGGCTGGCACCCCGGGTGCGTGAGTCGCTGGAGACGTTCCGCATGGAGCCGCCGCAGCACGGAGGCCTGTCCCGGCGGGCCGCGGGAGCGCTGGCGGGCGCACTGGCGGGAGCGCTGGTGGCCTCGTACACGGCGTGGCGGCGCCGGCGGATCAGTCGCTGATCTTGGCGAACCTGCGCGCTTCCGAGATCTGCTCCGACTGAGGGAACACCCTGTTGGCGAGTTCTGCCGTGCGTGCCGCTTCCTCTGTCTTCTCCTGCTCGCCCAACGTTTCGATGAGTCCTGCCCATGCCTCCTCAAGGGACTCGAGCGCTTTCGCCACAGCTTCCCGATAAAGGGGCTCAGCGGCCTGTGGCGAATCGCGAACAACGCTCATGAATCGGGCCATGCCGATCACAGCTCCAGGCTCCCGTCCTGATGCGTCCAGGGCGTGGCTCAGCACCTGTTCCACTTCATCGAAGAACGCTGCCGGGTCCGTGACGTCCTCTTTGCCCGAGAGCATGGCCCTGCTGGAAATCAGCAGTCCCGGAACGAAGGCAGGGCAGCAGGCCCTCAGCTCCGCAAGCAGCTCCAGTTGCCGAGGGCTTCCCCATTCCTGGTTTCTGGCTTCGGAGAGCATCTGCTGCAACGTGTGAGGGCTGAGGTGCATGGTTTCGCTCACAACTTCTGGAGGAGCCGGGAATTGTCCTTCGCCACATCCTTCAAGAGCTTGAGCGCCATCTGAAGCTCCTTCTTCGTAGCGAAGCTGAAGTCCCCTGCGTCGTACATCTTCTGAATGTCGTGGCGGGTGAAATCCTTGAGCTTAGCGGGGAAGCCAGAAACCCGCTGGAGCCGAGCGGGGATCTCTCCCAGCTTCATCGAGAGATCCGCGATCTGTCTACGGAAGGCGGCTGCGGCTGACTGTTCGATGAGGCTCGAGGAGGCGGATTGAGAGACGAGCGCCTCTGCCTCCGCGAATTGCCCTTCGGAAATCAGGTGGGTGATCCGGGCCTCGGCGCTGTTCCGGCCGAAGCCCGCTCCACCTCCATCATCGACGTGCGCACAGGAGAGCAGCAGTTGCCCGCCGAGCAGAACGGCAAGCACCCAGAGCGGCTGAGTCTGAGGCAACGCCATTACATCCGCGCTTCGCTCACGCCTACCTGCGCGCTGCGCATCCACAGTGCGTGGATACGGTCAGCCAGCGGTCCCGCGTTCGGCAGCCACCGCGCCAGCCACATCTGTGCCCACGGTTGCAGCGCGGACGGGGAGACCTCCAGCAACTCGAGCAGCTGCGGGTACGTCTCCTGCGGTGCCGACTCGAACCAGTGCTGCGTCCGCTCGTCCGCGCGGAACACCGACTCCTGGGTCAGCTCCATCGCCCGCTGCGGGAACCGCTTCCAGAGCGACTGGATCACGATCCGCGCCGACTTGTGGTGCGGCAACAGCAACTCCAGGCACTCCGCGCTCAGCTCATCGCGCTCCTTGAACAGCGTGCTCGCCCGGATGTCCGGACGCCGCGTCAGCGTCTCCTTGAGCACCACGTGCCGCAGCCGGGGCGGCACGCCCTGGAGGTTGGCCGCCAGCTCCGGCAGGCGCTCGTCCGTCAGCGTCTCCCGCAGATCCTCCGCCGCCAGGTGCTCGTCGATGAACCGCCGCAGCGGCGAGTCCGGCTTCTCCTGCGTGTAGAGATCCGGCTTCGGCGTCAGGCACAGCCGCCAGAACCGCGCCGCCATCTTCCGCCGAGCCTCCGGAGAACGCTGGCTCAGCGCATCCAACAGGTGCCCCAGCGCCTGCGGCTCACGCGACAATGCCTTCAGGTGCTCCACGTCCAGCGCCCAGCCGCGCTCCTCGGCCGCCAGCCAGCACGCCGGCAACAGGAACGAGGGCAGGTGCAGCGGGACCGCGTCACCCTGGCACCGCGCCACCACCTCTGGCGCCAGCGCGAACAGCGCCGGCGTCGGCGTCACCGTGTTCATCCATCCCGGCAGCCGCCCCAGCGAGGGCCGGCTCCAGCCCGGGTAGAGCCACTCGAGCTCCGGCGCCAGCGAAGGCGCCGCGTCCACCCGCAGGCTCCAGGTCCAGCAGTCATCCAGCCACTGCGGCGGAGTCTTCCAGGCCGCGCTGCTCGGCCGCGTGAGCGGCACATGCGCGCCACCGTCGATCTTCGTCACCAGCGTCGTGCGCTGCAGGTGCCACAGCGGCATGATGCTCGCCGCGTCCAGGCGCGTGCCCTCCGTGCGCAGGCGGCGGCCCACCGCGGCGAACAGCGCCTCCGCCGCCCCAATCGCGCCCAGCGAGGACAGTCGGAACCCGGTGACCGTACGCCCCACCAGGTCGAGCAGCTCGCGCTCCTTGAGCTCATCCAGCATGCCGTCGATCACCTCCCAGCGGCCCGGGCCGACGATCCAGTGCCCCCATTGCTCGGGAGGGCTTGCTTGAAGCGCTTCCATGACGAGTTCCTTGGCCATCAGGTTGGCCAGCCATGCGAATCGGAAGCTCCAGGTCCCGGAGCCGTGGGGTTGGAAGAACCGCGCCGAGGCCAGATGCAGGAACGCATCCTCCCGGTGCGTGGTGCCGAGCGCCGCGATCAGCTCGGCGCGCTTGTGGGCCCGCTCCCGCTGCGACTTCAGCGACACCATCGCGTCCGTCAGCCGCTTCACGGTGGTCAGGTCGAACGGCGCCTCGGGCAGGAACTCCAGCCACTTCTCCTTGGGCAGCGCCGCCATCCACGGCAGGCCGCTCTGGAACCAGTGATGCACCAGCGTGCGCACCGCCTCCTGCCCCTGGTAGCGCAGCCACAGCTCCTGGGGCGAGGGCGTCTCCTCCTCCTGCGAGAAGCGGTCCTTGAGCCACTGCTCGGTGAACTCGCGGCGGGCCTTGAGCATCCAGGCCTTGCCGCCCGTCTCATGCGCGAACGCGCACAGCGGCAGCAGATCCCCCGGCGTGGTGAACAACCGGGCCGCCGGATCCTCGCGATCCAGCCAGGCGCACAGCTCCCGGGGGTTGAACCGCACGCCCGGCTCCACCCGCTGCGAGAGCCACTCGATGAACCGCGTGCGCCACTGCGCGTGCGGCTGCCACGAGCGGTACTCGGGCCACGCGGCCCCCTCGGGGTGGGGCGTGTCCCGGCCGCTGCCCGTCTGCGCGGTGCGTGCGTAGCGCAACGCCCAGGGCGCGAAGGGGGCGATGACGAGCACCGGCGCCTTCCACGTGAGCACCTGGTGCTCGAGCAGTTTGTCCTGCTCCTCGGCCTGCTCCAGCTCGATGACCACCGACTCGGGCCGCGGCAGCTGCGCCAGGGCCTCGGAGAGGGTCGCGGCCCGCACCAGCTTCGTCCCGTACTTCAGGTGGTGGAACGAAGCGGTGAAGCTCCGGCCCGAGCCCAGCGGCGCATGGATCCACCGCGGCGCGTCACCCAGCGGCTCGAACCAGTCCTCGTTGCCCAGGGGGCACGGCTGCTCCAGCTGCGCGTCGAAGCCTCGCGCCTGCGGAAAGTCCTCGAAACTGAACAGTCCGGCGCCCGCTGCCCGCGCCAGCTGCAGGGCGCCCAGGTCGACCTCCAGCGCGGTGGCCAGCGCCTCCGCCGCCTTGGAGCGCTTCATCCACCAGCTGCGCTTGCCGCGCTGCAGCTCCAACAGCTTGATGCCGATGTTCCGGTGGCTCTGGGACGGATCCGCCCACAGTTCCAGCACCTTCTTGGCCAGCGCGTCTCGAGAGGGGAAGCCCGCCCGCTGCGCAAGCTCGTCGATGTCGACAGCCATGCCCCCCTCCTGGAACCCCTGCGCCGCGCTTGCTTCGGTTGTGCTTCAGAATGCTTCACCTATTCATAGCACCTGGGGACGCAATTGGCCAGTGGTGCCGGACATTGACTCTGCGAAAACGAACTAAAGGGAACCCCGGATTGCGCGGATGTCAGTCCAAGCGCGAGAATTCGAGCCTCACTGTCCCGGAGGCGTTCTCATGAAGACGTACTACTCGCAGGCGCGTGCGCAGGGCATGCGGCCTCGGACCTCGAAGCAGGGCAACACGGCGCTTCCGTGGCAGCCGGTGATGATGCGTCGGCGCACCTTCATGTCGTCGCTGATGCTGGGCGCGTCGGCGCTCGCCGTGGGGTGCGGAGACGACAAGAAGCCCCCCACCGAGCCGCCCGCGGGCGTCTACGTCCCCGAGGTCAAACAGGGCGAGGACCTCTTCGAGTACATGGAGCGGACGCGCGGGGGCTTTGATCAAACCCTCTACAACCAGCTCGTCGGAGCGGCCAATCCCTACAAGGAGGGAGACGAAGCCGCCAAGCTGGCCGCCGCGGACGAGGTCTCGCGCACCAACGCCCGGACGCTGCTGTCCAACACCACCATCGGCGAGCTGCGCGCCCACCCGTTCTTCGATGACGGCCTGTACCAGCTGATCGAGCAGGGCGTGGACTCCGCGCAGGCCGCCCAGGTGGCGGGGATGACGATGGGCGAGCTCAAGCGCTTCCTGCTCGACAAGAGCGAGGCCGAGATCAAGGCCATGATGGGCGGGCTGAGCAGCGACGTGATCGGCTGCGTCGTCAAGCTGATGACGAACGAGGAGCTGATCGCCGTGGGCAGCAAGGTCTTCAACCCGCTGCCGGGCAGCAAGCTGGGCGCCAAGGGGTACCTGGGCGCGCGCATCCAGCCCAACTCGCCCACGGACAACGTGGACGACATCCGCTGGCAGGTGTTCGACGGCTGGGCCTACGGCGTAGGCGACGTGGTGCTGGGCACCAACCCGGTCTCCAGCGACGTGAACTCGGTGGCGGCGGTGCATCTGGCGCTCAAGGACGTGCTGGTGACGTTCGGGCTGGAGCAGGTGTTCCCGCACTGCGTGCTGGCCCACATCGACATCCAGGCCGAGGTGGAGACGCTCAACCCGGGCTCCACGGCGCTGTGGTTCCAGAGCCTCGGCAGCACCGAGGGCGCCAACAAGACGTTCGACGTAACGATTCCCAAGATGCTGGATCACGCCGCCAAGCGCACCGGGCAGTACGGCCTGTACTTCGAGACGGGGCAGGGCGCTGACGCCACCAACGGCCACGGCAACGGCTTCGACATGGTGGTGCACGAATCGCGCAAGTACGGCTTCGCCCGGGTGCTCAAGGAGAAGGTGGCCGCGGCGCAGCTCGGCGCGGGCAAGCCGGCCCAGCCCTGGGTGCACCTCAATGACGTGGCGGGCTTCATCGGCCCCGAGGTGTTCCGCTCGAAGGAGCAGCTGGTGCGCTGCTGCCTCGAGGACATCGTGATGGGCAAGCTGCACGGGCTGATGATTGGCCTGGACGTGTGCTCCACGCTGCACATGGAGGTGACGCTGGACGATCTGGACTGGTGCCTCGATCAGATCATGCCGGCCAACCCCGGTTACCTGATGGCGCTGCCGACCAAGAACGACCCGATGCTCAGCTATCTGACCACGGCGTTCCAGGACCACGTCCGCATCCGGAACAAGTTCGGCTACAAGGTCGAGGACCGGATGTGGCAGTTCTTCCAGCAGCTCGGCGTGGTGGATGCGCAGGGCAACCCGGGGCCGCACTTCGGCGATCCCACCTGGGTGTATCTGCAGTACCGCCGCAGGAAGGGCGACACCCGCCCGGACGCGGACATCCTGGCCGAGGCGCGCGCGCAGATCACCGAGGTCGACAAGCGCGGCGTGTTCATCGCCGAGGGCCACGGCACCAACACGTGGGACCTGAACCCGCAGCTCGACAGCCGGGTGCGCTTCCTCTACGAGGACGCCAAGGCGAGCATCTTCGCGGAGCTGCCCGCCACCTTCGCGGCGACGCTCACGCAGCCGGTCGCCGTCGCCACCGAGTCGAAGGATCGCGAGGACTACATCCTCCACCCGCCCACCGGAGAGCTGCTCTCGGCGGACGCGCTCACCAGGGTGCGCGCCCTGCGCGACAGCCACGCGGGCCGGTATGACGTGCAGATCGTCATCTCCGACGGCCTCAACGCCCTGGCGCTCACGGACGAGGGGCACCTGGCCCCGTATCTCCAGAGGGTGCGCACGGAGCTGGAGGCCGCCGGCTTCAAGGTCGCGCCCGAGCACCTCGTCGTCACGGGGGGCCGCGTGCGCGCGGGCTACCGGATTGGCGAGACGCTCTTCGGCTCGCTGGGGGACAGGAACTCGCGGCGGGCCATTCTCCATGTGATTGGCGAGCGGCCCGGTTCCGGGCACCGCGCCTACTCGGTCTACATCACCGCGCCCAACGTGGAGACGTGGGCGCAGCAGGGCATGGTGGACCACAACATCACCCGCGTCGTCTCCGGCATCGCCGACACGGCCCTGCTGCCCACCGCGGCCGCCGTGGAGACGGTCAACATCCTCAAGCAGATGGCTCCGCGGTAGACGCGGGGGGAGCTTCCCTCTAGCTTCGGGGGCTCGATTTTTCCGGGAGGGCACGTGGCGCAGCGTGACGACAGTGAGCGGACAGAGCTGGCGGTCAATCCGCTCTACATGATGGAGGGGATGGAGGCGCTGAAGTCCTCCAACCTGTTCGGCAGCCTGAGCGAGGTGGAGCTCAAGACGCTGTTCAATGCCGGAGAGCGGCGCCCGTTCCAGGATGGGGAGCAGCTCGTCAAGCAGGGTGACCCGCTCGATGCCCTCTGGGTCATCACCTCCGGCCGGGTGGAGCTCGCCAAGGGTGGCCCGCTCATCGAGCAGGGGGCTCCCACCTTCTTCGGCGAGCGCGCGCTGGCCAACACCGCTCCGGCACCTCTGGCGTGCCGGGCGGTGGCCGAGGGCGAGGCCCTGCGCTTCACCCGCGCCAGCCTGCTGAAGCTGTCGCGGGAGCAGCCCAAGCTGGGCGTGAAGATCCTCTGGGCCCTGCTGGAGAACTCCTACCGGAGCCAGGAGGCCGAGGAAGACTGAGCGCATCAGGCTGCCGACAGGGGCGCCGGTTCGGATTATGGTCCGCGCCCCATGCTCGGCTCCCGATTGAAGATGCTCCGTCGTTCCTCGGCCCTGGTGCTGCTCTCCGCGGCGGCGCTCACGGGCTGCGCGGCCTCCACCCCCTCCGAGGTGCGCCAGCGCCCCATTGAGTTCACCACCCAGGAGAAGTTCGACGCCTCCACGGTCCCCGCCTACCAGGGGAAGCACGAGGCCACGTACGCCTATATCGACGCGAACCTGGGCCCTCACCTGGAGAACCTGCGCCGGTGGGTGCGCCAGCCCTCGGTGAGCGCGCAGAACCAGGGCATTCAGGAGATGGCCACGCTGGTGCGCGATGACTTGCGCAAGCTGGGTTTCCAGGAAGCGGAGCTGGTGCCCACCAAGGGGCACCCCGGCGTGTGGGGGTACTACGACGCGGGCGCGGAGAAGACGCTCGCCGTCTACATGATGTACGACGTGCAGCCGGTGGAGCCCGAGGGCTGGCAGGTGAGCGCGTTCGACGGAGCGCTGGTGGATCACCCGCTGGGCAAGGTGCTCATGGCCCGCGGGGCGACGAACCAGAAGGGCCCGGAGCGCGCCTTCCTCAATGCGCTCGAGGCGATCATCGCCACGCAAGGCAAGCTGCCGGTGAACCTGATGGTGGTCGCGGAAGGGGAGGAGGAGCTGGGCTCCCCGAACTACCCGCAGGTGATCGACAAGTACGAGGAGCGGCTCAAGCGCGCCTCGGGCGTCTTCTTCCCCTTCAACAGCCAGGGGCCCGCGGGGGACATCTCCATGTTCCTCGGGGTGAAGGGGATCGTGTCCTTCGAGCTGGAGGCCCAGGGCAACGCGCAGGGCGGTCCGATGAAGGCGGAGGTCCACGGCTCGCTCAAGGCCATCACGGACTCGCCGGTGTGGCGGCTGACGCAGGCGCTGGCGAGCCTCACCTCGAAGGATGGGAACACCATTCTGGTGCCGGGCTACCACGACGCCATCCGCGCGCCCACCGAGGAGGAGCAGCGCCTGGTGAATGGCATGGTGGACGAGTTTGTGCTGCGCGAGCCGGGAATGCGGCAGTCGCTGGCCGTGCAGGAGTGGATCGACGGGCTGACCGGCCGTGAGGCGCTGCTGCGCTACCTGTTCACCACGACGCTCAACATCGACGGCATGTACAGCGGCTACACCGGTCCGGGCATGAAGACGATCCTGCCCCACAAGGCGACGGCGAAGCTGGACTCGCGGCTGGTGCCGGACCAGACGCCGGAGGAGGCGGTGCGGCTCATCCGCGCGCACCTGGACGCCCAGGGCTTCACCGACGTGCAGCTACGGCTGCTCAGCGGCTATCCGCCCGCGCAGACGTCGGTGACGGCGCCGCTCGTGCAGGCGGCGATCAGCGCCTACCAGAAGTTCGGCATCACCCCCAGCGTGTCCCCGCGCCTGGCGGGCAGCGCCCCGTACTACGTGTTCACCCAGCGGCTGAAGCTGCCCATGGTGGGCGGGGGCATCGGCCACGGCTCCGGCGCGCACGCCCCCGACGAGTACATGGTGATCGAGCCCGCCAAGGGTTCGCGCATCGCGGGGCTGGCGGACATCGAGAAGTTCTACGTGGACCTGCTCTACGCGCTGGCCGAGTCCAAGTGAGCCCCGGGGGCGGCGTTCACCCGCGCCGCCCCCCGGTTCACCCGCTTACGGCAGGTACTCGCCAGGCCTGCAGTAGGGCGAGATGCGGAACGACTGGGTGCGCGACTGGCCGTCGGCGCTCGTGACGGTCACGGTGGCCAGCTCGTTCATATAGACCTGGGCGTGGTTGGTGGGGCTGGTCGGCGCGGTGTAGGGGGAGGCATTGAACCACACGAAGTTGTAGGGCGACTTGCCGCCCGTGGCCCTGGCGCCGACGTTGAAGGTGTCGGTGCACGTCCGGGTCGGGAAGATCATCGTCATGCTGAGCGGGGGCACCGGCTCGTAGCCGGGCTTGTCGTCGAACAGCTGGACCCAGCGGCCGTCGAAGCCGCCGTTCGCCTCCAGGTACCAGGCTCCCGGCAGCCAGAAGCCCGTCTCCACGCCTTCGGTCGGGTTCACGGCGCCGGAGTGGACGAAGTAGTCGTGCTGCCACCAGTACGCGTAGGGCGAGCCGTAGTAGCCGCTCGCGCTCGCGCGCGTGCGCCCGTAGGAGTCCGCCACCGCGCTGGCCCACGAGTTGTCCGCGAAGGCATCGGAGCCGCCGCCGCCCCAGTCTCCCGCGGTGGTGTTGAGCTCGTAGATTCCGTAAAACCACTTCTTGGCGATGACGCCCTCGCGGGTGTCCTCGCCCTCGATGTCCCGGGTCTTGCCGTAGAAGCGCTGCAGGCCCGTGCTGGTCTCGGCCTGGCCGGCCTCGTTGATGACCGGGCTCTCCATCAGGAAGTCCCGGATCTCCGAGGGCAGCCAGTGCGTCTGGTAGCCGCCGTACTGCCAGTGCGTCGGCACCACGTCCGCCAGGTCCTGCAGCTCATAGGTGATGCGCTTCACCGAGGGCCAGGTGACGGTCGTGCCGTTGTCGACGCGGATCGCCAGTGAGTCCGCCGTCGTGTAGGCGAGCGTCTGCGCGTTGAACCCCGACACCGCTCCGGCCGACCCCTCGGGCACGAAGACGTAGTGCACGTTCTTCCGGCCGTCGTCGTCATTGATGTCCAGCTCGGCGGTGGCGCCCGCGGTCGACATCCGGCCCGAGATATAGGCGTACGTGTCGACGACGAAGCGCAGCTCCTGCCCGTGCGCCGCCGCCAGCTTGTCCGACCACTCGGCCTGCCAGATCATCAGGTGCTTGCCGGTCGGCGTGTCCATGAAGTTGAGCTGGAAGTTGCCGTAGTGCCGGATCACGTTGCGCTTGTGCTGCGTCACGATGCCGTGCGCCACGTACTCCCCGCTGCCCGGCGAGCCCACGACGTTGCGAACCAGCATCTCCACGCGCTCCCAGTCATGGAGCTGGAAGTTGCCCGCCGCGTTCTTATCGAGCCCGTGGTAGATGTGATAAATCAGCACGAGGTTCTTCGTGCCGCCGTCCATGAACTCGATGAGCGACGTGTAGAGCGTCGGGCGGATGCGCCACTGATCGTAGCCGCTCGGGCCGTTGCGTGACGCATCGATGTACTGGTTGATGTTCTTGAAGTTCAGCTTGTTGTTCGAGAAGTCGTTGTCCTGGTCGAAGTTGTAGTTGGTGATCCAGTCGCGGCCATGGCTGCCGTTATTGGCGTTGGCCCGCTTGAACACGATGGGCGCGTAGTAGGTGAGGTAGGCCTGCCGCTGGGCCTTGGTCAGCGACCAGGCCTGTGCGTGCGCCGCCGAGACCGGCAGCAACAGGCCCACCAGAACCAGGGCGAGCCCACCGAGAGAGCCCAACCTGCGTGAGGACATGGCGTGTGTGCGAGTGAACATGGCGCGCAGAGGACCATGGGACGCTTAATCAGGTCAAGCTGCAAAAGCCGCAAATCAAGCCATGGGTGGAAAGCCCGGTGGCTCTCCGTCCGTGCGAACAGACGGGCCTCCGCCCCAGCCAGCGGAGTTTCCGCCCTGGTGGGTTGACCCTCCGTTGCTTCGGACGAAAGCGCAGGCTCGTCCCGCAGAGCAGTCGCCGTCCTGAAGGGGCGACCCTATCTAGGCGGCGCTTTCTTCACGCCGGTCCCCACCGGCAAGGAGCCCGACCATGATGACCGCCAATGCGATGCCGATGAACATGCCCCAGCAGTCCATGCCGATGATGGGCATGAACCCGATGATGAACATGGGCATGAACCCGATGATGGGCGGGATGATGCCCATGAACATGATGGGCATGAACCCGATGATGATGGGCGGGATGATGCCCATGAACATGATGGGCATGAACCCGATGATGGGCGGCATGAACATGGGCATGCCGATGATGATGCCGATGATGATGCGTCAGATGGCGCCGATGATGTGCCGCATGACGTGCGAGATGACCAAGGACGGCATGATGTGCAAGATGATGCCGATGGACGGTCAGGACATGGCGATGATGAAGGAGTGCTGCGACGCCATGAGCAGCATGATGGCCATGGGCGCGCCGATGATGATGATGTGCAACGGCATGCCCATGATGATGGGCATGTCGAAGTAGCTCAGGGCTCTTTCAGCCCACCTCTTCGGCGTACGTCATCACCAGGTACATGGTGAGATCGTCCGGCCCCACGTTGCGGTAGACGTGGGGCTTGTCCGCCTCGAAGAGGATCGCGTCTCCCGGAGCCAGCACGTGGCGCTCGGCGCCAATCTCCATCTCCAGCGTGCCCCGGGTGACGATCAGGTTCTCCAGCGTGCCGGGCGGGTGCGCATCGGCCCGCTCCTCGCTCTGGCTCTTCAGGAGCAGCTCGTAGAACTCCACCCGCCGCGGCTCGTCGAAGGGGAACAGCGCCCGCGAGGCGAAGCGCCCATCGTGCGAGGTGAGCCGCTTGGCCTGCTGGGCGCGCATCAGCCGCGTGCCGGTGCCGCCCGAGGTGCTGATCAGCGCCGAGAACGGCAGATCCAGCGCGCGGGCGATCTTCCACAACACGTTGATGGTGGGAGCGCTCTGTCCAAGCTCGATCTGCCCGAGCATGGCCCGGCTCACGCCGGAAGCCTTGGACAGCCGCTCGAGCGAGAGCCCACGCTGCATGCGAAGCCGGCGCAGGTTCTTGCCCACCACGGGCGCCATGTCCTGGTCCGCATCCGGGTGCGCTACCTCGTAAGCCCACGCCTCGTCGCCTTCGGCGGGAGGCGTGGCAGGGGATGACTTCGAGGTAGGCTCCTCGGTAGCCGGCCTGGCAGCCTCGGCGGCAGATGCCTTGGCGTCGGGCACGGCTTCCTTGCGGCGCGGCGACTCTCCGCGGCCCTTACGTCCAGAGTTCTCCCGTACCGACTTCATACCGGCCAGACTACCACCCACACCCAGACCGGCATCCACGGACGCGGCTGGGTGGGCCGGTGCATCTGACTCTGTTCGGTCTCTCGCTTCTTGCGGAAGTCCTGGAGGTCGATGACGGCGGCGCTCATAAGACAGCCTCTTCGTTATCGGACGATTGTCCGTGAAAACGGATAAGCACAATATCCGCTATAACGGACGGACAGTCAATAGACCCCGCAAAGCGGGCCTGTGACGCCGCCCTCATGGCTGCTTGCTCGCTCAGCCCTCGAAGGATGAGGCCATGTTGCCCGAGGCCCCGCCCGCCAGCGGCTTGTAGGGGAAGTAGAGGTTGCGCACGAAGCGGGTGAACAGGTGCTCCTCGTTCCAGCGCTGGCGCGCCATGCCGTACACCCCGGGGGCGCGCAGGTCGTGGGCGGTGACCGAGGGAATGAACTCCCGTTCGCTGTAGAGGGCGAACACCTCGTCCACCATGGCGCGGCTGCGGTAGGTGCGCAGCATGGTCCGGTAGACGAGGTCGTTCTCCTCCTGGGTGAAGGCCAGCCCCTGGATGGCGTGCGCCACCTCGTGGAAGACGAGGTGAGGCTCCGAGCCCAGCTTGTCCTGACACAGGGCGATGCGTGCCCGTTCCCAGTCGGGGTGATCCCAGAACAGCCCCGCCGCCTGCGGAGACACCGAGCGCGGGTAGCCGTAACGCGCCATGGACTGGCCCGGGGGGATGAGATCGATCGACACCGGCCGCGAGGCCTCCATGCGCCCGATGAGCTGGAGGTTGCCCGAGAGCTGCCGGACGATGTCGCTCTCGACGCGCTGAAGCTGCTCGGGCGGCGCGCCGTGGGGCACCATCGTCACCTTGGCCTTGAAGTAGGCGCGGGCGCGGGCGGGCCCGTCCGGGGGCGCCTTGCCGTTGCGCGCCTCGAACACGTCCCCGCCGGCCAGCAGGGTGAAGGCGGACAGGGGCAGCCGCTTTCCGTGCTCCGCCGCCAGCGGAGTGATCTCAGGGGTTGAGCCATCCACGGTCTCGTAGGTCGGTGGCGCCATGGCACGGTCCTCCTGGGAACAGCTAACTATCTCGCCGCGGTGGGCTTGAGGAAGTGCTCGCGGAAGTGCCGCCACTCCCCGTCGTCCATCACCCAGTCGGAGTAGAGCGCCACGCCCTGGTAGTTCGCGGGCACTCCTCCGGAGGCCAGGCCCGCGTGGATTCCCGGTAGGCCTCCCCGGAGGTTCTCCACCTCGGGGTGGTGGTAGCCCACGCCCTCGTCCTCGTAGGCGGGCAGGCCCAGGAGCACGGGCGTGGTGCCGGACGCGGCGAGGATCTCCTGCGTCCACTCGGCCATGAGCCACGTGTAGACCTTCTTCCGGCGCAGCGCGGTGTCGTACATCATCACCGCGAGCTGATCGGTCCGCCGGGAGACCTCGCGGTAGTAGTCCGCCTCCCAGTGCACCTCGGGGTAGGGGTGCCAGCGCGTGGGCGGCGGGTAGGCCGCCACCGAGAGCAGCTTGCCCGGAGGCATCACCGCGCGGATCTCCTCCAGCAGCAAGAGCAGCTCCGGGTGCCCGCTGGGCCAGGGCTCGATGTTGAGGTGCACGCCGCTCAGGCGCGGGTGGGCCTGGAGCAGCTCCTGGACGGAACGCGCGAAGGCCGCGCGCCACCCGGGGATCTTCGGGAAGCAGTGGTCGTTGAGCGCACCGCCGATCCACGGCATCACCCGGAACCCTTCCATGCCCTGGAGGAAGCGCTCGGTCTGCTCCGCGTCGATCGGAGGTAGCCGCCCCTCGAGTGTCGCCGGAGCCATGTGGGTGAACACGTCGGTGATGTGGTGTTCGCGCAGCCGCTGCGCCAGCTCCGCGATGCGCGCCGGGTCCCGGAACTGAGGGATGCGGTCCTTCTTCTGATTGCGCTCGAACCAGGCGTCGTCGCTCATCCAGCCGTGCTGCAGCCACATGCCGTTGCGGCCCAGGTCATGCCGGCCGTCGGTCACCTCTGCTCCGGGAGACCACAGGGTGTAGCCGAGTCCCACCAGCGCGGCGAACAGGGCCAGAGGCACCACCAACCGCCAGCCGGGACGGCGTACGAAGGTCCACAGGTGTGAAGCGCGGTTCATAGGTGTTCCTCCCCCGGGTGTGCGTGGGGCTCGCAGAGGCGAGGTGGGCACACCGGAACGAGGCCCAGGTACAAGAACGGTGCCCCGGGGTCCCCCGGCTCCGCGGGCCTATAGAGGCTTGAGCGTGTCGCCGGACCAGCTCAGCACTCCCAGCAGGCGCAGCGACTTGCGGCGCTTGGCCAGGCTTCCCACGATCTCATGGCCGAACACCACGATCGTCTTTCCCGATGGGGAGACGGATACCTGGCCCAGTCCCGGCTCCCAATACCCGTTCATCCGGGTGGAGTAGGCGTAGGAGGACTTGCGCGTGAGCACCTTCTGCCGCGTGTCGCCCTTGCGCACGTAGACGTCCTGCTCCACGGTGCCACGCTCCTCGCCCGTCTTGGCGTTGACCACCGGGGTCTGCAGGCGCTTCTCGTACTCGAGCGAGTAGGGGCCCTGGGGACCCTGGCTCACGTTGGCCTTGGGGCCATTGAACACCGGGATGATGTGCTGCCCGGGGGTGCTCAGGTTGATGCCGAGCCCGCTCAGCTTCTTCATCGCGTCATCGAACCGCTTCTTGAACACGTCCGGGGGCGTGCACTTGTTGCTGTCGTAGATGGTGAAGCTGGAGAGCAGCCGGCTCCGCTCGTACGCCAGCAGCACCATGCCTCCGCGCAGGGGGTGCTCCTCATGCGTCAGGTACCCCTCGCAGGCGGCGATCTCACCGTCCTTGCGCTCGAGGTGGGCGGCCTCGCGCACATAGAGCCGCACCGCGAAGCGCCGCTCGTCTGCGGACCAGCCGATGATCTGGGCCTCATGGTCCTCTGTGCCCTGGGCCAGCGGATCCGTGGCGGCAAAAGCGGGGAGGGTGAGCACAACGAGGCAGAGACCCAGCAGGCGCGGGAGGACGGTCATGGAGCCATGTCCTACTGCAAGAGCGGGTCGGGAAAAAGGCTACACGCATGGTCCCCCTGGCGGAGCGCGCCTCCGCTACTGTGCGTGCTGCATGTTCGCTTTTCTCGTCCTTGCCGTGCTCGCGCAGGCGCCAGCGCCTGCTCAGTCTCCGGCGGTTGCTCAACCCTCAGGGCCAGCGCAGCCTCCCCCTGCCGGCGCTCAGCCCGCGGAGGTGCCGCCGCTGCCCGTGGCCACGTTGCCGCCCGCCACGCACGAGCTGTTCGAGCGCCTCAAGCGCCACGTCGTGCAGGTGCGCATCATCGATCGGGGCTCGAAGGCCAAGTCGTCCATCGGCTCGGCCTTCTTCGTGAGCGCCGACGGGCACGCCATCACCAACTACCACGTCGTCTCCGACCTGGTGCTGCACCCGGAGGCCTATACCGCCGAGCTTGTCCGCGAGGGGCTCGACGCCGTGCCGGTGAAGCTGCTCGACGTGGACGTGGTGCACGATCTGGCCATCGTTCGCATGGACAAGCCCGTGCCGGACTTCCTCTCGCTCGAGGAGCAGCCCCCACCGCAGGGCACGCGCCTGTTCGCCATGGGCAACCCGCGCGATCTGGGCATCACCATCGTCGAGGGCACCTACAACGGGCTCGTTCAGGATGCTCTCTATGATCGGGTCCACTTCAGCGGCGCCATCAACCCCGGCATGAGCGGCGGGCCCACGCTCACCGGCGAGGGCCGGGTGGTGGGCGTCAACGTGGCCACCATGGGCAACCAGGTCGGCTTCCTGGTGCCCGTGGACCATGCCCGGGTGCTGCTGAAGCGGGCGCTGGCGGCCAAGGAGGAGGACTCGAAGCCCGAGGCGCTGATGGCCACCGTGCGCACCCAGCTGCTCGAGCACCAGCAGCTCATCACCGAGCGCCTGTTCGCGACGCCGCTGCCCCAGCAGCCCTTGGGCTCCTACCAGGTCCCCGGGCGGTGGCTCCCGTTCCTCAGGTGCTGGGGTGACACGCCGCACGAGCCGGAGCGGCCCTATTCGCTCATCCGCTACCAGTGCTCCTCGGAGGCGGACATCTACGTCTCCTCCGCGCATCGCACGGGCATGGTGTCCTACGGCCACCAGCATGTCTCCTCCACGAAGCTGGGCTCGCTGCGCTTCTCCGCGCTCTACAGCGAGTTGTTCTCCGAGGATCCCTCCATGGTGGAGGCCACGCGCGAGGACGTGACGAACTTCCGCTGCCACTCGGAGTTCGTGAACTCTGGAGGCCTCACCCTGCGCGCCGCGATCTGTCTGCGGGCCTACAAGAAGTTCCCGGGCCTGTACGATCTGGTGCTCCGCGCCGCCGCGCTGCCCTCGGGGACCCAGGGCGTGGAGACCGCCCTCACGTTGGCGGGCTTCTCGCCGGAGAACGCCCAGAAGCTCGCGCGCCGCTACCTGGAGGGGCTGTCGTGGACGAAGTGATCTTCCTGGAGGTGCTGGAGGGAGACGCCGTCCACGCGCGCCACCGGCTGGATCGCTTCCCCGTCACCGTGGGGCGTGGCTACTTCAACGACGTTATCCTCGATGATCCCAAGGTGTCCGCGGCGCACCTGCGCCTGGAGCGCCTCGAGGATGGCTCCGTGGTGCTGCGCGACCTGGGCAGCCAGAACGGCACCTTCCGGGTGGAGCCCTGGGCGCCTCTGGTCGAGCTGGCGCTCTCGCAGGACTCGCGCGTCCAGGTGGGCGACACGGTGCTGCGCTTCCGGGGGCGCACCTACGAGGTGCCGCACACGCTGGTGGCCGAGGCGCCCGTGGCTCCGCAGCAGCGCCTGTTCGAGCAGCGCCCGGCCTTCATCGGAGCCCTGGCGGCAGCCATGACGGCCTCCGCGCTGAGCACCTACCTGCTCAGCTACGAGCGGACGGACTGGGGCGATATGCTGATCTCGGTGCTGATGCCCGCCGCTCTGGCCTTGTTCTGGGCGGGAGGTTGGTCCATCGCCAGCCGCATCGCGCGCCGGCAGTTTCACTACCGTGCCCATGCGACGATCGGCAGCCTGGCGCTGATGGCCGCCATCTGCCTGCCTTCCGTGCTCACAGTGCTGGGCTTCAGCTTCTCGCTGGGCTCCGCCATCGACTGGCTCACGCTGATCTGCTTCTTGGGGCTGATGGGGTGGGGCCTGTTCTGGCACCTGCGCTACGTGACGCGCTGGGACTCGCGGCGGTTGGGCTCCATGGTGGGCGCCGTGGTCCTTGGCTTCGGGCTGCTCATTAACGCGTCGGTCCTGCTGGGCAACGAGGACTTCACCACGGTGCTGAGCTTCCCCCGCTCGCTGATGCCCGCGTCTTTCCGGCTGGTGCCAGCCTCCTCCACGGATGAGTTCTTCGAGGAGATGACCGACCTGCAGGAAGCGGTGGACAAGCTCGCCCGGGAAGAGTGAGGCCAAGCGGGCGCACGCCGGCTGTGGCTCGACCGGCAAACAGGGGAATCCACCTGTGAAATCGCGGGTTTAAGCCCTGTTTGACCGGGGCGTATGGCGAGGGTCGCCCCCTGCTCGGAGGGCCGCTCCATGGACGTGCGCCAGAAGCTGCAGATCCTCGCGGATGCCGCCAAGTACGACGCCTCGTGCGCGAGCAGCGGCGGCAAGCGCAAGACGCTGCCCGGAGGCCTGGGCAGTGTGGAGGGCACGGGCATCTGCCACAGCTACACGCCCGATGGGCGCTGCGTGTCGCTGCTGAAGATCCTGCTGACCAACTTCTGCATCTACGACTGTCAGTACTGCGTCAACCGCATCTCCAGCGACACGCCGCGCGCCCGCTTCACCCCCGAGGAAGTCGTCCAGCTCACGCTCGACTTCTACAAGCGCAACTACATCGAGGGGCTGTTCCTCAGCTCCGGCGTCATCAAGAGCCCGGACTACACGATGGAGCAGCTCGTCCAGGTGGCGCGCACCCTGCGCGAGCAGCACCAGTTCCAGGGCTACATCCACCTCAAGACGGTGCCTGGCGCTTCGCGTGAGCTCCTCGACGAGGCCGGGCGGTACGCGGACCGGCTGAGTGCCAACATCGAGCTGCCCACGGACGGAGACCTGCGCAAGCTGGCGCCCGAGAAGAGCTTCGCGGTGACGGGCGAGACGATGCGGGAGATCCGCGAGCGCGTGGATCAGTCCAAGGCCGAGCGGCAGGAGAGCCCCCAGGCGCCGCGCTTCGCTCCGGCGGGCCAGAGCACGCAGATGATCGTGGGCGCCACGCCGACTCCGGACGCGATCATCCTGGACACCGCCAGCAGCCTCTACACGCGCTATGGGCTCCGGCGGGTGTACTACTCAGCCTACAGCCCCATTCCGAGTTCGGATGTGCGGCTGCCCGCGAAGTCCCCGCCGCTCGTGCGCGAGCACCGGCTCTACCAGGCCGACTGGCTGATGCGCTTCTACGGCTTCTCTGTGAGCGAGCTGGCCCCGCCCGAGCAGCCCGATCTGCCGCTGGACATGGATCCCAAGCTGGCCTGGGCGCTGCGCCGGCGCGACAGCTTCCCGGTGGACGTCAACCGTGCGCCCCGGGAGCTGCTGTTGCGCGTTCCAGGCCTCGGGGTGCGCACCGTGGACCGGTTGCTGCGCATCCGGCGCTGGCACCGGGTGACGCTCGCGGATCTGGTCCGGCTCCGGGTGCCGGTCTCCCGGGTAAAGCCCTTCATCGTGACCGAGGATCACCGGCCCACGTTGCTCCTGGACTCGCCCCGGCTGGCCGAGCACGTGCGTCCGCCCCCGACGCAGCTCTCGCTCTTCTCCAGCGCGGTGGCCGCGCGCACGGGAGAGCTATGACCCGCGTCAGCGTGGAGCCGCAGCTCGAGTCGTTCCGCGCTGTGGCCCGCACGCTGCTCGCGCGAGGCGAGGCGCCGGAGCAGGTGCTGTTCGAAGAGGCCCGGGCGCGGCAGGCCTCGCTGCTGTCGGTGGAACCCCTGGCAGAGGCGGGGAGCACTGCGCCAGCCCCCTCCGTGCCGAAGGCGTTCCTGTCCCTGGCGGAGCTGGTCGCGTGCCACCGGGATCCGCAGCGGTGGGCACTGCTCTACCGGGTGCTCTGGCGGCTCACGCACGGCGAGCGGCACCTGCTGGAGGTGGACAGTGACGTGGACGTATCCCGGCTGCGCCTCATGGAGAAGGCGGTGCGGCGCGACGCGCACAAGATGAAGGCCTTCGTGCGCTTCCGGCGGGTGGAGCGGGACGGGCAGGAGCACTTCATCGCCTGGCACCGCCCGGATCACCTGATTGTCCGGCACGTGGCGCCGTTCTTCGCGGAGCGCTTCGCGCCCATGCGCTGGAGCATCCTCACCCCGGACACCTGTGTGCACTGGGACCTGGAGCAGCTCACGTTCGGCGAGGGCGTGTCCCGCCAGGAAGCTCCCGAGGGCGACGCGCTGGAGGCGCTGTGGTCCACCTACTATGCCTCCACCTTCAACCCGTCGCGGCTGAACGTCCGGGCGATGCGGGCGGAGATGCCGAGGAAGCACTGGGCCACGCTGCCGGAGGCCCGGCTCATTCCCGACCTGGTGCGGCAGGCTCCCGAGCGCACCGCGTCCATGGTCACTCCGCGCCTGGAGGTGTCCGAGGCGAGCTACGCGCTGCCCACGGTTCGCGACCTGCCCACGCTGGCTGCGGCGGCGAAGGGGTGCCAGGCGTGTCCGCTGCACGCGCGTGCGACACAGACGGTCTTTGGTGAGGGCCCGCCCGGTGCATCGGTGATGTTCGTGGGCGAGCAGCCGGGCGATCTGGAAGACCGGCAGGGACGGCCGTTCATCGGCCCCGCGGGGCAGCTCTTCGACGAAGTGCTCGCGCGCGTGGGCATCCGGCGAGAGGACACCTATGTGACCAACGCCGTGAAGCACTTCGGGTGGACCGGAGACGAGAAGCGGCGGCTGCACCAGACGCCCAACCGCCGGGAGGTGCTGGCGTGCAAGGCCTGGCTGGAGGCGGAGGTCGCCGCGGTGAAGCCCCGGATGATCGTCTGCCTGGGAGCCACTGCGGCTCAGGCGTTTCTCGGCTCCGGGTTCCGCATCAACCACAGCCGGGGCCGGGTGTTCGAGACGCCCTGGGCGCCCTGGTGGATGGCCACGTTCCACCCTTCGGCGCTGCTGCGCATGCCGGACGAGCAGGCCCGTGAAGAGGCCCGTGCCCACTTCGAGGCGGATCTGCGCCAGGTGGCACAGGCGCTGAGGGCTGCTACTGCTTCTGCGCGGTAGTCCCGGCCTTCGAGCCCGCCAGGGCAGGGGAGGGCGCGGGGCTGGAGAGCGCATCCACCAGCCCCTGAGCCACGGCCGCCGCGAAGACCTCCAGCGTCCGCTCCTCCTTCCAGCGGGCCGCCTCTTCGAAGTCGAGCGCGTGGTGCGTCTCGATGATGACCGAGGGCACTCGCGGGCGGCGAAGCACGTAGATGCGGCGCCCGGGCTCGTGACGGCTCACGAAGACACCCGGCTGCTCGTCACCGTCATACAGGCCCACGTAGTCCGCGCCGTCGTACGGCGGGAAGCCCGCCTCCGACATGCGCCGGGACAGCGCCCGGGCCAGCGTCACCCGGCGCGTCTTCAGCGGCTCCGCGGTGTCGTCCGCCCAGAGCACGCTGTACCCGGGCCCGCTGTCCTGCCTCAGGCAGGACTGGCCGGGCGTGGGCTCCCACCAGGTGGCCTCGCCCCGCGTGTCCGAGTGCAGGCTCACGAAGGCATCCGCGCTCCAGCGCTCCGCCTCCGCCACCCGCTCGGGGTAGGACACGTGCTTCCCCGCCTTGCGGCTGAGGCGCACCTGGAAGCGCCCCGTGGCCTCCAGCCTGCGGGCCAGATCCTCGGTGACCCGGAGCGTGAAGTCGGCCTCGTTCTCACAGGTGACGGACACGTTGCCCGTGTTCCCCCGGTAGCCGTGCCCCGGGTCCAGGTAGATGCGCTTCTTGCGGAACCCCTTGGGCACGCTGAGCGGAGGTGCCGTGAGCCGCGCCCCCAGCGCGGGCCAGGCAGGAGCCTCGGGAGGCACCGCCGGCACTTCCTGCGCGGAGACACGCCCGCTGAGCCCCAGCACTAGGAGCAGGCTCAGCAGCAGGCCAGGGATTCTCAGCATGGCGGTTCCGACGCCTGGGCGCCCTCCGGTGTTCCCGTGCTCGGAGAGCGGGCAAAAGAAAACGGGCGGGCTCCACTGGGGGAACCCGCCCGCCTCATTGTACTACCGAGCCTGGCTCAGTTGCGCAGGTCGGCCTCCATGGCCCGGATCTCGGGGGCCGGCTCGGTGCTCGCACCCGGCACCGGCGCCGCGGCCTGCTCGCCACCCGTGGGCGCGCCCGCCGTGCCCTTGAACGGCGAGGACTCCAGCGCCGCCTTGAGCACCTCGTCCATGTGCGTGACGAAGATGAACTCCAGCTCGTTGCGCGCCTGGTCCGGCACGTCGATGAGGTCCTTGCGGCACCGCTCGGGCAGGATGACCCGCTTGATGCCCGCCCGGTGCGCCGCCAGCACCTTCTCTTTGATGCCCCCCACCGGCAGCACCAAACCGCGGAGGGTGGCCTCGCCGGTCATCGCCGTGTCGCTGCGGACGCGGATCCCGGTCATCAACGAGGTGAGCGCTGTGAGGATGGTCACGCCCGCCGAGGGGCCGTCCTTCGGGATGGAGCCCGCGGGAAAGTGCAGATGGATGTCGGTCTTCTCGAGGAAGTTGGGGTTGATGCCCAAGCT
>DASVVJ010000398.1:0-12623 GCA_036389955.1 Myxococcaceae bacterium
CGGAACCCTCACCCCGGCCCTCTCCCGAAGGGAGAGGGGGTGCTCCCCGTGGGGGGGGGGCTGGCGCTAGCGGGGGTGCTGGCCGCGGTGGCCCTGCTGCCCGCGGCGGAGTTCGCGATGAACTCGCTGCGCACGGACGCAGAGGCCTTCGCGAGCCAGCGGCTGACCTGGTCGGTGTCCTGGCCGCAGTTGCTCTCGGCGGCGTGGCCGCTCGCGGACTGGCCGCGCGACAGTTACTGGGGCCATGATCAGTGGTTCATCCTCAACCAGTTCCTCGGCACCCTGCCCTGCGCATTGGCTCTGCTGGGCGCCTTCGCGAGCCCCCGGCGGGCGCGGGCCTTCGCCATCGGAGCCCTCCTGCTGGCGCTGCTGAGCCTCGGGAGGCACTTCCCACCGGCCACCTGGGCCCTGCAGCTTCCGCCGTTCTCGCTGTTCCGCTACCCGGTGAAGTACTTCGTGGGCGCGGCCTTCTGCGTCGCGCTGCTGTCGGGCTTCGGGCTGGATGCGCTGGGACGGCTCGCCCGGCGAGTGAGCCCCTCGCGGCTCAAGGCGGTCGGCGCCTTCGTGGGCCTGGGCGTGGCGCTGGCGCTCAGCGGCCCCGTGGTGCGGCTGTTGCCCATGCGAGCCATGGCGGAGGCGGGCGCCATCTGGCCCCTGCTCTTCCTGGGGCTGGCGGCCCTCACCTTCCTCCTGCTGCCGTCCACCTTCGCCCGCCCGCGCCGGGTGCGGCACACGCTGGGAACGCTCGCCGTCCTGGAGCTGATCGCCGCGCACTACTTCCTCGGGGTGCCCAAGTACGTACCCGCCGAGCTGCTGTCCCGGACCTCAGCGCTCCAGCCGCACCTGCCGCGCCCCTTCGAGGGACGCATCAGCGCAGGCATCCTGGGCGACGAGGAGCCGCAATCCACCTCCAAGCCAGGGGCCATCATCCGGCAAAGCATCGACTGGCTGGTCCCCAACCGCTTCGCTGAGGAACATCTACCGGCGCTCGAGGGCTACGGCGCGCCCGAGCCCGCGTACAGCGAGCTGCTCCAGTACGCGAAGAAGCGCAGCGTCTATGATCTGACGGGCGTCACCTTCTATGTCCGCCAGGGGCCCCCGCCGTTCCCGGACCTGGAGCTCGTCCACCAGCTCGAAGAGGGCGTCACCCTCTCGCGCTCTCGCACAGCGCTGCCCCGGGCCTTCCTGGTGCAACACGCCCGGGTGGTGCCAGACGCGGAAGCCCTCGCGGCGATCCAGGACGCCTCCCAGCCTTTCCGGCGCACGGCCTTCCTGGCCACGGGAGAGCCGCTGGACCGGCCACCGTGCGAAGGCCACGCGCGCCTCCTGTCAGCAGGCGCCAGCCACGTGGAACTCGAAGCGAACGCCTGCGACGAGAGCTATCTGGTGCTCAGCGACACCCACTATCCAGGCTGGAGGGCGACGCTCAACGGAGCCCCCGTCCCCATCCACCGGGCCAACTACGCGCTGCGCGCCGTGCGCCTGCCCACGGGCGTGCACCGGGTCCGGTTCGAGTACCACCCACTGAGCTTCCACGTGGGTCTCAGCCTCTCCCTGCTCACCGCGGTAGGGCTCCTGGCGCTGGTGCTCCCGCGCCGCCGCGGAACTGGAGATCCGAAGTGACAAGTCACCCCCCTCCTCCCCGCTGGATCTCGCTGCTGCTGCGCCTGTTCATCCCGGCCGTGGGCGTCATCGGCCTGGTGGCGATGGCGCTCTTCTACCGTTCCAACACGGAGCTGCCGCCCATTCACTCGGACGGCTACGGCCACTACCTGTACCTGCCCGCCGTCTTCATCCAGAAAGACCTGACCATGCGGACGGAGGTGGCCGAGTGGGGCGAGAACTGGACGCCCAACGTGGACCTCTCCTACGTCCCGGAGACAGGGCGCTACATCAACCGCTTCCCGCCGGGCCAGTCCCTGCTGATGCTGCCGTCCTTCCTGCTGGCCCACGCCTGGGCTCACCTCTCGGGCGCAGTCAAGGATGGCTTCTCCACCCCGTACCAGACCACTGCCGCGGTCAACGGGCTGCTGGCACTGCTGGTGGGGCTGACGCTCCTGCGCAAGGCACTGGAAGAGCTGTTCCCTCCGGGCGTGGTGCTGGCAACCCTGGCCACCCTCACCTTCGGCACCAACCTCTTCCACTACGCCACCTACGACGCCATCTTCAGCCACATCTACTCGTTCGCGCTCTTCGCCGGGCTGCTGTGGCTGGTGCCCCGGTTCTACCGGGAGCCCACTCCGCGCCGCGCCCTGGCACTCGGGCTGCTGATGGGCTTCGTCATGCTGGTGCGAAACTCCAACGCCCTCGTGCTGTTGCTCGTGCCGCTGTATGGCGTGTACAGCCCGCAGACCCAGCGCGAGCGCCTGGCCTTCGTGCGCACCCACTGGCGCCACGTGGCGCTCGTGACGGTGGCGATGCTGGCGGTGCTGCTCATCCTCTTCAGCTACTGGCGCTTCACCACCGGAAACTGGGTCACCTACTCGTACAAGGGCTTCCCGTTCCACTTCGACCGGCCCCAGTTCCTCCCGGTGCTCTTCAGCGTGCGCAAGGGCGTGTTCTTCTGGGCGCCCGTGCTGCTCCTGGCGGTGTGGGGCTACCTGAGGGGAAGGCAGAAGCTCGCCCCGTACATGCTGCCGGTGCTCCTCATCTTCATGCTGCAGACGTACCTGGTGGCCAGTTGGTGGCACTGGCCCTATGGCAGCAGCTTCGGCCACCGCGCCTTCACGGAGTTCTCCGCGCTGTCCGCCCTGGGGCTTGGGGCCTTCTACGCCTCGCTGGGCCCACGGGCCCGCCCGGTGGTGGGGGCATTCTGTGGGCTGCTCGTCGTCATGCAGCTGGTGCTGATGGTGCAGTACTGGCGCGGCGTCATTCCCGGCGATCGCACCACCTGGGAGCAGTACCGCGGCGCGCTGCTGGGCAGGCGCTGAACCGACAAGAAAGACAAAGGGTGGTGCCACCGGCTTTTCAGCCAGGCGGCCCCACCCCGGGGCTTCAAACCACCCTACCGACTACTGGTAGGTGTTGTTGAGGCCGAAGTTCGCCATCGTCTTCTTCTTCAGGGCGTCCGTGGCGCGCTGGCCGTCGTTGGACACGCCGTCGTCACCCGCCAGGGCCGCCGCGGAGGCGCCGAACAGCTTGCGGATGTTGTCGCCGAACAGCGTGATCACGCCGATGGCGGCGATCGCGATGAGGGCAACGATGATGATGTACTCGGTCATGCCTTGGCCACGGGCCTTGCGGAGGTTCTTCTTGGGCAGCGTCTTCATGGGATACTCCTGGGGGTTGGCGGGGAAAACGGCACCCTTATGAATCGAGGGTGAAGGGACAGTAAAGGATTCCTGGAAACCCGACTATCCGTCATCGGGAGGATGATCAAAAACCCCATAGAATCCGCTGGCTTAAGCCCTCCAGCGGATCTTTCGGGTTGTTACGGCTCCATCGGAGCCGCCACGGCGGGGGGGGCGGAGGAGCCCGAAGACGGGCACGCGGACGGCGGCAGGGCCTCGCATAACCCCTTGATCGCCTTGGAAAGCTCCTCATCCTCTGGGTGAGCGCGGGCCAGACTCTGGCCCAGCTCCAACGTCTCCAGCATCCCCGGGGTCTGGCTCCACACGGTGCGCGAGGCCCAGGCCCGGGCCGTCATCACCTTCACCCACGTGGCGATGATCCGCGGCTCGCGGTGCCCCTGGGAGATCAGCGGCGCCATCAGCGAATACGCCAGCGACACATCCTGGGTGGCCAGCGCCGACCGGGCCAGAGCATGAGCGGCCTCGGAGCTGTCGGGAGCCAGCGAGTGCCAGCGCTCGGCGGCGCCGCGCACCAGCGGATCATTGCCAGCGTGGAAGCGCTCGAGATTGCGGTGCACGCGCTGAGCCTGCTCGGCGGTGGGCGGGTGCTGCTTGACGTACTCGTTGATCCACAGCCGAGCCCCGCCGTCCACGCCGCGGCGCTCGTCGCGCACGCGCACCTCCTGGCGGCCCACGAAGAAGGCGATGGGCGCGGAGTACTCGAGGATGTTGTGGTCGTCGGTGTTGATGGGGCCGGGGCCGGCGAACTCGAGCTGCCCCTCATCGCTGTGGATCTGCTTGGACAGCAGCCCGTACACGTCGTGGATGTCCACCCGGGCCAGGTCCTCCTTCACGTCGGGGCGGGCCATGCGCGCGGCCAGCTTCGCCGCGTCGAGGCTGATGGGCTTGCGGCTGGCCACGAAGATGACGTCGCTGGGCCCCAGCCACGTAGTGGCGTGGGGGAACGTCTCGCGCATGGTGCGGACCACCAGGCGGATGAGGTCCTTGCTGCTCTCGTAGGTGTGGACCCACTGCACCAGGATGCCGTCGTCCGACAGGTGCTTGTCCACCGTCTGGAAGAAGTCGCGGGTGAACAGGCCGGACACGCCGGCCACCCAGGGGTTGGACGGCACGCTGACGATGACGTCGTACTTGCGAGGCGCCAGCGCCATGAACGTCTTCGCGTCGTCGATGTGGACGTGCGTGCGCGGGTCATCCACCGCGTTGCGGTTGTCGTCCTTGAACAGGCGCGCCGCCTCGATGACGGCGGGAGAGATCTCCACCATGTCCAGGTGCTTGACGGGGTGGGCCAGCATGGAGCCGGTGGTGATGGCGGCGCCGGCGCCCACCACGAGCGCGTTCTCCGGCTCGCGCGGGTGCAGCAGGAAGCCCAGGTGGCCCGAGAGCACCATCGTCTCGATGTCGTCGCCGTTGGAGGCGTCCACCTTGCCGTTGATGCGCATGAAGAGGTGCTTGCCCAACTGGCCCACGAGCACCGTGGCGAAGGTGTCGTCCTTGTAATAGAGCGGCTTGATGTCGCGCTCGAAGTTGCGGACCTGAGTTTCGTAGTCGGGCGGCCGGGACTGCGGGGCGCGCACCTGAGCGATGCCGGACAGGCGCACGGCCCAGCCATTCATGGCCACCAGGAACACGAGGCTGGCGGCCACCGCGACACCCAGGGGCCCAAAGGCCTGCACGGGCTTGGCGGGGCGCTGCGGCGCGGCGCGGAAGGCCAGGCCCGCGGCGATGAGGTTACCAATTACGCCCGCGATGAAGTTGCCCTCCATGCCCCACCAGGGCATGAGCACCAGCCCGCCCAGGGCCGAGCCGGTGATGGTGCCCAGGGTGTTCCACAGGTACACACCGCCGAGCTGCCGGCCGACCTCCTCCACCTTGGCGGTGGCCACACGGGCCGCCGCCGGGAAGGCCGCGCCCATGAAGAAGGTGGGCAGCACCAGCACGAGGCACGCGAAGCCGAAGGTGATGACCTGGTACGCAGGCCACGCGTCCACCGTGTGGTTCATCATCCACTGCGCGCTGCGGAAGAACACGGGCAGGCGCACGTAGAGCGGCAGCGCGATGATGACGCTGAGCACCAGGCCCACCTGCAGGTTGCCGAACAGGCGCAGCAGGTCGCCCTTCCCCTTGCGCGTCATCAGCCAGAAGCTGCCCAGGCCGATGCCGAGGATGAAGGCGGTGAGAATCAGGGTAAACGCGTAGGCGGACGCGCCCATGACGACGGTCAGCAGCCGGATCCACGTCACCTGAAAGAGCATGGACGTGAAGCCGGACAGCGCCACGCCGAACAGGGCCGCGCGCACAGCCTTGAGAGGATAGGAGGTGTTGTCCCCCTCGGCGCCCGCCTCGGGCTGCTCGGCGGCCTGGCCAGGCGCCAGCGCGGGCGGGAAGCGGCGCGACAGGGCGATGGCCCCCAGCGCCAGCAGGATGTTGATCATCGCGGCCAGCTTGGCGGACGCGGACAGGCCCATGGCGGGCACGAAGGTGGTGCCGGCCAGGAACACGCCCACGCAGGCGCCCAGGCTGTTGACGGCGTAGAGCCGCGCCAGCTCGCGCTGCACCTGGTTTAACGAAGAGGAGAAATGCCGCACCAGCGCCGGCAGCGTGCCGCCCATCAACATGGTAGGCACCACCAGCGACAGGGACGCCAGCACCAGCTTGGGCACCACCCGGATGCCATCCGGCATGCCCCCGGCCACCGCCAGGTACGCCGAACTCAGCAGGTTCAGCACCCAGGGGAAGATGAGGGCGTAGAGGCCCACGCCCAGTTCCAGCAGGCCGTACATGGCCAGCGGGTTCTTCACCTTGTCCGCGGTGCGCCCGAAGGCATAGGCCCCCAGCGCCAGGCCACCCATGAAGGTGGCCAGCACCACGGCATGGGCCTGTCCGCTGTTGCCCAGGACGTTGGCGAGGTACTTGGACCAGACGAGCTCGTACACCAGAGCCGTAGCCCCGGACAGGAACAAGAAGCTCGAAACAATATTCTTGGGAAAGCGAGCAGAACCGTGCATGGGGACAGCGCGGAACGTTACTCGCTATGTTCCACCCCAACAAATGAACGCCCCGCTCTTACAAGCCGTTCAGCTTGCCTGGTCCCAGTCCCTCCGGGTGCTCCGTGCCCAGGGCGCCTGCGAAGCCGTGCTCCGCCGCTCCCCGGCCGAGCTACGGGACGCTCCGCTGCACGAGGTGCTCGGCATCTCCCCCGAGCGCGCCCAGGCGCTCGATGCCCACGCCCGGGAGAACCGCCGCGCCGTGGAGTTCATCTCCGCGCGCTTCGGCGGGGAGGAGCACTCCCCGCTGCGCCTGGTGCTCGGCATGGAGGGAGACGAGGCCGCCGCCGCCATTCTCGACCTGGATGAGGTGCTGGAGGGCGCCCCGCCGGTGCAGATCTCCAAGCTCTCCTCCTCGCTCAGCCATGAAATCCGCAACCCGCTCAGCTCGGTGAAGATGGCGGTGCAGACGCTGCAGCGGAACACCGGCCTGTCGGACCGGGACAAGCGCCGGCTGACCATCGCCAACCGGGAGATCCGCACCATGGAGCGGATGCTCTGGCTGCTGAGTGAGTACGGCCGCGACAGCGTGCCTCACTTCGAGCCCCAGCCGCTGCTCTCGGTGCTCCAGGAGGCCCAGGCCATGGTGGCGCCGGAGCTGGCCGAGCGCCGCACCGAACTCAAGGTCGAGGAGGAGCCGGAGCTGCCCCGGGTGCGTGTGGATGCCACCCGGCTGCGGCCCGTGCTGGCCCAGCTGCTGCTCAACATCGCCATGGGCCAGCCCGAGGGCTCCCAGGTCCACGTCCAGCTCCGCCGAGGCCCTGACGGGCGGGCGTTGATGGTCCTTCAGGACCCGGCTGCCGCCCTGCCCCCCGAGGAGCGGAGCACGCTCTTCGAGCCGTTCGGCTCCCGGCTAGCCAGGGGAGCGGGGCTCTCCCTCGCGGCGCTTCGCCGTGTCATGCTCAATCAAGGAGGAGACATCTCAGCCGAGGGAAGCATGGAGCCAGGCATGGTGTTCACGCTCTCATTCGCCGTGTGACCGAGCCCCATGGAGAACCTTCTCATCATCGATGACGACGTGGGCCTCCTGGAGAACCTCCAGATGCACTTCGAGGAGATTCTCCAAGAGGGTGCCCCACGCTACAACGTGATGACGGCCACCAGTGCGGGCGCCGGGCTCAAGGCCGCCGCCGAGCTCATGCCCAGCGTGGTCATCCTCGACATGATGCTGCCGGACCGCAGCGGTCTGGAGATCATCGAGGAGATGAAGGCGCTGTGCGGCGATGCGCGCATCATCCTCGTCACCGCGCACCATGACATGGAGACGACGATCCGGGCCATGAAGGCCGGAGCGTTCGACTACATCCACAAGCCCTTCTCGGACCCGGCCGCGCTGGACCTGGTGGTGGAGCGGGCGCTGGAGTACCGGCAGCTGTCGCGCCGCGCCGCCTCGATGAACGTCGAGAACACCGCGGCGCGCCTGGGCGACATCGTCGGCAACAGCCCGCTGATGCAGCAGCTGGTGAAGGAGATCGGCAAGGTCACCAGCAGCCGGGCTACGGTGCTCATCAACGGCGAGAGCGGCACGGGCAAGGAGCTCTTCGCCCGCGTCATCCACAACTACTCGTACGACGAGCCCAAGCCCTTCATCGGCATCAACTGCTCGGCCATCGTGGACACGTTGCTGGAGAGCGAGCTGTTCGGCCACGAGAAGGGCGCCTTCACGGGCGCTGCCACCACCAAGCTGGGCAAGTTCGAGCTGGCCGAGGACGGCACCATCTTCCTGGACGAGATTGGCGACATGTCGCTGATGCTCCAGGCCAAGCTGTTGCGCGTGCTGCAGGAGCGCGAGTTCGAGCGGGTGGGCGGCGTCAAGCGCATCAAGCTGAGGGCGCGCGTGATTGCCGCCACGCACCGCCACCTGGCCGAAGAGGTGGCCACCGGCCGCTTCCGCGAGGACCTCTACCAGCGCCTCAAGGTCATCACCCTGCAGATTCCTCCGCTGCGCGAGCGGCCCGAGGACATCCCTCTGCTGGTGCACCACCTGCTCGAGCGCATCAACGAAAAGGTGCACAAGCGCGTCACCCGCGTGCCGCCCGAGGTGCTCCAGCATCTCACCCGGCTGCCCTGGCGCGGCAACGTGCGTGAGCTGGAGAACGTGCTCACCCGCGCCGTGGTGCTCGCCCCGGGCGAGGTGCTGCTGGGCGACGATCTGCCCGCCCTGGAGCCCGGAGCCACCTCCGAGCCCAGCCGTCCCCTGCCCTCCTCGGGCCCGCTGTTCGCCGCCCCCGCCGTGGACGACCCCAGCCAGATCCCCACCCTCGAGGAGGCCGAGCGCATGCTCATCCAGCGCGCCATGGCCGTCACCAAGGGCCACAAGGGGAAGACCTGCCAGATTCTGGGCATCAGCCGGCCCACCCTGGAGCGCAAACTCCAGAAATTCGGGCTCTCCCAGTCGACCCCCTCGTTGGTGGGTGGACAGGGTTAGTGTTGCTGGCGGTCCTCGTCCTTTCCAGGACACTGTCGGTGCTGGAACACTTGGCTCCCGGAATTGAACGTTTCGTTCACGTTGATCAGACTGTTTGAACGATCCGTTTCAAATTTTGGACACAGCGGCGCTCAGAATTTGAGGCCGGAGAGCTAAGTACCCAGCATTCCTGGGTTTGTTGCCAGGGGAGCATTGTATTCCCGCGTTGGCACAATCCTTGGAAAAGGGTTCTGCGTTCGTTGCTCGGGATTCAGCCCACCTACCGCACGCAGGAGTGAACGAAATGCACGGCTTCAACCGCCCCCTCGGCCCCATCGGTTCCAACGTCGTTGCCCCGCTGCAGACCACCAGCTCTGGAATGATGGTGACGGCCAACAAGATCGTCCCTGGCCAGGAGGCGATCGACTTCAAGGGTTACTTCAAGGTCGAGTCGTTCCCGCACAACTCGGTCATCTACCGCTACGGCGACACGACCGACCGCGTGTACCTGCTCAAGGCGGGCCGCGTACGGCTGATGCGGGTGGGCAAGAATGGCACCCGCTCGGTGGTGAGCATCCTGCGCCCTGGCGAGATCTTCGGCGAGGTGTTCCGTCCCGAGGGCACGACCATCGAGGAGATGGCGATTGCTTCGGGTGAGGCCGAGGTGTGGTCCATCGAGGGCCGTGACTTCCGCGCGCAGCTCGAGGCGCGTCCCGCTCTGGCGCTGGATGTGGTGCGTGCGTACGCCGACCGCGTGCGCGCCCTGCGCAAGCGCGTGCTGGGCCTGACCTTCAAGGAGGTTCCGGCCCGCCTGGCGGACACCCTTCTGACGCTGGTGGAGGCGCACGGTGAGCGCTGCCCGCACGGCGGCGAGACGGACCTGCGCGGCATTACGCAGCAGGATCTGGCGGACCTGGTGGGCGCCTCGCGCTCGTTCGTGTCCACGCTCATCAACGAGATGAAGCGCGACGGCGTGCTGGGCAACGTGGGCCGCATCCTGTGCGTGCGTGACCAGAAGGCGCTGCGCAAGCTCGCTGGCAAGGAGAAGTAAACCTCTCCTTCCCGACCACGAACGAACACTGAGGGGCCTGGCCGCGCGGAGCGGTCGGGCCCTTCGTGTTTTTGGGGAGTGCCTTGGCCCGCCGCGCCGTTATCCTCCCCGCCCCTGCCACCCTGGCCCGGGCCCTATGACTGCCTCTACCGATTCCTCTCCCCACCGCACGTACACCGAGCGCCACGCCTCCGCCCAGGCCAAGCTGGCCGAGCTGGACCGCGTCAGCGAGCGCTATGCGAACCTGCGCACCGTGGCCTTCCTGGCGGCAGCGGTGCTGGCGGGGCTGATCCTCTTCGGGAAGCTGCCGAAGCCCTATTGGTGGGCGGTGGGTGGAGCAGCCGTCGTGTACATGGTGCTCGCGGTGCTGCACCACTACGTGTTCCGCCGCGAGGCCCGGGAGCGGTTGTACGTCACGTTGAATGAGCGCGGCCTGGGAAGGCTGAGCGGCGCGTGGCGCGAGTTCCCCGAGACGGGCGAGCGGTGGGCGTCCGCCTCGCACCTGTACACCCCGGACCTGGACGTCTTCGGCAAGGCGAGCCTGTTCCAGCTCTTGAACGAAACGGCGACCCGGGCCGGTGAGCAGTGGCTCGCCAAGTGGCTGTCGGCTCCGGCTTCGGCGGCCGAGGTCGTTGAGCGGCAGGGGGCGGCGCGGGAGTTGGCCCCGCTTCTCCAGTTCCGGCAGGACGTGTGTGTCGAGGCGTGGGACGTGTCCAAGCAGAAGGCGGACCCCCACCTGTTCATCCGGTGGGCCGAGCAGGGCCCGTCGCTGGACTCCATCCGCTGGTCACGGGTGGTGGCGCGGGTGTTGCCGTTCATCACCCTGGCGCTCCTGGTGCTGGGCCAGTTCGAGGTGGTGCCGCACTGGCTGTGGTGGCTGGGCGTGTTCGCGCAGCTGGGCGTGGCGGTGGCCACGCGCCGGGTGCTGCGGCAAATGGAGGAGCACCTGTCCGCGGGAGAGGACGGCTTCGTCCGCTATGCGCCCCTGTTCGCCCGCATCGAGCGCGAGAAGCTGCAGCACCCGCTGCTCCAGCGGCTCCAGGCGGGCATGCAGCGGCCGGGTGAGCCCCCCATCTCCACGCACTTCCAGCGCTTCAGCCGGCTCTATTCGTTCGTGGAGTTCAAGCGGCACCAGTTCCACCCGCTGGTGCACCTGCTCACGCTCTGGGACATCCACGCCCTGTTCGCGCTGGAGCACTGGCGGGCGCGGCATGGCAAGGAGGTGCGTGGCTGGTTCGACGCGCTCGCGGAGCTGGAGGCGCTCTCGTGCCTGGCGGGCTTCGCGCATGACCGGCCGGGCTTCACCTGGCCCACGCTGGTGACGGAGGGCCCCCGGGTGGAGGCCCAGAGCCTGGGACACCCGCTGCTGGACAACCCGGTGCCCAACGATGTGTCGCTGCCGGGGCCTCGCTACGCGCTGCTCATCACGGGCTCGAACATGTCCGGGAAGACAACGTTGATGCGGGCCATTGGCGCCAACGTGGTGCTGGCTCTGGCCGGAGCGCCGGTGGCGGCGCGGACGTTCACCCTCTCCCCGCTCCACGTGCTCACCAGCATGCGGGTGAAGGACTCGCTGGAGCGCGGCGTGTCCTACTTCTACGCGGAGGTCCAGCGCATCAAGGCCGTGCTGGATGCGGCGGCACAGGCGAAGGGACAGGCGCTGTTCTTGTTGGATGAGATCCTGCTGGGAACGAACACGCGAGAGCGGCAGATCGCCTCGCGCGAGGTGCTGCGGCTGCTGCTGGGCACAGGCGCGTGCGGAGCGGTGACGACGCACGACCTGTCACTGGCGGTGTTGGCGGACGAGCCGGGGATGCACGTGTTGAACGTGCACTTCCGGGACCATCTGGAAGAGGGAAAGATGGTGTTCGACTACAAGCTGCGCCAGGGCGTGGTGGACACGACCAACGCGCTCCGGGTGCTCCGCATGGCGGGAGTCCCGGTCGAGGACACGCAAGAAGCCGCGAAGTGAGCAGCGCTGCGGGCATCCTCCAAAGAGAAACGGCCCCTCCCAGAAACCGGGAGAGGCCGTCTCAGAGGACAGCACCGCTGGCAGCGGTGGGTTACTTCGCCAGCTCGATGAGCGCCGCGGCGCCCATGCCGCCACCGATGCACATGGTGACGACGCCGTAGCGCCCGTTGCGGCGCTTCAGCTCGTACAGGATGGTGGCCACCAGGCGCGTACCGGACACGCCCAGCGGGTGACCCAGGGCGATGGCGCCGCCGTTCGGGTTCGCCTTCTCCAGCGGGATGCCCAGCTCACGGATGCAGTGCAGCACCTGCGCGCCGAACGCCTCGTTCAGCTCGAAGACGTCGATGTCTTCAATCTTGAGGTTGTTCTTCGCCAGCAGCTTGCGCACCGCCGGCACCGGCCCGATGCCCATGATCTCCGGCGGCACCCCGGCCACCTGGTAGTCCAGGAAGTAGCCCAGCGGCTTCACCCCGAGCGACTTGGCCTTCTCCTCGCTCATCACCACCGTGGCCGCCGCGCCGTCCGTCAGCGGAGACGCGTTTCCCGCCGTCACCACGCCCTTCTGGTTGAACGCCGGCTTGAGCTTCGCCAGGCCCTCCAGCGTCGTGTCCGGGCGCAGGATCGTGTCGAAGGTGACCGTCACCTCCTTGGCCTTGCCGTCCTCGTCGTACACCGTCGTCTTGATGGGGAGGATCTCGTCCTTGAACTTCCCCTGCTCGCGCGCGGTGGCCGCCTTGCGCTGCGACTCGTAGGCGAACTTGTCCGCGTCCTCACGGCTCACGCTGTAGCGGCTGGCGATGTTCTCCGCCGTCACACCCATGGAGGTGTAGACCTC
>DASVVJ010000399.1:0-8819 GCA_036389955.1 Myxococcaceae bacterium
CCGATGTGCGCCGCACCCGCGAGGTGCTGCTGAAGACGTTCTTCGTGAAGGACATCGCCTTCCGGCCCGAGTCCACGCGCCAGGAGTCCCTGCTCGCCGAGCTGAAGGACATTCCCACCGTTACCAGTGACACGATCTACAAGCAGGCCGACTACCGGGCCTTCAACACCGGCACGGCGGTGGGCCGTCTGCGCGTCGTGCCGCCCGGCACCTCCTACGAGTCGCTCTTCTTCGAGCCTGAGGACATCGTCATCCTCCAGGAGTCCTATCCGGACCTGTCCCCGGTGGCGGGCGTGCTCTCCACGCAGTTCTCCACGCCCCTGTCCCACGTGAACCTGCGCGCCCGCGCCTGGGGCATTCCCAACGCCACGCTCAAGGACGCCGCCACCCGCTACGCCTCGCTCGATGGGCAGGTGGTCCGGCTGGAGGTCCGGGGCAGCACCCACGCGCTGCGCCCCGCCACCGAGAAGGAGCAGACCGCCTGGAAGCAGGCCCGGGAGGCCGCTCGCACGGTGCTCGTTCCCGCCGCGGATCTGGAGAGCCGCGAGCTTCGCCCGCTCAAGCGCATGCGCGCCAAGGATGCCCGCATCTACGGCACCAAGGCGGCCAACCTCGGGGAGATTGTCCACGCGCGGCCCAAGGGTGTTCACGTCCCGGACGGCTTTGGCATTCCGTTCGTCTTCTACCTGGAGCACATGAAGCGCCATGGCCTGGACGCCGAACTCGAGGCGCTGCTCGGTGAGCCCCGCTTCCAGCAGGAGGCCGCGTACCGCAAGGAGCGCCTGGAGAAGCTCCGCGCCCGCATCGCCGGGGCGCCCATCGACGAGGCGCTGCTGACGCAGGTGGAGACGCAGGTGCGCGAGCAGCTCGGCGGCAAGGGCGTCTTCGTGCGCTCGTCCACCAATGCCGAGGACCTGAAGGGCTTCAACGGCGCGGGCCTGTACGACACCGTGCCCAACGTGGTGGGGCGCGAAGCGCTGGGCGCGGCCATCAAGCAGGTGTGGGCCTCGCTGTGGAACTTCCACGCGGTGGAGGAGCGCAAGCGCTTCGGCATCGAGCCGCGCTCGGTGTACTCGGCGGTGCTGGTGCAGACGGGCGTCAACGCGAGCGCCGCGGGCGTGCTGGTGACGAAGAACCTCTATGATCCGCGCGACAAGCACACCTTCACCATCAACGCCAAGCGGGGCCTGGGGTTGAGCGTGGTGGCCGGTGTCACCGTTCCCGAGCAGGTGCTCTATGACCTGCGCTACCCGGGCGCTCGGGTGCTGTCGCGCTCCGAAGACGCCACCATGCTCGTGTTCGACGAGCAGGGCGGCATCAAGGAGGTTCCCACCGCCAGCGCCGCGCCCGTGCTCTCCGAGGCCCGGGCGAGGGACCTGTCGCTGGCGGCGGCGAAGCTGGCGAAGGTCTTTCCGGACGACGGTCCCCTGGACATCGAGTGGGTGCTGGAGGGCGAGAAGGTGTGGATCGTCCAGTCCCGCCCCTTCATCGACGGGGCCCGCTGAGGAGCCCTCTGGCGCTGCATGTGACGGATGCGCCATGCTGAGCGCGGGAAGGGGAGCATCCAGCACATGGTTCGTTTCGCAGTCACGGGGGCCGTGGCAGCGCTGCTCGCGCTGAGCGGCTGTGGGGGCGCGAGTCCGGAGCGCGAGAAGAAGGAGCAGGAGGCCACTGCCGCCGAGAAGAAGCTGGCGGACAGCCGCGTGTTCCTCGAGCAGCTCGAGAGAGAGAAGAAGCTGCTCGCCACGAAGCTCGCCGAGTCGACCGCTCAGCTGGCGGAGTCGCACGGCAGGCTCTATCGCACGCTCGCCGGGGCCGCGTACCTGGCCGTCGAGAAAGACAACGGCGGGCTGGTGCTCGACGTGGACATGGCCGCCGCGCGCGATGGCTTCCTGCTCGAAGAGTCCGCCCGGGCGAAGGACCTCGAGGCCATCTCGGAGCTGGGCGCCCGGGTGCTGGATGACCAGCGCCCCTGCGTCCGCACGGCGGCGGCGGCGGGGGACGAGGAGACCGGTGCTTGCCCTCCCTGCGAGGTGGCTCCTTTCGAGGACACCTGCATCGGGGTCGAGAAGAACCGCAGCTCCTCTCCGGATTGGAGCTGCGCCACGCTGGCCCGCACAGGCGAGGGCCTACCTCCCACGGCGTTCTGCACCTCCGTGTTCCAGCACCCCGCGCCCGAGGGCAGCGTGATGTCGGACTACGCCGAGCGGGACCTGGACACCTCGCTGCAGGTGGTGCGGGTGGCCTTCGCGCACAACGGCCAGCTCCACGTGAGTGATTACCCGCCGCCCGAGCTCAGCCTCTACAACCCTCCCAATGTGGGGCCGTTGGCCCAATGCGGGGTGGAGACGGCGCGCAACAAGTGCATCCACGAATGCCAGGTGAGCCACGGGCGCTACGAGGATCCCTGCGCGTGCGAGGAGCCCAGCCCCGAGCCGCCGGCGGAGGAGGAGCGCCCGGAGTATGCCGAAGGGGAGGGCGAGTCCTACGAAGAGCCGGAGGAGCCCGAGGAGGTGCGCGAGGGCCGCGCGATCGCGGAGGCCGAGGAGGCGGCATACGCGGAGGAGCAGTATCAGCAGTGCCTCCGCGCGTGCGAGGGAGGGGATGACATCGAGGTGGACGATCCCGAGGTGGTTCCTCCCCCGGGGGAAGTACCGCCGCCCGAGCCCACCTCCTCCGTGGTGAACGTGAGCCTGGAGTCCACGCCCGCCCCGGGCATCTTCGTGGTGTCGCGGGAGCTGAAGGTGCTGGGAGCCCGGCAGGAGGTGGTGGAGTCCTCGCGCCTCACCCTGGTGCTGAGCCACCCGGGGCTCGTCGCGCTCTGGCAGAAAAAGGCGCCGCCGGAGGGGGCACTGGGGAAGCTGGAAGAGGTGGGCCAGCTGGACACCGTCGCCCTCGATGGAGGCAAGGCCGCTCTGGTCTCTCTGCCGGGAGTGGAGGGCAGTGCCCTGGTGGGGCTGCTGGCAGGGAAAGTGACGGCCTACGCCTTCCACACCAAACCAGGCCAGGAGCCGGTGGTGACGCTCGCGCCCGCGGCCGTCTGCGAGGCCGTGCGCGCCGAGCCGAAGCGCTTCCCTCAAGGTGTCCAGGACGCCTGCGCCAAGCTGGGTGTCTCCGCCGCCCCGGCAGCGGTGGACGCCGGGACACCGGAAGGCCCCGTGGACGCGGGAGCACCCGAGCGCCCCACGGATGCGGGCTCGGGGGAGGTGGCGCCATGAAGCGGCTGTGGATGACGCTGATGGTGAGCCTCGTGCTGGCCGGGTGTGAGGGCGACAAGCCGGACGCCGCACAGAAGCGCGTGGAAGCCGCCGAGCGCGAGCTGCGCGAAGTGGACGCGAAGATTCAGGTGCTGTCCGGAGACGTGGACCGGCTGCGTAAGCGCCTGGGTGAGGCGGAGGCGACACGGGAGGCCAGCGATCGCGACCTGGAGCAGCTGCAGGACAGCCTGGCCAAGAGCTGGCGCGGGGACCCGGACACGCTGCGTCGCCGCATGGAGTCGGCCGAGGTGCCCGCTGCGCTCCAGCCTCACCTCCTGAAGGCGCAGGAGCAGAAGGGCAGCATCGTCGCCGAGCGCCTCTTCATCGAGGGCGTGGAGAAGGCGGACCTGGAGAAGGTGGCCTCGGCGCTGGAGAACTGGGAGCTGCGCACCGGCGTCACCGCGCTGCCCGTGGAGCCGGAGCCCGCGGACCCGGAGAGCACCTGCGAGCAGCAGGACGTGGCTGTGTCGTGCCTGCCCCTGCCGCTCGAGGGCCCGAAGGACCTGGTGACGCACCTGTGCCGCATGAGCGAGACGGACTCGGTCTGGGTGCTGCGCTCGGACCAGGGCTCGCTCGCGCGGGTGAACCTCGTGGGCAGCCGGCACGACCGCTACCGCCCGGTGCGCATGTTCAGCCCCGAGGTGTGGGTGGTGGCCGGAGAGGACGACTCGCCCACCACCCCCGGTACCGCCAAGGTGAGCGCCAAGGAGTGGCTCGAGGTGTTCAAGGTCACCGGCGCCGCGGAGTACACCCGCCAGGCCATCCGAGCGCACGCGCTGCCGCTGGAGCGCAGAGGGCAGCGCTCGACGCTGGCGGAGCTGGACCTCGACGCGGACGGAGCGCCCGAGCTGCTCGTGCTGGACGGGAAGGACGTGCAGGCCCTGCACTACGACGCCCGGCACGATGAGGCGGACCTGTGGACCGAGCCGGACGTGTGCCCCCGCATCGCCGGGCGCACGGAGAAGGAGCTGGAGCCCGCGCGTGCTCCGTGCACGGCGTGGGAGCAGGCCCGGAAGCCCCGGGATGGCGGGGCTCCCTAGCCAGCTAGCGCGAGGCGCACAGCGTCTCGCTGAGCTCCCAGAGCTTGCGCCGCGTCCCCTCGTCGAGCGCGGCGGGGGACGGGGCCGTCTCGCGCTTGCGCACGAAGTAGCGCCCCGTCACTCCCGCCACCTCGGGGGCCGACGCCAGGAACACGGAGGTCGCCGCGGCCTCCTCCAACGTGTCGTTGCCCTGCATGCCGAAGCCCTCCACCAGCAGCTTCGTGCTCACCACGCCCGGGTGCAGGCAGTTCACGGTGACGCGCTCGGCCGGCAGCCGCTGCGCCAGCTCGAGGGTGAAGAGCACGTTGGCCAGCTTCGACTGCGCGTACGCCCCATAGCCGTTGAAGCCCCGCGCCAGCTGCGGATCCTCGAAGTTCATCCGCCCCCGGTTGTGCGCGATGGAGCTCACGTTCACGATGCGCGCTCCCGGCCCGCCCAGCGGCCCCTTCAGCAGCAGCGTCGTCAGCAGAAACGGCGCCAGGTGGTTCACCTGGAACGTCATCTCCAGCCCGTCCGCTGTCTGCACGCGCTCGTTCATGAACACGCCCGCGTTGTTCACCAGCACATCCAGCCGGGGAAAGCGCCGGGCCACCTCCTCCGCGCCCTGGCGTACGCTGGCCAGCGAGGACAGCTCGAACGTCACTCCCTCGGTCCTACCCCCCGCCTCCTCGATCTTCCGCCGGGCCTTGTCTACCTTCGCCTCGCTGCGCCCATGCACCACCACCCGCGCCCCCATCCGGGCCAGCTCGCTGGCCGTCTGAAGGCCGATGCCGTCCGTTGCTCCCGTCACCAGTACGATGCGCTCATCCGCCATGCGTCCCCTCGGATCCAAGCCCCTCGCCGCGAGTGGCCAGCCGGCCTCACTGCTAACACTCCCGGCTGGGGTGTGCACGGGCCATGCTTCCTGGGCGCTTCTCCACGGGTGGCCGCATGAGTGAGGCACTCCCGAGCCTCGCCTCCCCGTGCCCCTTCCACCCCGAGCAGGTGGCGGCGGGGCCCTGCCAGCGTTGTGGCACCTCCACCTGCGTGGCGTGTCTGGCCCTGTCTGGCGCTCGAGGCTGGTGCCGGGCCTGTGAGGAACGCTCCCGCATGGGCCCTGCCTCCACGCGGGCCGTCGCCTCCGGCGTGCTGGGCGGGGTGGGCCTATGCTGCGCGTTCCTCCCGGGCCTGCTCGGGTTGCTGCTCGGCTACCTGGAGCTGCGCAGCATTCAGCGCGGGGATGCGCCGCGCGCGGGCCTGCAGTGGGCGCGGGCGGGCGTGGTGCTCGGGTGGATGAACGTGGGCCTGGCCATCGCGGTAGGCCTCTCGTGGGTGTGGCTGAGGTTGTCCCGGGGTGCATGAGCCCCGCGCTCCCGCAGCTTCATTTCACGGTCAGCACGAGGGACAGCGCCACCAGGATTCCCCAGACGGTGGCCCCGCTGAGAATGCCCAGCGTGAGCAGCCCCTTGCTCTGGCGCGAGTCCGGCGGAACGGCGCTGGCGCGCATCACCACGGTGCGGCCCCACTGATCGCCATAGCGCTGGCTCAGCATGGAGTTGGACATGGCGCGCCAGGCCGGCAGGCCGAACAGGAACGCATCGAGGAACCAGGCCATGTTGCGGATGAGCGCGCCCTTGAAGGTGCAGGGCGTCAGGTCCTCCGAGGTGACGCGCAGCCGGAGGATCAGCTTGCCCAGGGAGGCGCCGCCCACCGCCTCGGCGAGCACCTGGTACAGCACGCCGCCTGCCACGACCAGCAGCACGCCCAGGGGACTCAGCAGCTGAAGGGTGGCTTTCCATTCTCCGGGGATGTGGCCCGTGGCCGCGAGGACGCCCACGGCGAAGCCGCCCACCATGCCGCCCACGTAACAGATGAGCACTCCGAACACCCAGTCGATGAAGCGCGCGGCCAAGCGGATGCCGAAGCCGGCCGAGCTGTTGCTCGCCACCTCCACGACCATCGAGGGTGACAGTTCCATCAGGACTCCCGAGCGGGGATGCTTAGCGTACACGCTCCGGGCGGGCGCGCCCATGGACCGGAAAGAGCCACTCGAGGCCCCGCCACAGGTCATCCCTCCACGCCGGGTAGTTGTGCCCCCCGGAGTACTCCCGGTAGTGCACGCGGTGCCCCGCCTGCTTCAGCACCGGCAGCATCCGCTGGTTGCCCTCGACGAGCCGCTCGAAGCAGCCGCAGTCCATCCACACCTTCAGCCGGTGGCTCCCGGACGCCCGCGCCAGGTCGAACACCGCGAAGTCGCCGTGCTCCGGAATGGCGAAGGCCCCCGACTGGCTGAGCACGTGCCCGAACACCCGGGGCGCACGCAGCCCCAGGTACAGCGCCATCAGCCCGCCAAACGAGGCGCCCAGCACGCCATGCGCGCCGGGCTGGCGGCGCTCGTCCACCAGGGGCAGGTGCTCCCGGGCCAGCCCGAGCACCTTGAGCTGGAGAAAGCCCAGCGTGGCGTCACTGCACACGTACTCCAGCGTGCGCGCCGTGCCGCCATTGGCCACCATCGCCATCGCCACCGGCCGCATCCGCCCGGCGAGAATGAGGTTGTCCAGCAGCGTGGGCAGCGCCGCGCGCCGCAGGTAGTCCGTGCCGTCCAGCACCGTCAGCAGCGGGTAGGGGCCCGGCACCGGCGGCTGGTAGAGGAACACCTCACGCGTGGCGCCCACCGCCAGCGCTCCGGTCTTCACCCGGTGACGGGTGACGCGTCCCCGGGGCTGTCCCCGGGCCCTGCGCGCCAGCTCCGTGGGCCGGTGCCCGGGCATGGAGAAGAACGCGTTATGGCCTCCCACCCCGTTGTCACTCGTACGGGGGTTGAGCGGGTCGCCCACCTTGCGGCCCCGTCCGTCCACCAGCGAGTACTCGATATAGGCATCCGGTGGCAGCGTCACCGTGCGGGCCCACAGCCCGGGCGCCACGCGCTCCAGGGGCAGCGGCTCTCCGCGCCAGTTCTGAAAGTCGCCCGTCACCGAGACGGGCCTGCGTCCACGCCAGAGAAAGGTAGCGGTGTCCGCTTCGATGACCGGTGAGCCCTCCCGGCGGGCCCGCGCTTGCAGCGTCTTCACGTCCATGCGCGGGAGGGCCTCCTGCTTCACGGCTTCACGGCTCCGGAGGTGAGGGCACCGGCACCCTCACCCCCGGCCCTCTCCCGAAGGGAGAGGGAGGGGTACTACGGAGACACGGCGAAGATCAGATCGTCGTGGTCCGTGTAACCCGTGGTGGTCGTGGTGCACGCGGTCGCCGTGCCGCCGTAGCGGAACCGCGCACGCACCGCCTGCAGCGCTCCGGCCGGCAGCGTGTACGTCGCCGACAGCACCTGCGAGCCCGCCTTCGTCGGCGTCAGCGTCGTCAGGAACGTCCACGTCGGCGAGTTCGCGTTCGCCGCGTAGTACAGGTCCAGCTTGTCCGAGGCAGGCGACGAGTACGCCCACACCGTGGCCTCGATGCGAACCTGCTTGCCCGCCTTCAGCGGCGTGCCGTCCGTCGTCAGCACGCGGATGCGGTCGTTCGACTCGTCCACGGGGTAGGTGCCCTGCGTTCCATCCGCGCACGCGGAGTTGATGCTGTTGGGCTTGTTGATCTCCGGCCCCAGGTTGGAGCGGCCGTTGAGCAGCGTGCCCGAGTCGCACACGCTGTTCACGTTGACGCACTTGGGCGCCTTGAGCACCGCGTCATACGCCGCCGTGGTGCTCACGTTGCTCACGTTCACCGTCACGTTCGCGCTGGTGCCCACGTTGCCCGCCGCGTCGTACGCCCGCGCCATCAGCACCCGGCTGCCATTGGCCGACGTCGTCGTGTCCCACCCGTAGCTGTACGGTGCCGTGGTGTCCGTGCCACGCAGCGCCCCGTCCACGAAGAAGTCCACCCGGCTCACCGCGATGTTGTCCGCCGCGTTCGCCGTCATCGTCGTCGTGCCCGTCACGTTGGCACCCGCGGCCGGCGCCGTCAGCGCCACCGTGGGCGGCGTCGGGTCCGGCGTGCCACCGCTCACCGTGCCCTTGGCCAGCTCCGCCATGAACGCCGCGCCCAGCTTGGTGAACTTCACCGCGTGCGTCGCGTTGTTCCCGCTGCGCGACAGCGTGTCGTTCGTCGTGTGGATGGCCGAGTTGTGCTGGTTCATCAGCGCCTCGAACGGCATCGAGGCCGGGAAGCCCTTGTTGTGCCACGAGGCGTGGTCCGAGCACCCGTAGCCGCACGTCGAGTGGGCCCACGTGGCAATCTGGTACGTGTCCAGCAGGTTGGAGACGAAGCCGTTCTGCGCCGCGTTGGTGAAGTCCGTCATCAGGCCCACGTCCACCGTGGAGCCCTTGTAGTTGGTCATGTCCAGCTGCAGCACGCCCACCACGTTCACCCCGTTGGTCACGTGCCAGTTGGCGATGTCCGCCGAGCCCCTCAGGCCCACTTCCTCCGCCGCATAGCCCATGATCTTCACCGTGCGCGCCGGCCGGTACCCCTGGGCCATCGCCACGCGGATGATCTCCGTCAGCGAGGCGATGCCCGAGGCGTCGTCATCCGCGCCCGGCGCCGCGCCGCCCGA
>DASVVJ010000400.1:0-5247 GCA_036389955.1 Myxococcaceae bacterium
TCCTCGCCGCTCTGAGCGAGCGGCGCTCCGAAGAGCTGCATCACTTCCTGAATCTGCGCCCGATGAGCCGCGCGCCAGGCACGCTTTGCGGCTTCCGTGACGGAGGTTTCCCAGGTGATGCCGCCCGCATGGGGCCGGTTCTTCGCACGGTAGATCAGCAGAAAGTCGCGGTCCGTACGGGCTGCGACCGTGATGTTTTGATAGCGCTCGTAGTAGGCGGTCAGCGCCTCATAATCGATATGCTCGGGATCCAGGGGCTTGTCGATGTCGGCCCGGCCGAACCGGGTGGGGCGAAACCACCGATATTCCTCGAAGGCTTTGCGAAGAAACTCTCGGACGATGGACCCGTCGAAGAGGCCTGGAGGCAACGAGATCCTGGTTTTCAGGTAGCGCACCGGCATGGACACGCCCTTCAAGGAAATTGCCTTATCTCCGCCTTACCATCTTCCTTCAAGTCAGCTATCCGATCTCTGAGCGGTTGTGTGAGCTTCGTGGTGCCCGCTGGGTGCTTGGGGGAACGGACCCATAACTCGACATAGCCACCATATTCATCGACGTACGCCAACATGGCCTCGAGATTTCCGCCCAGCGCCAGGTCCTTGCGTCCTTTCACTTCGACGAAGCGGTAGGGCTGGCCCCAGATGAGTTCCCCCGGCGTAGGACTGCCTGGGACCGAGTCCGGGATGAAGCCCCGCGCCTCGCTCCCCGGGGGCGGCATCATCATCGCCGTGTTCTTCTCTTGCCCACGCGCTCTGAGCACGGACTGTTCGAACTCGCCACCCGCCTGCTTGTTCTTGAGGATGAGCTCGTACTTCCTGCGCCAGTCCTCATCGATGGCGTAGCGGAAGCTTGGGTACTTGTCTGGATGGCGGAACTGGTAGTCCACCCACGCGGCGGCCATGTGCTCGGCGCTGCCTGGCTCCAGGCGAAGGCCCGCCTCACCCAGTCGTGAGCCCACCAGTGGGACCTTTCTCCCACTGCGCAGCGCGTTGGCTGCGGCCAGCAGCGGCTCTTCCAATTGCTCCGCCAGGCGCCGCAGCAGGGCGATCTCCTCCTCGGTCAGCTTCCTGCCGCGAGCCGCCTGGCGCACCATCTCCTCGACCTGAGTGGCATCCTCGGGGCTCAGGTGGCGGGCCACCCGCTGTAGCACCCGTACCTCCTCCACGCTGCGCCCGGTGAGCAGCGCCGCCCGCTCCACCAGCTCGCCTCCGCTGGACAGCGCCCGGCCAGGCACGAAGGGCACCAGCGAGCCCACCGCGCACAGCAGCCGCTCGTTGGCGTCCAGCTCGCGGCCCGTGATGCTGTAGCCCACCAGCAAGCCCGCCGCGTCCGTGGCCTCGCCCACCACCGGCGTCATTCCCACCAGCAGTTCCAGCACCAGCTCCTCCGGTGGAATGCGCTTGTCTGGCAGAGGTGTGTAGTCCAGGTGCGGCGGAGCGAAGCGGCCCAGCTCCACCGCCGTGGCCAGGCTGCTGCGGCGTGCCAACAGGTAGAGCGCCACCTCGCTGGGGCTCTTGCGCAGCAGCGCCTCGTCCCGCGTGTGGGTGAAGGCCCAGTCCAACACCGCCCCGGTGAGCGCATCCAACGACTGCGTGCGCAGCGGGTGCTCGGTGAGCAGGTGACGGGGGGCAACGCTGCGCACCCGCTCCCGGCTCGTCTGCTCCCAGCGCGCTTCAGCCCACTTCCAGTACTCCTCCAGCCGCGCCTCCACCGCGGCCTGGCGCTCGGCCTCCCGCCGCTCTTGTTCCCGTCGCTGGGCCTTCAGCTGCGCGTACATCTCCAGCGGGGTGTGTCGCCGCAGCTGTGCTTCGCTCTGCCTCAGCGCCCACAGGTTCAGCTCCCACAGCACCCGCTGCTCCAACTGCCGCTGTTCCGGCTCTGCTCCCTGAAGCCGCGCTTCTCTGTCCCGGATGAACTCCAGGTACGGCATAAGCGCTCCGGTACCGAATGCTCCCTCTCCTCCGGCGCCTGCCTTCTCCTCTCGCGTCCGCTCGCGGCTCAATGGCTTCTGCTGCTGGGCACTGCGCTTGTGCGCCAGCTGCCGCAGCTCTCCACACCTCGCCAGAAAGCCGCACGGGTCCTTGCTGCGGGGCCCCATCGCGCAGCCACTGAGCAGCATGCCGAGCACCAGCGCACTCGCCCAGCTTCCTCCGCCGCCCGCTGTGGGTTTCGCCATGCGGCCACGCTAAGTCCAGACTGGCCAGGGTGGCTACCCGAGCGTCAGCGGCTGGCGGCGGAGATTTTCCCAGGCATTGAAGGCTGACCAGTTAGCTCTGGCAGCCACGGACGGCCTGGCGGGTGGGCCGGTGCCTGGCGCTGAGAGCTAACCGGTTAGCCCTGAGAGCTGACGCACCTGGCCCACGGCGCCCAGCGCTTCGGCCGGTGCTCGCGCTGGGCGGTTGGCACAGACTGGCCGGCCTCTTCATTTCCCTGGAGGGTTCGAGGTGGGCTGCGGCCTCTTGGGAGACGGGAAGACAGCGGCGTAGCACTTGCCCTGGAAGAGCAGGCCGTCGTTCTCCACGCACTCCTCGGCGGTCATCTGGAACTGCTCCAACCAGCAGCCGCCGTTGATGGGCACCTGCCTGCGTCCCGGGCACCGGCCGTTCTTGTCAGGCCTGGTCTGCCCGGGACGGGGCTCGGGCAGAGATGCCTGGGCAGGGGGCTCCTTGCGAGTGGAAGGCGGAGTGGGCGCCTGAGGCTCGGTGGGCGGGGTGTCTCCGACGGCTGCCGTGCCCGCGTCGGGTGCGTGGGAAGCGGAAGACTGCTGCGTGTTCGCGAACACGTGTTCGGGTGGGACGGGCGCTGGTGGGACCTTCCACAGGAGCACCGCGCAGGCGCCCATGGCCGCCAGGGCCAGCCAGGGCTTCCAGTCTCGCTTCCGCTCTGGCGGCCTGACACGCCGGGGGCGCTTGCTTCCGTCGGCGGGAGCCGGCTCGTCCGGTAGCGGTACCTCGGCGGCGGGCTGTAACTCGGCGGGGCGCTGGGGTACCGGCTCGTTCGCCAAGGACTCCAGCGCCTGGGCCACCTGGGCCGCCGTGCCGCGCACCTCCGGAGCCTGCGAGAGCAGCTGCAGAATGACTTTCCGCAGGCCGGGCGCTACCCGGGCATTGCGCTCCAGCAGTGGGCTGAGTTCGGGGACCGATACATGCCAGGCGCCTTCGGTCTCTTCCCGCGCATCCAGGGGAGGCGGGTAGTGGCCCATGACGAGGCGATAGACGGTGACGCCCAGGGCATACAGGTCATCAGCGGGGGAGGGCGGGTAATAGCTGTTGGGCTGGCGAGCCAGGCACAGGTGGAACCGCCAGGCCTGAGGCGACAGGTACTCGGGAGTGAAAGGAGCTAGCGACTTCCAGGTGAGCCGTGGCTCCCCCTGCAAGTGGCCAGAACCGAAGTCGAGCAGCACCGGCAACCTGTCCGACAGTTGTACCAGGACGTTGTCCCCCTTGACGTCGCGGTGCACGGCGCCCGTGGTATGCAGCGCCTGAAGGGCCCGAGCCAACTGAGCCAGCACCCGGCACACCTGCTGGTAACAGGGCGCGTTCCGCTCGGCCCAAGCGTACAGGGGCGTGCCCTCCACCCACTGCATGACGAGGAAGGGGTACTGAGCGCCGGAGGGGTGGAGCAGCGCTCCTCTGTCCAGTAGGCGGGGAAAGCCCGGGTGGCTCAGGCGTGAGAGCACCTTCGCCTCGCGCACGAAGCGCTCATTCCACGGCCGCAGCGAGAGCTTGAGGGCCACGGGCCCTTCGTGCTCCTGACCCACGCGAAAGGCGCGGTAGACGGCACCGTACGCGCCCTGGCCTTGCAAGGCCTCCACGCGCCACGCTCCAACCTGAGTACCTGGGGCCAGCGGGTGCAAGGCATCCTCGGCGCAAGGGGAACAGGCGCTGTCTCTACCATGCTGCCCGGATGGCCGCCCCTGTCAGGCGCTAGGGGTGGATCTCGATAGCGTCGAGTTCCGCGTAGTTGGTGCCCTTGGTGAACCGCAGCGTGTTCGCGCCCGCGTTCAGGTTGACGTTGAGCGTGGCCACCGTCCACTTGTCCCAGCCCGTCTGCGCATACGCGAGCGATGCGCTGGCGCCGCCGTTGACGGACACGTAGTGGTAGCTCGTCCCGGCGCTGCCGTTGGCGAAGCGCACCCGCAGCTTGTAGGCGCCCGCCGTGGGCACCGTCACGTTGCGGAACTCGACCCACGAGTCCGAGTAGTCGATGGCGCCCACGACACGTTCACCCGACGCGCCGCCCACCGCGAAGCGCACCGCGGCCCGGTTGAGCACCGCGTTCTCGGCCTCGTACCGGTTGAGCTCCAGGTAGTCGAGCTCGGCATAGCCGGCGCCCTTGGAGAAGCGCAGCGTGTTGTCACCGGCGCGCAGGTTGACCACCAGCGTGGCGCTGGTCCACACATCCCAGCCGGTATTGGGGTAGGTGAGCGCGATGGCGGCGGCCCCGTTGACGGAGATGTCATGGGTGCTGCTGGCGCCCGTGCCGTTGGCGAAGCGCACAGTCAGCGCGTACGAGCCCGCCGAAGGCGCCCACACGTTGCGGAACTCCACCCACGAGTCGGCATAGTCGATGGCGCCGACGACCTGGCCATTCGAGGCGCCCCCCACGGCGGCGCGGGCCGTGGCGCGGTTGAGGGCGGCTTGCTCGGCCTCGTAGCGGTTGGCGCCCAGCTTCTCTCCCGAAGGCAGCACCAGCGGCGTGCCGGTCGGGGTAGGCGTGCCGAAGTTCGGGCTGCCGTCGGCGTTCCAGGTGAAGCGCTGCGCGCGGATGCTCCGGCCGTTCCAGCCGCTGCGTGAGACCTGGTTGGCGTGGTAGACGAGCCAGTCCTGCGTCCCATCGGGCGACGTGACGAACGTGTTGTGGCCCGGGCCGTACGCCGTGGCCGTCTTCGCGAAGACGCAGCCAGGAGACTTCGCCCACGAGGAAGGCTGCAGCAGGTTGGAGGTGCTGGAGGCCGTCAGCATCCCGAGGCAGTAGTCATCCGTCCAGCTTCCGCTTGCCGAGTAGACGATGAACACCTTGCCGTTGCGCTGCAGCACCTGCGGCCCCTCGTTGATGTAGGGCGGTCCGCCGCGGCGCTCCCAGGTGTTCGTCGGCGAGGAGATGAGCACGCGCTCGCCGCTGATCGTGTACGGGTTGCTCATCGGCGCGATGTAGATGTTCTGCTGGGTGTTCCTCGTGCCCTCCCAGCCGGACCACAGGTAGTACAGCGACGAGCCCTGCTGCAGCACGGTGCCGTCGATGGCC
>DASVVJ010000401.1:0-5129 GCA_036389955.1 Myxococcaceae bacterium
ACCACGGGGCGATGCACGATGATCAAGAGCCTCAACGGCTATGAGCCGGTGGACAACGCCGTGCTGACCGATGAGGAGCTCAACCGCACCCTGCTGACGATGGTGGGGCCGGCGCGCGCGGCCTCCGTGACGGACAAGCCGATGAAGTGGGCGGTGCGCGCCGAGGGCGTGGCCACGCTGGCGGTGATCGCCGTGCGCCGCGGCGAGGGGCTCAGCCTGCGCCTGCTGCGCACCGGTGAGGGCGCGGTGCCCACGGTGTCCGGGCGCGCCTCGGAGCCCGCGCCGGCGCCTGCCTCCGAGCCAATGCCGATGCCGGAGTCGACGCCCACGCCGGGCTCGGCCGCGCTCGCCGCGGGCTCGATTGCCCCGGTGATTCCGCCCCTGCGCCCGTCCGAAACGGGCCTGCGGGTCATCAAGGCCACGTCGATGTACGGGCAGAACCAGGCGAGCGCTCCGGCTGCTGGTCCCCCGCCGCCCCCTGCGTTCTCGGGCGCGTTCCCCAGCATTCAGCCCGCGACCGGGCAGGCCGTCGCGCCCCCGCCTCCTTCGCCGGGGGCCACCGCTCCGCCGCCACCTCCTCCTCCCGTCTCAGCACCGATTCCCTCCGTGCAGCCCCCGGCCGCTCCCGGTGCATCGGCGCCGATGCCTTCGGCGCCCACGGTGCGGATGGTCGCGCCCCGGCTGCGTGCGGACTTCTGGAGGGATCTGCCCTCGGTGCTGGAGGAGGCCCGGCGGGTGGCCGCCAGTGACCTGCACGTGGTGGCGGGCCGGCCCGCGCTCTTCCGTGTCGCCGGGGAGCTGAAGCCCGACGGCGAGGTGCTCGGGATGGCGAAGGTGGAGCAGTGGCTGCGGGCGCTGGTGCCCGAGCGGCTGCGGCCGGCGCTGGACCGGGACGGAAGCTGCGACTTCGCTTACGAGCACGCGACCTTCGGACGCTTCCGCGTGAACGTGTCCCGCCAGCGCACCGGGCTCAAGGGCTCCTTCCGCCTCATCACGCGGGAGCTGCCCACGCTGCCCTCGCTGGGGCTGCCGCTGGAGCTGTCCCAGGCGACGCGCGCCACGCAGGGCCTCATCCTCATCGCCAGCCCGCCGGGCCAGGGAAAGACGAGCACGCTGGCGGCGCTGGTGGATCTGATCAACAGCGAGTCGCCGCGCCACGTGCTCACCCTGGAGGATCCGGTGGAGTACGTGCACCCGCGCAAGCAGGCGCTGATGAGCCAGCGCGAGGTGGGCACGCATGCCCGGTCTCTCGCCGCCGCGCTCGAGAGTTCGCTGCGCGAGGATCCGGACGTCCTCGTGGTGGGCGAGCTGCGCGACGTGGAGACGGCGCGCGCGGTGCTGGCCGCGAGCCAGACGGGGCAGCTGGTCATCACCACGATGAACGCCTCGGGTGCGCGCAAGGCGCTGCAGCGGTTCATCGGGCTGTTCCCGGCCTCGGAGCAGGCCCAGGTGCGGCAGGTGCTGGCGTCGAACCTGAGGCTCGTCATCCGGCAGCAGTTGCTGCCGGCCGCGGACGGGCTGGGCGTGGCGGCGGCGGCCGAGGCGCTGCCGGGCTCGGTGGCGCTGGGCAAGCTGCTGCGCGACAACCAGCTGGAGCAGCTCTCCACGCTGCAGCAGCGCGGCGTCGCCGTGCGCTTCGATGACTCGCTGGCGGCCCTGGTGCGCGCCGGGAAGGCGAAGCTGGAGGTCGCCCGGAGCTTCGCGGAGAACCCCGAGGGCTTCGAGGCCACGGTGGCGGGCGCGGGGGCGCCGCAGCTTCCGCCCGAGCCAGGCTCGAAGCAGGGAAACAAGGCAGGCGCGCTGCTGGGCCGCCGGACCGCGTGAGGACACGAGCATGAGCACCACGCCCCGCCTGTCTCCCCTGTTCGACGCGCTGCTCTCCGAGAAGGGCAGCGACCTGCACCTGAGCGTCGGCTACCCGCCGTTGGGCCGCGTGCGCGGGGAGCTCAAGCCCCTGCGCGAGACGATCCTCACCGAGTCCGAGCTGGAGCTGCTGCTGGTGGAGCTGCTCAGCGCGGAGCAGCGGCGGCAGCTCACCGAGGAGCTGGACCTGGACTTCTCGTACAGCTACGGGACCAAGGCCCGCTTCCGCGCCAACTACTTCCACCAGGTGACGGGGCTGGCGGCGGTGTTCCGTCCGCTGCCGGGCAAGGTGCCGTCCCTGGCGGAGCTGGCCGCGCCGGACGCGGTGCGCAAGCTGGCCGAGCGGCGCAGCGGGCTGGTGCTGGTCACCGGCTCGCGGGGCAGCGGGAAGACGACGACGCTGGCGGCGATGCTCCACCACATCAACAGCACGCGCCAGGCCCACATCCTCACCATCGAGCAGCCGGTGGAGTTCGTGCACGAGCCGCTGAAGTCCCAGGTGACGCAGCGGGAGGTGGGGCCGGATGCGTCCAGCTTCGCCGCCGCGCTGCGCTCTGCGGGCCGCGAGGACGCGAACGTGCTGTTGGTGGGCGAGCTGCACGATGCCGAGTCCCTGCGGCTGGCGCTGGAGCTGGCGAGCGCCGGCGTGCTGGTGCTGGGCACGGTGCAGGCGCCCAACGCAATGGCGACGCTCGAGCGCATCCTCCACGCGTTCCCGGCCCAGGAGCAGGCCCAGGTGCGTGAGCTGCTGGCCGAGAGCCTGGCGGGCATCGTCTCCCAGCACATGCTGCGCACCGCGGAGGGCAAAAGCCGCGTGGTGGCGCAAGAGGTGCTCGTCGGCGGTGGCGCCATCGCCGCGCTGATCCGCGAGGGCCTGCTGTCCCAGCTCCCCAGTGCCCTGCAGGCCGGGCAGTCCCTGGGCATGCAGACGGTGGACATGCACCTGGAGAAGCTGGTGGCCGCGGGCACAGTGACGCCCGAGGTCGCGCTGGAGCGCGCGCAGGACCGGGAGGCCTTCGCGAAGACGCTGCAGCGCCTCAAGCCCGGCTTCGAGCCGCCCGAGGACGCCAAGGCGTAACGGGCCCCCGGTGGCTGTCCACCATCCGCCATCGCCTCCCAGGCGAGGTGGAAAGAGCACCTTGCACCTGGAAAGGTAGCCAGGTGCTCCGTTCCCCGCGCTCCGTGCTCACCGTGCTGCTGCTGGCGGGCATCGCGGCGGCCGAGCCTCCCGCCGAGCCAACGGAAGCGGAGCCTGAGGCTCCTCAAGGCACGGTCGTCACCGCGACGCGCCTGCCCCGGCCCGTGCGCGATGTTCCCGCCAGCGTCATCGTCCTGCCACGCGCCGAGATCGACCGGAGCCCCTCGCTGACGCAGGACGGCCTGCTGCGAACCGTGCCCTCGGCCGCCACGTTCCGGCGCACCTCGAGCCTCGTGTCGGATCCGACCGCCCAGGGTCTCAACCTTCGAGGGCTGGCGCCCTCGGGTGTGTCTCGCAGCCTGGTGTTGGTGGACGGCATTCCCGCGAATGATCCGTTTGGAGGCTGGGTGTACTGGCGCTCCCTGCCCCGGCTGGGCCTGGAGCGCGTGGAGATTGTCCCCAGCGGTGGGTCCGCGCTGTATGGCAGCGCCGCGTTGGGCGGAGTGGTGCAGATGTTCTCCCGCCGCATCACCGAGCGGAGCCTCGAGGGAGACGTGGCTTATGGACTGCTCGGCACCGGGCAGCTCGCCGCGCGTGCCTCGGACCGCTGGGGCCGGGTGGGCGCCGCGGTGGAGACCGAGCTGCTGACCACCGCGGGCCACCCGGTCGTGGCTGCCGCCCAGCGCGGGGCCATCGATCAGGAGGCTCCCAGCAACCACGCCTCGCTCAACGGCCGGGTGGAGGTGGAGGCCAGTTCCTCGCTGCGGCTGGGCGCGCGCGTGGGCCTCTTCCGCACCAACCAGAACGGGGGAACCACCTTCACCACCGCCCGTGCGGAGTCCGCGCTGCTGGGCCTGGACGCGCGGCTCACCACGGAGGCGGCTGGCAGCTTCGACCTTCAGCTCTTCGGACGGCTGCAAGGCTTCGAGCAGCGCCGGGCGCGAGTGGCCTCGGACCGCTCCTCCGAGGTGCTGTCCGCCATCCAGGACGTTCCCGCGGACGAGGAGGGCGGCTCGTTGGTATGGACGGCTCCGCCGTGGGAGCTGGGAGGAACCCATGTGCTCACGGCGGGAACGGACGTGCGGCGTGTGGCGGGAACCTCCGACGAGCGGCTCTTCCCGGCAACCAGCAGCCCCTCGGCCACCGCGCTGCGAAGCACGGGCGGTGGGCAGCACTTCGGCGGCGTGTTCCTGCAGGACCTCTATACGGTGACGCCCGCCGTGGAGCTGATGGCCGCGCTGCGCTGGGACCTCTGGCGCAACGTGGAGGGCTCCCGGCGCGTGGAGCGGCTGGGAGGAGAGGTGGACACCGCCACCTTCGCGGACCGGAGCGAGCAGCAGCTCAGCCCGCGCCTGGGCGTGAGAGTGCGCCCGTGGGAGTGGCTCACCGTGCGGGCCTCGGGCTACCGCGCTTTCCGGGCTCCCACGCTCAACGAGTTGTACCGTCCGTTTCAGGTGGGCACCGTGCTCACCGCCGCCAATGAGTCCCTGCGCGCCGAGCGGCTCGTGGGCGGTGAGGCGGGAGTCGAGACCTCCGCTCTGCCAGGGCTCACCGCTCGCGTGACGGGCTTCTGGAATGAGCTGGAGGAGCCCATCACCAACGTCACCCTGGAAGCGCCTCTGCCGGATGGCTCGCAGCGGCAGCGCCAGAACCTGGGGCGGGCCCGCGTGCGCGGCGTGGAGGTGAGCACGGACTGGCGCGTGTCTCGCCGGTGGACGGCGCTGCTCGCGTACACCCTGGTGGACCCGGAAGTCCGCTCCGCTCCGGGCAACCTGGAGCTCGTGGGCAAGCGGCTCGCGCAGGATCCGGTGCACCGGGGCACCGCCATCGTCACCTTCCATGATCCGGCGCTGCTCACCGCAACGCTGCAGCTGCGCGTCACCGGCCCTCAGTTCGAGGACGACCTCAACGAGCGCGGCATGGGCGGCTACGCCGTGGTGGATGCCTTCGTGAGCCGACGGCTCGTGGGCGGACTGGAGGTCTTCGCCGCCGTGGAGAACCTGTTTGATCGTGAGTATCTGGTGGGCCGGGCGGGCGTGGACACGATTGGGCAGCCCTTGATGGCCCGAGTGGGGCTGCGGCAGCGCTCCGCTCCGTGACATAGAGGGCCATAAACGCAGGGAACTAC
>DASVVJ010000402.1:0-3701 GCA_036389955.1 Myxococcaceae bacterium
CCGGGCCTCCTGATCTCCCCGCGCCGCCCGGCGCACCTCCATCTCCAGGTTCTCTCCCAGCGGTATCTTCTGTGAAGTGCCCCAGCTTCCCTCCCGCTCGTCATAGAAGACATCCATCCGCTGGAGCACGTGCGCCGCCACCCACGGCAACACCTCGGCCGTCGCGGGCACCTCCACCGAAAGCGAGCGCGCCGCCGTCTGCTTCTCCTTCGCCAGCGTCTCCACACGCCCCAGCAGCTCGAGGAACTTCCCGGGCGGCAGATAACCCCGGTACTTGCCGATCTCCTCCGCGTCCGGGCTCAAGAGAATGGTGGCCGGCCAGCCGTAGTCCACCCAGCGCTCGAACAGGTCCGGCCGCGCATCCACATCCACCCGGATGGCCACGAAGCGCTCGCGCAGCACCCGGCCCACTTCCGGATCCCGGTACGTCGTCTCGTCCATCACATGGCACCAGTGGCACCACTCGGCCGCCCCATCGATGAGCAGATAGCGCCCCTCCCGCTTCGCCCGGGCGAAGGCCTCCGGCCCCCACTCCTCCCAGGTGAAGGACTGCGCCTGTCCGCGCTCACGGGCCCGGACGATGTCCACCGAGGGGGGTGTACCTGGACGAACGTACCCACCGGGCCCCGTGGTGGGGCCGCAGGCGGTCAGCAGCAGCAGGACGAAGAGCAGGGAGCGCACGAGCGCAGAATACGGGCGAGCCGCCCGGATGGTTTCGTCGGCGGGCGTCTATCGCTGGACGCTCGGCCCCCGGTGGGATGGCGCCCACCTCCCGAGGCGAGCATATGAGGCGCATATGCCTACCTCCCTTCCCCGCCTGTTGCTGTCCCTCTTTCTGCTCGCCACCACCGCTGCTGGCTGCCGCAAGGACAAGCCCGCCGCGGAGCACTGCACCCTCGCGGGAGCCGGCTGGGGCCAGGACGGAACCGTGCCCTTCACCGTCGACGTCGTCGCCGAGGGCCTGGAGGTGCCCTGGGGCATCGCCTTCCTCCCTGGCGGAGATGCGCTCGTCACCGAGCGGCCCGGACGGGTGCGCCTGCTGCGCGGCGGAGTGCTCCAGCCCCAACCCGTGGCCACCATCCCCATCACCAGCACCGCCGAGGGCGGCCTGCTGGGCATCGCCGCCCACCCGGACTTCGCCTCCAACCGCCAGTTCTACGTGTACGTGACGACCGATGCCGGCGGCCGCGACGAGAACCGCGTGGAGCGCTGGACGCTGTCCGAGGACCGGGCCTCGGCCACCTTCGATCGCGTCATCTTCGGCGCCATTCCCTCGGCCACCTACCATGATGGGGGACGCCTGCGCTTCGGGCCGGATGGGATGCTCTACGTGGGCACCGGCGACTCGCGAGACCCGGACCTCTCTCAGGACCGCAACAGCCCCGCGGGCAAGTTGCTGCGCCTGACTCCGGACGGCCAGGTGCCCACGGACAACCCCTTCTCCGGCTCTCCCGTGTTCCTCCTGGGCATCCGCAACACCCAGGGCTTCGACTGGAAGGACCCCAGCACCCTCTACCTCACCGACCACGGCCCCAGCGGTGACACCGGGCGCCGGGCACACGACGAGGTGAGCCTGGCCCGCGCGGGCGACAACCTGGGCTGGCCGGACATCTACAGCTGTGAGACGGGCGAGGGTCTGGTGACGGCCTCCCTCACCTTCGAGGACGCGGCCCCTCCCGGAGGCGCCGCCCTCTACACGGGGGACGCCATCTCCGAGTGGAAGGGCTCGCTGCTCATTGGCACCCTGGGCTCACGCCACCTGCACCGGGTGGTGTTCGACGCGCAGCAGCCCAGCCGCGTCGCTCAGCACGAGGTGTACCTGCGCAACACCCACGGCCGCCTGCGTGAGGTGCTCATGGGCCCGGACGGGCACCTCTACCTCACCACCAGCAACTGCGATGGGCGTGGAAGCTGTGGGCCGCGCAAGGACCTCATCCTGAGGCTGACGCGATGAAAAAGAGCCTGCTCCGCTGAAGTTCCCGCAACTCAAAGGGGGGGGAGCGTGAAGCGGTTACCTCCAGCGGAGCAGGAATCAAGTCAGGACCGTCCAGGAAGGCACGGGGAACCACCCGCTGCCCGATGACGCCTCGTAGCCCGGCTTGCCCGGCCGCGGCTGGCGCTCCTGCCGCCACTCCGTCGAGGGAGAGGGCTCGGTGCGGGGGGACCCCTGGACAGGGGCAGCGTTCTGAAAAGGCGTGGCGCTGGCGAGCAGTTGCTCGGTCGGCGTGTCGATGGTGAGCCGCAGCGCGGGCAGCGCGGGCGCCAGGCGCACCCGCGGCACCACCCAGCCCAGCAGCTCGAAGAAGGCGGCTTCCCCCTCGCCCGCCGGGGTCCGCGCGTGGACGATCTCACCCGAGAGCACCGAGAGGGTGCCCGTGCGCTCGCCGGCGGCCACCTGCAACATGCACGTCTTGCGCTCGCGGGCCAGCAGCTGCAACAGGCCGACGAGGCTCAGTCCGGTGCGGGTCCCGGAGGCATTCTCCCCCAGGAAGGAGCGCACCTCGGAGAGCAGCACCTGCGCGCTCAGCGGCTTGGCCACGCAGCGCACCTGGGAAACCATGCCCGCCGCGCCCTTCGTGCCCCAGGGATTGCGCGCGCTCAGCACCATCACCGGCAGGTCGGGGCGGCGGTTGAGCAGGTGCACCAGCAGTTGGAAGCCATCCATCACCGGCATCCACAGGTCCGTGATCACCAGATCCACGGGCCGCTCCTCCAGCACCTGCACCGCGTCGACGCCGTGCGCGGCCAGCGCCAGCGTGAACTCCTCGCGGTACAGCTCGAACACCGAAGACACCTTCGCCCTCATGTATTGGTCGTCATCGACGAACAGGATGGTCTTCATTCGTGGCCTCCGGGCGAGGTGGGCGGTGCGGCGTCCCAGCGTGGATGACCTGAGCCATAGCAACGGCGATGCCACGCCCTGTTGCCACGCCAAGCCCCTGAGATTGCTCAAGCCCTTCGTCGACGGCCGTCGCCATCGCGCGCGCGGCGCTGTGCACTGGGGCAATTCGCATCAGGCGCGGCCCGAGCGGAAAACCCGTGTGCCTTCAGGCACTTGATGAGGTGGGCTGGGAAACGGTGTAGCGGATTGTCACAGCCGTGTGCCGAGTCGCCGTGCGTCCAAAGAGAACGCGTACGGCCCGGCTCAGCGTGAGCGCGGAGGCGGCTCGGGCTCCTCCGCCTTGTCGGACGCGCTGGCCTGGTACTCGGCGAGCTTGCGGTAGAGGGTGCGCCGGTCCACGCCCAGCACGGAGGCCGCGGTGGACTTGTTGCCGCCCATCGCCTCCAGCACCCCGAGGATGTAGCGCCGCTCCACCTCGTGCAGCGGCAGGAAGGAGCCTCCCTCGTTGCCCAGGCTCGGCGGGCCCGTACGGTACTGGCGCACCTTCTCCGGCAGGTCCCTCACGGCAATGGACTCGCTGGCGGTGAGGGCTACCGCGCGCTCGATGCAGTTCTGCAGCTCGCGCACGTTGCCGGGCCACGGGTACGCCAGCAGCCGCTCGGCCGCCTCGTCCGAGAGGCCCATCACCTTCTTGGCCGTCAGGGCCGCGGCCTGCTCCAGGAAGCGCTGCGCCAGCAGCAGCACATCGCCCCCGCGCTCGCGCAGCGGCGGCAGCGGCACGTGCACCACGTTGAGCCGGAAGTACAGGTCCTGCCGGAAGCGCTTCTGCTGCACCGCCTCTTCCAGGTCCACGTTGGTG
>DASVVJ010000403.1:0-10955 GCA_036389955.1 Myxococcaceae bacterium
CACGCTGGCCCAGCGCGAGGCGCGCCGTCAGCAGCACGATGCGCTGCTGGCCCGGTGGAAGGCGATTGAAGAGGCGGGCGGCAACGACGAGTGGGTGCAGGCGCAGCTCGTCGCCAAGGGGCTGGCGGCGGAGGAGGTCGACTTCGAGTCGCTGTCCGACAAGAAGAAGGCGGCCTGGAAGGAGAAGAAGAAGGCGGAGCTGGTGGAGCGCCGCGCCCTGCGCCGCCAGGTGTGGGAGGCGTGGAAGGCCACGCACATCAACCACCTGGGCGCCGGCGTGCACTGGGAGGAGACGGGCGGACCGGACAAGTTCGACGTGCCCGAGCGCGAGGAGCGGGCGAAGGCCAACGGGCTGCCGGACCTGGACTCGGCGGAGAAGCTGGCCAAGGCGCTGGGCATTCCGGTGTCCCGGCTGCGCTGGTTCGCCTTCCACCGCGAGGTGGACACCGGCACGCACTACCAGAGCTGGGAGATTCCGAAGCGGGACGGGGGCAAACGGACCATCACCGCGCCGAAGCGGGAGCTGAAGGCGGCCCAGCGCTGGGTGCTGGCGAACGTGGTGGAGCGGCTGCCGGTGCACGGGGCGGCGCACGGCTTCGTGGCGGGGCGCTCGATTCTCACCAACGCGCTGGCGCACCGGGCGGCGGACGTGGTGGTGAAGGTGGACGTGAAGGACTTCTTCCCCTCGGTGACGTGGCCGCGGGTGAAGGGGCTGCTGCGCAAGGGCGGGCTGCCGGAGAACACCGCGACGCTGCTAGCGCTGATGGCCACCGAGGCGCCGCGTGAGGTGGTGGAGTTCCGGGGCAAGACGCTCTACGTGGCCAAGGGGCCGAGGGCGCTGCCCCAGGGGGCGCCCACCTCTCCGGCGCTGACGAACGCGCTGTGCCTGAAGCTGGACAAGCGGGTGTCGGCGATGGCGAAGCGGCTGGGCTTCACGTACACGCGCTACGCGGATGACCTGACGTTCTCGTGGCGGCGGGTGAAGGGCGGCAAGGGAGCCAAGGCGAAGAAGCAGGCGGACGCGCCGGTGGCGCTGCTGCTGGCGCGGGTGACGAGCATCCTCGAGGCGGAGGGCTTCACGGTGCACCCGGACAAGACGCGGGTGCTGCGCAAGGGCGGCAAGCAGCGGGTGACGGGGCTGGTGGTGAACGAGGCGCCCGAGGGTGTGCCGGGAGCGCGGGTGCCGCGGGAGGTGATCCGGCGGCTGCGGGCGGCGCTGCACAACCGGGAGCAGGGCAAGCCAGGCAAGGCGGGCGAGACGCTGGAGCAGCTCAAGGGCATGGCGGCCTTCATCCACATGACGGACGAGGCCAAGGGCAGCGCCTTCCTGAAGCGCATTCAGGCGCTGGAAACCAGCACGCCTCCCTCTCCCACCGGGAGAGGGCCGGGGTGAGGGTTGCCCGTCACTCGGAGACAAACCCGCGGCACCGCGAGCCAGCGTGCAACGGAAGCACCCACAGCTCCTCGCCGGAAGCCGGCGTCGTGGCGATGAAATAAACCTCGGCCCCCGAGCGAACGAACCCCGAGGGATTCGAGGAAGCATCGCCCGGAGCAATATCCGCCACGGGCCCGGTGCCCGCCGCTGTCCCATCACTCATCCACAGCTCGCGCCCGTGGCCCGTGGTCTCCGCCGAGAAGAACAGCGTGCCCAGAATCGCGGTGAGCTGCTCAGGCGCCGAGCTGCCAACACCCGTCTGCACATCACGCACCAGCACGGTGTCCCGGGCTGACCCATCGCTGCGCCACAGCTCGCGTCCCCGGCTGCCATCCTCGGCGGCGAAGAACACCTGCCGGTCCAGCTCCACGAGCCCAGTGGGTGACGAGCTGGGCGGCCCGGACCGGAGGTCCTTCACCTTCTCCGTGCCGCCCACGGTGCCATCGCTCGTCCACAGCTCTTCGCCGTCCGTGTCTCCCGCGCTGAAGAAGAGCCGCTTCCCCACGGCGACCAGATCATGCGGGTACTGGCCCGGAAAGGTGCGCAGCAGCCGGGAGCGCGCGTTCCGGGTCCACCACAGGTTGGCCACGCCGCTCCCCTCATCCACGAGGAAGAACAGCTCCGGCCCCACGGAGGTGAACGAGAACATAAACGTGCTCAGGGGCGCGGAGAACACGGAGGCCGCCCCCGGCTCACCGGTGCTGCGCCACAGGTGCTGCGTGGAGCCCTGCTGGGCCACGAAGTAGAGCGCATTGCCCGTCTGGATCAGCCGGCGCGGGCTGGAGCTGTTGGGCCGCCCCGGCTGGGACGCGTCCTCTCCCGGAAAGAGATCCTCGACGAGGAACGTGCCATCCAGGGTGCCGTCGCTGCGCCACAGCTCGGTCCCATGCACCCCATCGTTGGCGGCGAAGTAGAGAATGCCCTCGAACGCCACCAGGTGATCGGGCGCCGAGCCGAAGGGACCCGGGAAGATGTCCTTCACCATCACCGTGCCCTGGGGCGTGCCGTCACTGACCCACAGCTCCCGCCCATGCTGCCCGTCCTCCGCGGTGAAGAAGAGCTTGCCGTCCACCTCGGTGAGACGGCGGGGATTCGAGGTGCCCGCGCCGGGCCGCACGTCCTTCACCCGCACCGTGCCTCCGCCATGACTGCCGCTGCTCTTCCACAGCTCGCGCCCGGTGCTGCCGTCCTCGGCGGTGAAGAAGAGCTCGCCGCCCACGATGACAAGCTCACGGGGCCGCGAGCCCACCGTTCCAGGACGGATGTCCGCCAGCAGCGAGGCGCCCGGCGTGCAGGGCTTCTTCCGGGACGTCAGCGGGGCCGGCACGGGGTTCGAGTTCCACGGCCCTTCGGAGAACTCCTCTGCGGAGTCGGGAGCACAGGCGGTGGTGAGAGTCAGCAGGAGTGCAAGCGAACGCCAGGTAGACATCGGACAGCCTCTCGACAGCAGATGCGGGCGATGAGCCCTGATGGAGGTGCATTCAAGGATCACGTTGTGGGAGCGCCTCTCCAGGGCCAGGAGGGGGAAACTGGCACCCACGCGACAATCTTCCCCCCTGGAACCAGGGGAGATGTGGAGTCCTCGTCCTTCCCCGTGCGCGCCACTGAACGTCTACACTGCCTGCCGTGAACCTCTCCCGGAGTGCCCGCTCGCTGGCTCAGTGGCTCGTGCTGGGCAGCCTCGTGGGAGCCGTGTGTGGAGTGGCATCGGCCCTCTTCCTCGCGCTGCTGGACGAGGCCACCTCTCTGCGCGAGCGCCATCCGGTCATCGTCTACACGCTGCCGCTGGCCGGGCTCGTCATCGGCGCGCTGTATGCGCGGTGGGGTGCTCCCATCCGCGGCGGGAACAACCTGGTCATCGACACGGTGCACGAGGGAGACCGGCAGCTGCCGCTGCGCATGGCGCCCATGGTGCTGGTGGGCACCGTGCTCACGCACCTCTTCGGAGGCAGCGCCGGCCGCGAGGGCACCGCGGTGCAGATGGGGGGCAGCCTGGCGGACGCCATCGCCCACCGCTTCCGCGTCTCGGCGGACACGCGTCGCGAATTGCTCGCCGCCGGCATCGCGGGAGGCTTCGGCTCGGTGTTCGGCACGCCCATCGCGGGCGCGGTGTTCGGGCTCGAGGTCGTCGTCGTCGGCCGCCTGGGCTACGAGGCGCTGCTGCCCGCGCTGGTGGCCTCGGTGGTGGGGGACCTGGTGACGCGCGGGCTGGGCATCGCCCACACGGTGTACCCGGTGCCCGCGTCCCTGCCGTTCACGGCGGCGGTGCTGGGCAAGTGGCTGGTGTTCGCGGTGGCGGTGGCGGGCGTGGCCATCCTCTTCGTGGAGGGCACCCACCGGCTGAAGAAGCTGCTGGAGGGGCGCCTTCCGTCGCTGCCGCTGCGCATGGCGGTGGGCGGACTGGCGGTGGTGGGGCTGTGGAAGCTATCGGGGACGGACATGTACCTGGGGTTGGGGGTGCCCACCATCGTCCGGGCCTTCGTGGACCCCGCGCTGCCCGAGTCCGCCTTCGCCTGGAAGCTGCTCTTCACCGTCGTCACCTTGAGCGCGGGTTTTCTGGGCGGCGAGGTGACACCGCTGTTCTTCATTGGCGCGGCGCTGGGCAACGTGCTGGCGCGGCTGCTGGGGCTGCCGGTGGACCTGGGAGCCGCGGTGGGCATGGCGGCCCTGTTCGCCGCCGCGGCCAACACGCCGCTGGCCCTGTCCATCATGGCCGTGGAGCTGGTGGGCGCCACCGCCCTGCCCCACGTGGCCATTGTCGCCACGGTGGCGTACCTGCTCACGGGCCACCGGGGCATCTATCCGGCGCAGCGCATCGCCCGGCTCAAGCACGGCGGGCCGCTGCTGTCGCGGCTCGTGCCCCTGCGCGAATTACCTACTGAGCACGTGGACGCCCAGCCCACGCGCCCACCGCGTGAGCCTCCGACGCGCTGAGCCGGCCCTGGACTTCAGCCCGGAGTGCGCAGGGAGAAGTCCACGGGGATGACGAACTCGGCGGACGGGCGCGCGTGGCCTTCGGGCAGGGGCGTGAAGGGCGCGGCGGCTTCGACCATGCGCAGCGCCTCGGCGTCGAGCACCTCATGGCCTGAGGAGCGCACGAGCTTCGGTGCTCCCGCCAGCGAGCCATCCTTGAGAATGCTCAGGTGGACACGGGCCGTGCCCTCCAGCCCGAATCGCGCCGCGCTCGCGGGATAGCGCCGCTGACGGCCCACCACCTGCTGCAGTTTGCGCGCGTAGGCCCCAAGGTCCGGGGCGCCGGTGCTTCCCACGGTTCCACCACCACCGGCCACCGCCGCACGGGGCAAGCCTGGGACACCCGAAGCCGTCCCCAGCCCCGCGACACCTTCTGGAGTCCCAGTTCCAGCGCCCGTCAGCTCGGAAGGGGATGCACTGGCCTCAGATTGCGCGGCAACCGCCGGGGAAGGCGGTTCCTCCAGAGGAGGCTTCACCTCCAGCATCGCCGGAGCTTTCTCAGGCGAGGCCGGTGGAGCCGCGGGCGCACGCCGAACCGGCGCGGCCCTGCTCCGAGGCGCAGCAGGAGCTGTCACCTCCGGAGGCTCACCTGCGGAAGGCGTCGTGGGACGGGAAGGCGCGCTTGCCGGACTCTCGAACCAGACCACCGCCTGCTCGTTGGCGGAGGAAGGCGGCACTGGCACGGCCTTCGGCGGAGCCCCTCGAAGCAGCACCACGGCCAGCAGTCCATGCACCACGGCCGAGACGCCCAGGAAGCTCAGCACGCGCAGAGAGCCCCCGTGCGCCACAGCGGCGCGCGTGCGCTCAGCCCGCGTCATGGCTTCCGGCATCATGCGGCACCTGCTCCAGAGCCTTCAGCGTGTAGTGCAAAGCCCTGGCCGCATCAACCCGTCCCACCGGGCTGCCCGGCCTCCCCTCAGGGAGGCCCCTGCACCGCCACGCTCCCCGCCGCAGGCTCCCTCAGGCGCAGGGCGGGCGAGGCCACCTGGAACCCCTCGGGCAACATCTTCAGGATGCGCTCGCGCCGGTGCTGCTGCGTCGCCAGCCGGGAGGCCAGCGTCTTGCGCTCCAGCTTCACCTGCGCCTTCGCCTTGCGCTCCTCGGGCTCGGGGCGGGACTCCAGCACCGCCACCCGCTCGGTAATGGCCTCCACCTCGCGGTCGATGAGCACCGGCTGGATGTTGCGCGCCTCCTTGTGCTTGCGCGTGCGCGCGTTGTTCTCGATCCACACCGGCAGCACCGCCACCTCGTCCAGCTCCACCGGTCCACCCTCGGCGCGGCGCACCCAGGACACGCGCAGCAGCATCGAGTCCCGCGTGTCCCCGGACTTGCCCACACTGCCTGGCTTGTGCGCGTAGAACCGTGACTGGTTGGCCACCAGGTTGCCCAGCGAGTACGCGATGAGCCCCTTGCGCCCGCTCGCCGTGGTGTAGGCCTCCAGCGGCTGCAGCACATGCGGGTGGTGGCCAATCACCGCTCCCGCTCCCGCGTCGATCATCGAGCGCGCCAGCTTCTGGTCCTTCTCGTGGGGCTGGCCCATGTACTCGGCACCCCAGTGCACCAGGACGAAGAGCACGTCACACTGCGCGGACGCGGCGCGCACCCGCTCCACCACCTGCTCCACCGTTTCGCCTCGAAGATGCACATGCTCCGGATACGGCACGAAGGCCACGTGAGGCTGCTCGGGCTCCTTCGGGTTGCTGAAGCCGTTCATCCACCGGGTGAAGGACAGAAAGCCCAGCCGCACTCCACGCACCTCCAACACCACTGGCTCCCAGGCTGACTCCCGCGTGGGCCCGGTGCCCACGTGCCGGATGCCCGTTGCGTCCAGGTGCCGGAGCGTCTCCAGCAGGCCGGTCAGGTGCTGATCCCGCGCGTGGTTGTTCGCGGTGGAGACGAGCTTCACGCCTGACGCGGCCAGCGCTCTCACCATGTCCGAGGGCGCGTTGAAGAGAAGCTGCCGCGTCACCGCCTTCTTGTTGTCCGTGACGGGCGTCTCCAGGTTCACCACCGCCACGTCCGCAGTGCGCAGCACGTCCGCGATGGGCCCGAAGATGTGGTCCCACCCACCGTTGTTCAGCGAGCGCGCGGGCTCACCCTTCACCTCAGGGGGTGCGGTACGAGCGTGCGCCGCCGCGGCCTTGTGCACCTCGCCATGAGGAATGACGTCCCCGCCGAAAACGAGCTCCACCCGCGCGGGAGCCGCGGGAGGGGTGGCGCACAGCAGTGGAGCGAGCAGGAGGACGGGAACGAGCACGCCCTCCAGCTTAGTCCACCTGCTGACACTCCCGGGAGGCCCCCTTGATCAGCGCCTCACGGCTCCAGTGTCAGCTTGAACGGCTCGCGCTCCACCCGCGCCATGCAGGAAGTGTCCAGGGGCTGGGACGGCTGTCGCATGAACGCCACCATGAGCCCACCGGCGCACTCCGCCGCCGAGGCCTGAAAGCCGTGCCCCGCGTACGGCACGATGACCTTCTGGGCACCGGGAAGAATGCGCAACACGCTGTCGGCCCAGCGCGGCGGCGTGGCGGGATCCCACGCCCCCGTCACCAACAGCACCGGCGCGTTGCCCTTCACCGGCCCGTCGAAGTCCTCGGGCAGCCCACCGCGAGGCCACTGCCGGCACGTGCGGAGCTGTTGCCGCACCCGCCCCTCGCCCAGCACCGTCCCGGCCGTGGCACCCGGCACGTCCTCCTCGCGGATGCGCCAGACATCCTCCGCGCACGTCTGCGAGAAGAAGACGCCCGGTGACGTGAACCCCTGGCGATTCTGCAGGGCCAGCTTCGCCAGCGGCGCGAAGTCCCCCTCCTTCGCCCGGCGCACCAGCGCGGGGATCATCGCCGCCCGGTCGGGCGAGTAGAGCAGCGCGCGCAGCGTCTGCCCGAACAAATCCCTCGTGAAGCGCACCGTCGCCGTCTTCCCATCCGGCAGGCTCAGCGAGGCCGTCGCCGGAGCACGCTCCAGGCTCGCGATGAGCGCGGTGATGTCCGCCCCCAGCGCCGGAGTCACCTCCGAGCACGCCTTGTCCGCCGCGCAGGCGGCGACCCAGGCGGCGAGCGCCTCGTCCGTATCGCGCGCGAACGGCAGCGGCGTGGCCATGTACGGGGGCACGACGGCATGCAGCAGGGCGGCGTGCACATGCTCGGAGTACCGCCGCAGGTAGGCGATCGCGATGCGGGTGCCATAGGAGCCCGCGTTGAGCGAGACCTTCGCGTACCCCAGGGCACGGCGCACGGCCTCGAAATCCTCCGCCACGTACGCAGACGTGTACCGGGTCAGGTCCGCGCGCGGCTCCAGCTCCTTGCGGCACCGCTCGACGCCCTCGGCCGGAAAGAAGTCGCCCAGGTACGACTGCGGATCCGCCGGCTCATAAAGCGAACAGTCGAGCGACCCGGACGCTCCCGTGCCCCGCGGATCCACGAACACCAGGTCCCACTCGCCGCGCAGCGGGGCGAGCTCCTGCGCCGCCCACTCGGCCGCCTCGCGCCCCGACTGGCCTGGCCCTCCGGGCAGGAAGAACACGGCGCCCGTGGCCGGTGCCGGGCCGCTCGAGCGAAGGCGCAGGATGGCTAACCGGAGCACCCTGCTGCCCGGCTGCGCGGGGTTCTCCAGAACCTCGAGCGCGCCACACTCGGAGCCAGCGGGTGCCCAGGACTCAGTGCACGGCGTGAACGCCACACCGCTCGCCGCGACGGGCTGCGGGCCCACATCATCACGCAGCCAGGAAGCCTCTCGCCTCGCACAGCCCGACAGGAGCAGCGCGGCACCGAGTGCCGCGAGCCTCAACGCATGAAGTCTCATGGCGCCATTATGAACCGCCAGCCAGGCCCCGTCTCTTTATGGGGCTGGCCGGCGGGGCGCCGCGAACATCAGCTCATCCACGAGCCGTCGGTGCGCGCCGTCCACTTGCGCGTCACCTTCTTCAGGTAGCTCCAGAACTCCACGCCACCCTGGCCGGTAATGTCGCCGTGGCCGAAGCGCGAGTCGTTGATGCCACCGAACGAGAACGGCTCACGCGGCACCGGCACGCCCACGTTCACGCCCACCATGCCGGCCTTCGCCGTGTCCACCACGTGCTGCGCCACCGCGCCGTTGGTGGTGAAGATGGACGCCGCGTTGCCGTAGGGCGACGAGGCCTGCAGCTCCAGCGCCGCCGTCAGCGTCGGCACCCGTACGATGGAGATCAGCGGCCCGAACAGCTCCTTGGTGTGCGCCTCGGTGCCCGGACGCACGTGGTCCAGGATGGTCGGCCCCAGCCAATTGCCGTTCGCGTACGCCGCGCCCGAGGGCTTCTTGCCGCGCCCGTCGACCAGAATCTTCGCGCCGTCCGCCTCGGCCCTGGCGATGGCGGCCTCCAGGCGCTCCTGCGACGCGCGGTCGATCAGCGCGCCCATGCCCGGGCCTACCTCGATGGAAGCAGCGCGGCGCACCATCTCGTCGATGATGTGCTGCACATCGCCCACCGCCACCATCACGCTGGCGGCCATGCAGCGCTGGCCCGCGCACCCGGTAAACGAGTCCACCACCGCCTGCGGGGTGAACACCGGATCTGCGTCCGGCACCACGATGAGGTGATTCTTCGCGCCACCCAGCGCCAGCACCCGCTTACCGCGCGCGCTGCCCTCGGTGTACACGTACTTCGCAATCCCCGTGGAGCCCACGAAGCCCACCGCCTGGATGTCCGGGTGCGCCAGGATGCCGTCCACCGCCTCCTTGCCACCGTGGACGATCGAGAAGACGCCCGGGGGCACGCCCGCCTCGAGCAGCAGCTCGCCCAGCATCAGCGAGGTGAGCGGCACCTTCTCGGAGGGCTTGAGGATGAAGGCGTTGCCCACCGTGAGCGCGTTGGGAATCATCCACAGCGGCACCATGGCCGGGAAGTTGAACGGGGCGATGCCCGCCACCACGCCCAGCGGCTCACGCTTGAACTCACAGGTGACGCCGCGGCTGACCTCCAGCGCGCCGCCGGTGTCCAGGTTCTGAATGGACAGGGCGAAGTCACACACCTCGATGCCCTTGAGCACTCCGGCGCGGGCCTCGGTCACCGTCTTGCCGGCCTCGCGCGCCGCCGAGTTGGCCAGCTTGTCGAGGTTCTGCTCGAGCAGATTGCGGAAGCGCGTCATCTTCGCGGTGCGGTCACGCAGCGCGGTGTTGCGCCAGCCCTCGGCGGCCTTCTTCGCGGCCTCGACGGCGAGGGCCACATCCGCGGCGGTGGAGTTGGGCACACGGCCGATGACGGTGCCCGTGTAGGGGCTCTTCACGTCAATCATCGTGGCGCCCGTGGGCGTCACCCACTCACCACCTACCAGGTTGCGGCCAATGATCGGAGATTCAGGAAGCTGTACGTAGGACAAGGGGACCCCCCAAGGGTTCGTCCGGGGAAGACGCTGATCCTAACAGGGCTTCACCTCGGATCCGCAACCCTCCGCACCAGGGCTCCCCGCGCAGCCCGGCCCTCTGTCTACCGGGAGTCCTTGCCACCTGAGGGGTACGACGCGGTGCGACATCGACGGATCTCTTCGCTTGGTGTTGTCGGAGGCCGGGCTAACGTACGTGCCCTGCTTCGTTTGGAAGCTCGACAGGAGAGCGAATGAGCCAGAGCGCGAGTCCAGAAGGTGCCCGGGTACGTTGGTTGGTGGCGGGGGCCTTCACGCCTGCGCCCGGGGGGCGCCGGTTCCATCTCAGCACGGACGGCTTCGCCGAGGAGCTGGCCAAGGCCTGCAAGGGCCTGCGTGTCTCCGTGCCGGACCGGCTGGGCGGGGCCGAGCAGCGCACCTTCGAGGTGTCCTTCGACAAGCTGCGCGCCTTCGGGGTGATGGAGCTGCTGTCCGCCGTGCCCGAACTCAAGAAGCTCCAGGCGCTCACCGAGGGCTTCATGAAGGCCGACCCTTCGCGCCCCCTGACGCCCGAAGAGGGCGCCGCGCGCGTGGCTGAAGTGGTGGGCGAGGGCCGCCTGTCCTCCGCGGTCTCGGCGGCGCTCGGGGGTACTCCTCCGGCCGCTGCGGCCGCTCCGGCTCAGGCGAGTTCTCCAGCCGCGGCCTCCTCGGGCGGAGAGGATCTCGTCGGTGAGCTGCTGGCCAAGGCGGAGGCCCACTCTCCCAGCGCCACGGCCAAGGCGGGCGTGGACGCCTTCGTGCGCGCCATGTCGCCCAAGGGCCCGGGCCCGGCGCCCATGAGCCCCAACGCGCGCCGTGCGGTGCGGGACGCCATCGAGCTGGCGCTGATCAACACCGCGAAGGACCTTCTGGCCGCCGAGCCCGTGGCGCGGCTGGAGGCCGGGTGGCGCGGGCTGAAGTTCCTCCTGGAGCAGTGCCCCACCGCCTCTGGCATCGCCGTGGAGGTGCTGGACGTGGAGCCCACCCAAGTGGTGGAGGCGCTGTCCAAGGCGGTGGAGGCCGAGCCCTTCGAGCGCCCCGACGTGTGCTTCGTCATCGACGCCACGGATGACGTGGCCCGGCTGCGGCAGCTGGCCTCGGTGGGCGAGGAGGCGCAGGTGCCGGTGGTGGTGACGGTGACGCCCGCGCTGCTGGGCACCACGCTGGCGGAG
>DASVVJ010000404.1:0-30750 GCA_036389955.1 Myxococcaceae bacterium
CTCTCCCTTCGGGAGAGGGCCGGGGTGAGGGTTCCGCGCAGCCACCGTGCTCTTCCGCTCCCCTACGTCACCCCTGGAGCGCCAGGACACCGCCAGCAGGCAGAGCAGGCCTTGCCACAGAGTCGTCTCCGGCGAGCCCGCCAGCAGCGAGAGCGCCGTGAGCACCGTGAGCCAGGCCACCCGTCTCGCGGTGGGAGCCAGGGCCGTGGCTCGCGCGGCCGAGAGGATGAAGCCGGTCCAGGCCGCCGCGTCCACCACGTTCTGCTGGCTGCCCAGCGTCGTCATCATCGGCGTCAGGCCAAACGCGGCTCCGGCCACCATCGCCGCCGGCCAGGACACCCGGAGCTGCCGCGCCAGCCGGAAGACGCCCACCGCCGCCAGCGCGATGTGGAACACGTGCAGCACCGTCATGCCCACGATGGGGCCGACCAGCACCACCGCCATCCACCGGGGCGGGTAGAAGACCTGGGAGTAGAGTGTTGCCGCGAAGGGCTGGCCTAGCCGGAGGTACGGCGTCCACAGGGGCAGCTCTCCGGCCCGCAGGGACTCGAGCAGGAAGGCCGAGTCCGGGAAGAAGATGCGGAACACCTCCCGCCCCGCCAGGAGCTGCCCGGAGAGGACCGGCCGGTACACCAGGGCCAGTGCGCCCAGCAGCCCCAGCACCGTCAAGGTGATGCGCCAGGTCCGGCTGTTCACCGCGTGGGCCGCCTTTGCGCTGGGACACGGTTGTTCGGCACGGACCCTCACCCGGCCCTCTCCCGAAGGGAGAGGGGACTGGGGCCCAGTCTAGCGGCGGGGGCTCAGTCCGTCAGTGGCATCCGGATCGTGTCCGGGTGCGCGAGCTGAAGGAAGAGGTGTCCCACTCCCGCCGCGTCCACCATCAGGCCCGGGTTGAAGGAGTTCGTGCCATCCACCGAGGGCCACCGTGGCCTGCCATCCACCAGGGTCCGGCCCCCCAGGTCACTCGGGCGAAGGTCTCATAGCGGAAGGCGCCGTCGAACAGGGGAGGCTGCGTGTCCGGGTGCTCGATCCCCTCGAACTGCACCCGCGCCAGCGCTTTTCCCTGCTCGACCTTCTGTCCGTGGCCTGCCGACTGGATGGCCCGCACCGTGCCCGCCTCCACCGCGTAGATCGGCGTGCCATACGGATTGATCTCAACCCTCACCCCCGCCCTCTCTCGGGAGAGGGGGTTACTGGCAGGCGCCGCAGTCGTTCATGCAGTTGTTCGCCTCGGAGCCGTCACCGCAGCTCTCGGTGAACTGGCACACCCCGTCACCGCAGGTGTACACGTCGTCGGTGCGGATGCGCGTGGTCAGCGGCAGGTAGGTACGGCCGTTGTACGTGCACTCCGTGTAGAACAGCCCCGTCGGATCCAGCTTGCAGTACGTCTCGCAGCTCTCCACGTGAACGATTGGGCTGCACTGGGACTCCAGCTCACCCTGCTTGGTGGTGAGGCCGCAGGCGCGCGGGCTGCTCTCCCCGTCATTCAGATACTCGCCGTCCACGCCCGCGAACAGGCCCTCGTTCTTGAACAGGTTGCCGAAGAAGCACGCCTCACGCCGCGCGAACGTCTGCAGCTCCTCGGAGGTGTAAGGGATCGTCTGCAGCTGCGCGGTGCGCCCCAGCACGGACAGCTGCACGTGCTTGCCGTACTTGTTGGCGTGCGCCGCCATGCACGCGGACACCAGCTGCTGCTCCCGCTCGTTCATGCGCTTGCCGCGCGACCAGTCCGGCGCCAGCCCCAGGCTGCCCTGCCAGGTGTAAGCGATTCCCGTGGAGGGGTCCTGGTGGCTGCGCGTCTCACCCTCGGGCACCGCGCACCGCACCAGGTACTTCATCACCATGGCGTTCATCTGCGTGTCCTGGGTGAACCACTCCGAGAACCCGTTGGTCGCCAGCCCGTTGGTCGCCAGTCCGTTGGTCGCCAGTCCGTTCTCACCCGCCAGCTCCTGCTCATGGGTAGTCACCTCAACGGGTGCGGAGGTGTAGTCCATCGGACCACACGCCACGGTGCCCATCAGAACCGCCCAGGTCGCCATCCACAGGGTGCCGCCGCCGAAGCCGGTCCGCTTGGTGAAGTTCTCCATGATTTTCCCCTCCCAGGGTGCGTAGCGCTTGCTCGTTTGATGGGCGTATCCAACCAGCGGGGTCTGACATTCAGGCCGGGCCGGGACGATCCGCCAGGGAGGCTCGGGCCCGCCACGCCACCGCCCGGGTGACTCTCGGGTGCCTGCTGCGGGAGGGCTTGCCGCTTCGCGGCGGCGAGGCCTCAGCGCTGGAGGCGGAACGTCACCACGACGCCGGCATGGTCCGACGGCCAGAGGCCCGAGGCCGTGCGGTCCGTCAGCTCGTTGCCCACCACCTCGGCCGAGACCGGTTCGATCCCCTCGCCACGGTAGAACACCAGGTCGATGCGCTCATCGAAGCCCGTCACGTAGGCCGGTGTCGGGCTGCCCGGGCCGGTGTTCAGGTCGCCCACCATGATGAGCGGCTCGGAGTAGCCCTTGAGGATCTCCACCAGCTCCTTCGACTGAGCGTCGTTGGCCGGCATCAGCCCCTCCACGTGCGAGTTCACGAAGGTGAAGCTCGCTCCGTTCACCGTGGCGTCCACCTTCGTGAAGCCCCGCAGGAAGGTGACCGTCGAGCCACCCACCGGCACCTGCTGGTTCTTCGTGTAGTTCTGCTCCACCGTCCCCGCCGTCGTGACGTCCCCGCGCGCCAGGATGACGTCGTAGTCGGTCAGCCGCACGTCCGTGAGATCGCTCGCGCTCCCGGAGAGCGCCGCGGACAGCTCCGAGTCCCCGTTCTTCACCTTCGCCGCGACGCGGTAGTCGAGCCCGCGCTTCTCCAACTCCGCCATCAGGGTGGCCAGATGTTACCTCCCAGGTAGATGTTGCGCGTCATCACGGTGACGTCCACGGGCTCCAGCGGCGCGGGCTCCTCCTCGGAGTAGGCGCAGAGGGCCAGTGAGGCACAGGTGAACAGCGGAAGCAGCAGGAGGGAACGGTGGCCAGAGAAGATGCTCATGGCCAGCAGACCCCGCATGAGCCGCTTCAATCCAGCGCGGCTCACCGCGGCTCGCACGGTTCAAGCTGAGACAGGGGAGGGTGCTGTTACTGCTGAGCGCTCACGGGCGCCGGGGCCGCCGGAGGCCCGAAGCCCAACCGGCGCAGCATCACCTTGCGGATCCCCGGGATCCGGAACCGGTAGATGAACGCGTCGGCCACGTAGTGCGCCAGCACGATGCCCAGGCCCACGGTAATGGACGCGCGCAGCAGCGGGTTGGCCGCCAGGGACGCGGGAGCCGTCGCGCCGTACGCCGTGCCGAGAATGAACCCGTCCACCACGCCCAGCGCCAGCAGCGGCAGCATCGAGAGCCCCATCAGCGGCCAGATCCACGCCCGCCCGAACCGCGACGGAGGATCCCCGGGCCGGGGCTCCAGCATCCGGGCGGTGATCATGAAGTACTCGAGCCCGTGCATCGCCAGCAGCATCACGTTGCCCAGCGGAGGCGCCACCAGCAGCAGCCCCGTCACGATCGCCACACAGCCCAGGTACAGCATCTTCGGCCCGCTCAGCTGCCCCGAGCGCAGCACCGTGCGGAACAGCAGCACGAAGTACCCCAGCCATACCGTGAGCAGCAGCGCCAGCGTGCCGTGCGGCAACAGCGCTCCCTGGCCCACGTTGAGGTACGGCGTGGCGTCAGGCTCCGCCGAGCTGGGGATGAACAGCAGCCGCGTCAGCGTCAGCGTCAGCATCAGCGGCACGTACACCTGCATCAACTGCCGCTCGCGCGCGGAGATTGCCGGCAGCCCCACCTGCGAGCCCCTCAGCCCATGCAGCGACCAGAAGCCCTTGTGCTGCGCCAGCATGTGGTGCATGCCGAACACGCCGAACAGGATCGCCGCCGTGTACGCGTAGGCCAGCTTGTCCGCGTAATACAGGAAGAAGAACCCGGCGCCCGTGGCCACCAGCGCCGCTCCCGTGCCCGCCATCAGCGCCCGAGGCTGCTTCGGATCCGCCGTCAGCACGTCCCGGTGTACGGCGATCAGCAGGAAGCTCAGGATGACGTGGGTGCCACTGCCCAGCAGGTTCTGCGCCGTCCACATCGCCAGCCGGTGGGACTGATCCGCCGTACCCGCCGTGGCCACCAGACTCACCACCGCTGTTACCACCATGAGCAGCAGCGGAATACCCATGAACACCGCATCGGCCCGGGACGAGAACAGCCACAACCCACGGAAGGACAGCACCCCGCTGGAGGCGTCGGTCGGCGTTGCCGGAGCTGCGGACAGGGCGGTGTTCGACACGGTCATCGCACTGCCAGTATAGCCGGTTCTCCCCTCGGGAGACCATGTCCGTGCTAAGAGGCGTCGCCTATGGAAGGCCGCCTGCTGCTCAAGAACTGCGCTGTGTTCCGCGCGGACGGCCGGGTGCGCACCGGCATGGCCCTGGTGGTGGAAGGTGGCCTGATCCGCCGAGTGGCCCCCGATGCCGAAATCCCTGTGCTCCCGGGTGACTGGGAGGTGGCCTGCCGAGGCCGCCTGGTTGCTCCGGGCCTGGTGGACTGTCACACCCACCTGGTGGGCGGCCAGCTGGCGCCTCCCACCGGCAACTTCCTGCTGTCTGCCCCTGTTAACCGCATGGAGCGGCGCAAGCAGGTGGCCGGGCTGCTCTCGGTGGGCGAGGTGGAGGCGCTGACGCGGTTCGCCATGGCGCAGGCGCTCCGGGACGGCGTCACCCTGGTGGTGGAGCACCTCGAGGCCCCCGCGGATGTGCTCGGAGGGCTGAATGTCCAGGCCCGCGTGGCCGAGCAGCTCGGCATGCGGCTGGTGGTGGGACACTCCACGCACAGTCTCGCCGGAGAGGCGCCCGCCCGCGCCTGTCTGGAGGCCAATGCTGAGTTCGCCCGGCGCTTCCGGGGCCATCCGCTGGTGCGCGGCGCCCTGGGCTTCCATGCCTCCCACACCTGCGAGGATGACCTCCTGCGCCGGATCAGCACGCTGTCCCAGGAGTTGGACGTGCCCGTGCTCTTCCACCTCGCCGATGGGCAGGATGATCTCGCCGCCACCTATGCCCAGTATGGCAAGCGCGTGGTGCCGCGGCTGGATGAGCTGGGGCTGTTGGGCCCGCGCGCCATCGCCGCTCGCGCTCGCACCATCGATGCGCAGGAGGCCTCGCGGCTGGCGGCCTCGGGCACCTTCGTGGCGCTCAGCCCCCGGGCCCACCTGACCGCCGAGCGCGTCGGAGAGTCCCTGGAGGCCGTGCTCCTGCTGCAGCAGCTGGTGGGGCTGGGCACCAGTGGCCATGGCACCCTCTGGGACGAGGTGCTCGCCGCCTTCGTGGGCCTGTTGCGCATTTCCCGCGCCGGGCGTCTGCCGGATCCCGATGGCACCCTGGCGCAGCTGCTCGTCAGCGGCCCCGCGGAGCTGTGCACCCGCGTGTTCCGCGCACCCTCGGGCCTGGTGGAGGAGGGCTGTCTGGCCGATCTCGTCGTCTATGACGCCGTGCCCACCGCGGACCCCGAGACGGGGTACTCGCCCAACCTGATCGGCCAGCTGGCCCGTTCGCGCGTCGCGTGGACTGTCGTCAATGGCCGCGTCGCGGTGCGCGAGGGACAGCTGCTCGGCGTGGACTTCGTGGAGCTGGCCCGGGATGCCGCCGCCGCGCTCTCCAGCGTGTGGTCCCGCGCCCGTCTCACCGCATGAGTGCCGCTCCGTCTTCGCTCGCCCAGCGCTTCTGGGAGGCTCGCGCGCGCCGTGAGCCCCTGCTCGCCGATCCGCGCACCACCGCGTTTCGCTGGGTGAATGGCGCTCCGGACGGTGTGCCCGACGTCACCGTGGACAGCTTCTCGGGCCTGCTCGTCATGGGGCTCTACCGTGACTTCTCCGCCACCGAGGAGCAGTCCCTGCTCGATGCCGCCCAGGAGGTATGGGCCCCGCGCAGCCTCTACCTCAAGCGCCGCCCCCGCGAGGCCCGGGTCCTGGCCAACACCGCCAAGGAGGTGCTCGCCCCCGAGGTGCCCGCTCGCGGCGAGCCCGTGGAGTCCCTGGAGACGCTGGAGAATGGCCTGCGTTTTCTCATCCGCCCCGCGCAGGGGCTCTCGGTGGGCCTGTACCTGGACATGCGCGAGCCGCGCGCCTGGCTGCTGGGGCAGGTGAGGGGACTCACCGTGCTCAACCTCTTCGCCTACACCTGCGCCTTCGGCGTGGTGGCCACCGCGGGAGGCGCCCGGCGCGTGCTCAACCTCGACAGCAGCCGCCGGGTGCTGGACTGGGGCGAGGAGAACGCCCGGCTCAACGGCCAGCCCGTGGACCGCTACGACTATGTGGCGGGCGACTGCTTCGACTGGCTCGGCCGCCTGGCCAGGAAGGGTGAGGCCTTCGACGTGGTGATCGCTGATCCGCCGTCCTTCTCCACCACCCGCCACACCCGCTTCTCCGCCGGCCGGGACTACCCCCGGCTCGCCGAGGCTGCCGCCCGCGTGGTGGCTCCCGGGGGCCGCCTGGTGGCCTGCTGTAATCTGTCCACCCTCACGGCCCGCCGCTTCGAGGCCATGGTGGCCGAAGGGGTTGCCCGCGCCGGACGCCAGGCCGCTGGGCCCGGGCTGGCGCTGGGGCCCTCTTCCGTCGACTTCCCCGCCTCTTCCGAGGAGCCCCCCGGACTGAAGGTGTACGTCGTACCTCTGAGATAGAGGCGCGGTTCTGTCACGGTTATCGGCTATTGTCTCCCCGCGATGTCCACCGCTGCCTCGCGAGAGAATGTCCGCTTCGGAAAGTACCGGCTCATCGACCGCATCGCGGTCGGGGGCATGGCGGAGATCTTCCTGGCCCACCAGGTGGACGGGGAGGGGCTGGAGACGCCCGTCGTCATCAAGCGCATCCGCCCGCACCTGTCCAAGCATTCCACCTTCGTGAAGATGTTCCTCAACGAGGCGCGGCTGGCGGCCCAGCTCAACCACCCCAACATCGTGCAGATCCACGACCTGGGGAAGATCGGCGAGAGCTACTTCATCACCATGGAGTACATCTTCGGCCGGGACATGCGCCGCATCATCCCCAAGGCCGAGGAGGTGGGCATTCCCTTCCCGCTGGTGTACGCGCTGCGCATCGCCTCGGACGTGTGCGCCGGGCTGCACTACGCCCACCAGAAGGTGGACCTGTACGGCAACCCGCTGAACATCGTTCACCGGGACGTGACGCCCGAGAACATCTTCGTGGCGTTCGATGGCACGGTGAAGGTGCTGGACTTCGGCATCGCCAAGGCCACCAACCAGGTGGAGCAGACACGCGCCGGCGAGCTCAAGGGGAAGATCAGCTACATGAGCCCCGAGCAGTGCTACGGCAAGCCGCTGGACTGCCGCAGCGACATCTTCTCCGTGGGCGTGGTGCTCTACGAGTGGCTCACCGGCTTCAAGCTCTTCACCGGCGAGTCCGAGGTGGTGGTGATGCGCAGCATCACCGAGGGGAAGATCTACGCCCCCTCGTACTTCAAGGCGGACATCCCAGAGCCTGTCGAAGCCATTCTGATGAAGGCGCTCGACAAGGATCGCGAGCGCCGCTACCAGACGGCGGCGGAGATGCGCGCGGCGATCGACGCGTTCCTGAGCACCTACGAGTTCACGCCCACGCCGCTGCACCTGTCCAACTTCCTGCGGCAGATCTTCCACGACGAGCTGCAGGCCGAGCAGGACCGGCTGGTGGCCAAGACGTCCGGGCCGAAGAAGGTGGTGGAGATGGAGGAGCTCACGCCCGAGCCCTCCAGCCCCTTGCGCGAAGAGCGCCCCTCCGAGCGGCTGCTGAGCCTTTCGCTGCCGGCGGAGCACATCGCCGCACTGGAGGCGCTCGCGCAGCGCAACGGCGTCACCGTGAACAAGATGGTGGGCGAGCTGCTCGCCACCTGGCTCAAGTATCGCTGAGGGTGTGGCTCCCGGCTGACCCGGGTGTCTGATCAGCGGCACCCGGGACCGGAGAACGGTGCGTCGGAGTGACAGCGGATCATGGGTTCATCATGGTCCCTGATCGCCTGCTGAAGCTCAGTGCGCTGTTCCTCACGCTCCACTGCTACTTCATTTTGGGGGACATCCTGCCCGACGGGGCGGTGCCGCTGCCTCCGCGCGTCATCCACGTGCACACGCTCACGCTGCTGGTGTTCAGCCTGCTGCATGCGCTGTACCTGCTGGGGCTTGCGCGCACGAGCGCGCTGTTTGCGCTGGGCGCCGTCATCTCCTGGGCCTTCGAGCACGTGGGCGTGGCCACCGGCTTCGTGTATGGCCCCTACTTCTACACGGATCAGCTTGGGCTGAAGCTCGGCCATGTGCCGCTGCTGATTCCGCTGGCGTGGTTCATGATGCTGTACCCGTCCTATGTCATCACCAGCCTGTTCACCGAGGGCCGGCCCGTAGCGGCGGGCGGCTCGCTGCTCCGGCTCATCTGGTTCAGCCTGCTGAGCGCCATGGTGATGACCGGGTGGGACCTTCCCATGGATCCGAACATGGTGGCCCGGGGGAACTGGGTCTGGACGCAGGGCGGGGCTTTCTTCGGTGTGCCGCTGCGTAACTTCGCCGGGTGGCTGGCGACCACGTTCTGCGTGTACCTGGCGTATCTGCTCGTCGAGCAGCGCCTGAAGCCCGCGCCGGAGCGCCCGGCCCGTGCCGCCGTGGCGGCCATGCCGGTGGTGGCTTACGGGGCCTTCGTGTTCCTCTACGTCTTCACCGCGGAGCCCGCCGCGCTGCGCGTGATTGCCGTCTTCAGTATGGGGCTGCCGGTGCTGTTCGCCCTGGGAAGGCTCAGGGCTTCCCAGTCGGATCGGGCCATCGGTTAGAGTCCGCCAGGAATGACGGCCCCTCCTATCGCGCAGAGTCCGGCGGACCTTCCTTATGCCCAGCTCGTCATCAAGCTGCTGGGACAGGTGCAGGCCGTGGACGGAGCCCCGGTCACCATCAACATCAGCAACGAGTCAGGGCGCCTGCTCTCCTTGCGCGGATGGATGGTGGTGGCGCTCGGCACGGAGTCCAATCCGAAGCAGGCCATCGCAGGGCTGTGCGTCTTGGCCGAGGGGCGCTTCGCGCTGATCCAGCCCAGCTCGGTGCGCCTGTTCGACACGCCCGGGGATCTCTACACCTACGCCGTGGCACTCACTTCCGAGGAGTCACTGGAGCGCAAGATCTGGAAGACCGCCTGTCTGCGCTTCCCCGTGCTTGCCACCTGCGAAGGACCTCCTCGGACCCGCCCGAATCCATAAGCTACCGGATGCCCTCAGTGGGAGGTACCTCGAAGGTCAGCGTCTGCGGCGCGTTCGTTATCCGGAGCTTGCGCACCACCTTCAGGTCGACCTTCAGTTCGAGCTGGCCTGGCTCTGCGTCCAGCGTGCACTCGCCCTCGGCGGGCTCGTGCGTCAGCTTCGGGTCTCCCGCCGTGCAGTAGCTGATCCGCTCGTTGCCCCGGTATGCCTCGACCCGGTACAGCCGCTGCACCGCCGGTTGTTTCGTTCCCGTGTCCACCAGCTTCACCGTGATCAACGTCCGCCGCTCGCGCAACTGCACCCACGCCGTCTTCGCCAGCGGCACCATCACCGGTTTGAAGCCGATCTTCCGGAAGCGCAGCTGCTCGTACTTGTCCTCCGGATCCAGCTTGAGCTTGAAGTGTCCCGTCTCGTCCGTCTTCGCCCCGGTCTCGATGTTCGCCCCCGCCACCGGCGCTCCCTGCTCGTCCACCACCTGGCCCTCGTAGGTGACCCAGGCGATGCGCCGCACCTTCACCTCGATGGGCTGTCCCGCCGTCACCGGCAAATTGTCGCGCGGCCAGTCGAAATCCTCGGGCCCATGGTGCACCTCCAACACGTTCGGCGTGAAGGACAGCTCCGCCCGGAACCGGCCATTCGAGTCCGTGTAGGCCACCTCCGAGGGGTGATAGGTGCCGCAGCCCTGGCTGTCGACATGGCCACTGAGCCGTGTGGTGTCCATCAGGCCTAGCGTCATTCCCGCCACGCCCACGCCCGCCTCGTCCACCACCCGGCCCTCGACCACTGAAGGCACCGGCGGCGCGTGAGCATCAGAGGCGACGGCGCGCTGGAAGCTTCCCAACGTGGACAGCAAGGTGAGCAGGGGGAGGAGCCAGCGCATCGCGGCATTGTAGGGTGGTTTCTCCTCGTCGAGATCACCGCCTGGAAGGAGCGCCCCTCTCCTCATGTTCCGCTACCCGGGGTAGAGTCCTCGACGCGCGGCGTCATCCCCCTGAACGCCGCGGGCCGGAGGCATGGAGATGCGAAGGACCGTGGTGCCGGGACTGTTCGACGATTACTCCGTCGCTCCCGGTACTTTCGATGAGCTGTTCGATGCGGCGGGGACGCCGCGCACTCACTTCCTTCGCCTCCTGGGCTTGTTGGGTGCCCGGAACACCGAGGACTTTGCCCGCTTCCAGCGCCTGGCCGAGCGTGCCCTGCTCAACCAGGGCGTCACCTTCTCCGTGTACTCGGACTCTCGCGGCACCGAGAAGATCTTCCCCTTCTGCCTGATTCCCCGCGTCATCTCCGCCATGGACTGGCGCCACGTGGAGCGTGGGCTCGAGCAGCGCGTGCGTGCGCTCGGCCTCTTCCTGAACGATGTCTATGGAGCGCAGCGCTTCCTCGCCGAGCAGCCCGAGCTGCGGGAGATCGTCCTCGGCACCAAGCAGTATCTGCCCCGGCTGCGCCACGTGCGCCCGCCCGGCGGGGTGCGCATCCACGTCTCGGGCATCGATCTGATCCGGGATCAGCAGGGCGTCTTCCGGGTGCTGGAGGACAACCTGCGCACGCCCTCCGGCGTGTCCTATGTGATGGAGGGCCGCATCGTCTCCAAGCGGGTGATGCCCGAGGTGCTCGAGCAGGCCCGCGTCCGCCAGGTGGACCACTATCCCGCGCGCCTCGCCGAGACGCTGCGCGCCGTGTCTCCCGAGGCGCCCGAGCGCTCCACCGTGGTGGTGCTCACCCCAGGCCCGTACAACTCGGCCTACTTCGAGCACACCTTCCTGGCCCGCACCATGGGCGTCGAGCTCGTGCATCCCGCGGACCTCTTCGTGGAAGGTGAGCAGGTCTTCGTGCGCACCACCCGCGGCCCCCGCCGCGTCCACGTCATCTACCGGCGCATCGACGATGCCTTCCTGGATCCCGAGGTGTTCCGCCCGGACAGTCTGCTGGGCGTGCCCGGGTTGATGCGTGCGTACGCCGCTGGCAACGTGGCGCTGGCCAATGCTCCGGGCAACGGCGTGGCGGATGACAAGGCGGTGTACGCCTTCGTGCCGGACATGATCCGCTTCTACCTCTCCGAGGAGCCGGTGCTGCAACAGGTGCCCACCTATGTGTGCGCGCGGGCGCAAGACCGCGAGTACGTACTCAACAACCTGGAGAAGCTGGTGGTGAAGACGGTGGACGAGGCGGGCGGCTACGGCATGCTCATGGGCCCTCAGTCCACCAAGGAGGCGCGCGAGGAGTTCCGTCAGCGCGTGCTCGCCGAGCCCCGCCGGTACGTAGCCCAGCCGCTGGTGGAGCTGTCCTCGTGCCCCACGTGGATCGCCGACACGAAGCAGGTGGCGCCCCGGCGCGTGGACTTGCGGCCCTACATTCTCACCGGACCCCAGGGGCCGTGGGTGCTGCCGGGAGGCCTGAGCCGGGTGGCCCTGCGCGAGGGCTCGTACGTCGTCAACTCCAGCCAGGGCGGCGGCTCGAAGGACACCTGGGTGCAGCGGGAGGGCGCATGATCGCGCGCGTGGCGGACCACTGTTTCTGGCTGGGGCGCTACCTGGAGCGCGCCGAGAGCACCGCCCGGGTGCTGCAGGTGACGGGCACGCTGGCGCTGGACGCGGGGCTGGCTCCGGAGCAGTGCTGGACACCCATCCTCGCCGTTTTCGGCGAGCGCCCGCGCTTCCTCGAACTCCATGGCACCACCGCCGAGGGCGATGGAGAGGTGGTGCAGCGCTTCATGGCCTTCGAGGAGCACAACCCCTCGAGCCTGCTGGCCATGCTGTCCGCCGCCCGGGAGAACGCGCGCGCCATCCGCGAGGTGGTGAGCATCGAGTGCTGGGAGGTCATCAACGAGGTGTACCTGTGGGCCCACAGCGACGAGGCCCGCGTGGAGTTCACCCAGCACCGTTACGGCTACTACCGGCAGATCCGCCGCGCGATGCAGCTGTGCCTGGGGCTGTTCCGCAGCACCATGCTGCATGACACGCCGCTGGACTTCATCTGGCTGGGCGTGCTGCTGGAGCGGGTAGGGCAGACGGCCCGCGTGCTGGATGTGCACCACCACGCCTTCAAGCAGCTGCCCCAAGCGAATCAGGTGGTGGAGACCAGCCTGTGGCTGTCGCTGCTGCGCGCCTGCTCGGGCTTCGAGCCCTTCATGAAGCGCAACCAGGGGAAGGTGACCGGGGACGCCGTCGCCGCGTTCCTCCTATTCGAGCCGGACTTCCCCCGCTCGCTGCGCTACTGCGTGAAGTCCGCCCACCGCTACCTCACCGAGCTGCACCCGCCCGGCACCCAGGGGCTGCCTGGCGCCGAGTCCGTGGCCCTGGCCACCCGGCTGTTGGAGCTGCTGCGCCCCGAGAGCCTGGCCAGCCCCGACGCCACCATTCACGGTCTGCTCACCCAGGTCGTCGACACTACCGCCGCCCTGTGTGAATGCATGGCCGCCGAGTTCTTCGGCTACCGCAGGACGCTGGGTTCCCAGTCCATGGCTCAGTAGAGTCCCGCGCCCCATGCCCAATCTGCTCGCTACCTCCTTCGAGGGCACGCTCGCTCCCAGCCTGGATCTGCGCTGCCTGGCGCCCGGGCACAAGCTGCCGGACGGGTGGGGCCTGGGTTACTACCCGGGCAATGAGCCCTCGGCGGCGGTGCTCAAGGAGCATGCGCCTCCCCCGGGCGGCACCATCCACAGCGAACTCGTCAAGGCGTGGGGCCACCTGGAGTCCCCGCTCTTCCTGCTGCACATCCGCACCGCGACGTGGGGGCCCAACAGCGACGCCAACACCCAGCCCTTCTGCCGCAGCTTCGGCGGCCGGGACTGGCTGTTCGGCCACAGCGGCAGCCTGCGCAAGGCTCCGGCTCCGCCTCCCGAGAGCCACTTCGCGCCCGTGGGCTCCACGGACTCGGAACTCGTGTTCTGCCGCCTGCTCAGCTGGGTGCAGGCCTCCGGATGGCAGCGGCTGGGCGAGGTGGACCTGGAGCGGCTGCGCGCCTGGCTCGAGGAGCTCAACACCTCGGGCCCCCTGTCCCTCATGTTTACCGACGGGCAGGACCTGTGCATCTACGCGGACGCGCAGGACTCCACCGGCACCTGGCTGTGGCGGGTGAAGCCTCCGTACGACCGGCTCGCGCTGGGCGATGAGGACGTGGAGCTGGACCTGACCAAGCGCGGCGCCAAGGGCCACAAGGGCGTCATCGTCTGCACCGAGCCCATCGAGTCCCGCACGGACCTGAAGGCCGACTGGACGCGCGTGCCTCCGGGGGCCCTGGTCGTGGTGCGTCAGGGCGCCGTGCGCGCCGAGGTGCTGCCTCCGGGGGCTCCGCGGCCCGCGGACAACGTGGCCGCCGAGCTCGAGGCGCGCAGCCGGATGCGCCGCCCGCCCGTGACTCCCGTGCGGGTGATGGAGGTGCGCCACCGCACCGTGTACCGCTATGCGAAGCCAGTGGAGCGCAGCACCCATGTGCTGCGGCTCACCCCTGTGCATGACCGGCTGCAGTCGCTGCTCTCGCACGAGCTGAGCATGTCCGTGGGCACAATGCGCGAGGAGTACGAGGACGTGTTCGGCAACCGCGTGCGGCGCGCCCAGGTGGAGACGCCGTACTCGGAGCTGATCATCGAGGCCCACTCGCGCGTGGAGCTCAAGGACACCGATCCGCTGGGCTACCACACGCCCCACATTCGCACGACGTTCCCGCTGCTGTGGATGCCCTGGCAGCAGGTCATGCTGCAGCCGTTCCTCCAGCCCCCTCCGCTTCCGGACACCGAGCTGGAAGAGCTGCTCGAGTACGCGATGAGCTTCGCGCGGCGCAATGACTTCGACCTGCTCGACACGCTGCTGGATCTGAACTTCACCCTCTTCAAGGAGTACCGCTACCTGCCGGGCTCCACCACGGTGCACACCACGCCGTTCCAGGTGTATTCGGCGCGGCGCGGCGTGTGCCAGGACTTCACCAACCTGTTCGTCTGCCTGGCCCGGCTGCTCGGGGTGCCCGCGCGCTACACCTGCGGCTACATCTACACCGGTCCCAAGCACGCCAATACGCAGCAGGCCGAGGCCTCGCACGCCTGGGTCCAGGTGTATCTGCCCGAGCGCGGGTGGAAGGGGTTCGATCCCACCAACGGCGTGCTCACCCAGACCGACCACGTGCGTGTGGCAGTGGGGCGCTCGTACACGGATGCGGCGCCCACCGCGGGCACCATCTACGTGGGCGGCGGCATGGAAAGACTGGAAGCTGTCGTGCGTTGCGAGCCGGTGGAGTAGGCTCCTTCCCGCTGTTGGGAGGGGAGACTACCTGCATGAGCTATCTGGATCCGGTGCGCCTTCACTTCGCTGGGCGCTTCCAGGCGGACGTGTCCACCGTCAACAACGACCCGACGCACTTCAACAACGCCACCTTCAAGCCCGAGTATCAGCTTCCGCAAGAGGGCCGGACGAAGCCGAACGGCTGGTGGAACCCGGACGGCTCCGGCTCGTTCCGCCTGGTGGAGTGCAAGGTGCGGCGCCTGTGTTACGCCGACGGCTCGTTCACCGAGTCCTCCAGTGAGGACCCCATCGTGGGCCAGTGGATCGCCGACTCCAACGAGCGGGTGGCCGGCAAGCTGGTGGACCTGGATCCCGAGCAGCAGCTCGCCTCGCAGATCTGGGGAATGATCGTCCGGCTCACCGATGGCCAGACGGATCTGTTCAAGGGCCCCTTCGCGGTGGCGCCCTTCTCGGACATCTGGTGGACGCGCGCGACGGGTGGGGGAGGCGATATCGGCGCGTCGGCCTTCTACCAGTCCGTCATCGGCGCCGTGCAGTGGGGCGACGTGTCTGGCTCGCGCTTCCTCCAGGAGTTGCAGCGCGCGGCCCCCGATGGCCTGCTGTCCATCAAGTTCAACGTGGACGGCTACAACATGAGTTCCGGCAGCCCCGAGTTCACCATGGGGCGCATCGTCGGCACCATTGGCCCGGCCTCGCCGCGGGAGCCGCGGCACTTCGTGCTGGGCCGGCACCTGCTGGCGCGGCTGGATGATCAGAACAACCCGGCGGACCAGCTCAACTTCATGCCCTGCGCCGTCAGCCGCGAGCAGGGCAAGGTGCTGGCGGACTTCGGTAACTCCATCGGGACCACGGCTCCGGGCGGGCCCGTCGTCACCCAGGACTCGAGTGGCAATCCCATCACCCTCGAGTTGGGCTACCTGGATCCACGAGAGGGCTTCCAGACCCTGGGAACGCTCGATTACACGCAGGAGGGCTGGTACGAGCGCACCGCCGGGGTGCAGGCGTTTCCGCCCGATCGCCGCCTCACCGAGGCGGAACTCACCGCCCTGGAGACCTGCCGGCTCGCGGTGGCGCGCAACGGCCAGGTGGCGCTGCGCGAGAGCGATGACGGGCAGTACGTCCGGGCCGATCAGTTCGTCCAGCGCGTGAGCCCCAAGGAGTCCGTGCAGGTGGACCTGTGGGCCACTGAGTACGGCAAGCCGCTGGAGAACGCCTCGGTGCTGTTCTGGTTCGACGCCAACGGCCTGCAGGGAGGCAGCAACGAGCTCACCGTCGGCATCCCCGAGACGGCGCTGAGCTTCCTCGAGGAGGTGCGCACCGGTCCGGGTGGCAAGGTCACCGTCAAGCTGGACGCGGCGGATCCCGGCAACCCCCGCCAGTACATCGATGGGCAGGTGTACGGGGTGCGCTACCTGCCGAAGAAGACCGCTCAGGTGGTCATCCGGCCCGATGGCTCGTACGCGGACTTCGGGTGGAACCCGTCGGACTTCCTCAGCGTGTTGGTGTGGAGCGCCTTCGCCGTGCCGGAGCAGCCCACCTGGTACGGGCAGCTCCAGCCCATCTTCCAGCAGTACGCGAACCTCTATCCCCTCATGGGGCAGATCGTGGACCTGGGCAACTACGAGAACGTCGCGGCGCACGCGGGCCTGCTGGCGTTCGCCTTCGGCTTGCCTCCCGAGGACCCCAACTACATGCCCGCCACGAGGGACCTGTCAGCGGACAAGAGCAAGGCCATCCTCCAGTGGCTGAGGACCCCGGGCGCGGACGGCAAGCCGCTGCTGGGCACGCCTCCTGGGCAGCTCGAAGCGGCGGATGCCAAGGGGCTCACGGTCAAGAACCTCAAGGCTCAGGTGAAGGCCAAGGTGAAGGCCGCCCGGGCAGCGCTCCCGCTGGCCGAGAAGAACCACCCGAACGCGGTGCCCGCCAGCGCCGCCGACGAGGCCGCCGGCCTGCCCGTGCCTGGGCGGGACGCGAAGACCTACGCCATGCTCCAGCGCAAGCGCCCCGTTGCTCCGCCGCAGCTCATCCGCCGCCACTCGTTCAAGTAGCCCGAGGAGAAACCCATGCTCTTTCTTCATCAGGTTCCGCCCCTCGCGAGCCTCGAGGACCTGCGCTACTCGCTGCAGAAGGCCATCGAGCTGGAGCACGCCACCATCCCCACGTATCTGACGGCCCTCTACTCCATCAAGGACGGGACCAACCTGGAGATTGCCCGTCTGCTCAAGAGCATCGTGGTGGAGGAGATGTTGCACATGAGCCTGGCGTGCAACGTGCTCAACGCCATCGGCGGGCACCCGGTCATCAACCAGCCGAGCTTCATTCCCACCTACCCGGGGCCGCTGCCCATGGGCATCGGCAGCGAGCCGGGCAAGCCGTTCGACGTGCCGCTGAAGAAGCTCTCCAAGGAGCTCATCCGCGAAGTGTTCATGGTCATCGAGGAGCCGGAGGATCCGCTCCACTTCAAGGTCAAGGCCGTGGACTTCGCCACGGAGGCTCAGCAGTTCAAGACGATTGGCCAGTTCTACGAGGACATCAAAAACAAGATCGAAGAGCTGGGGCAGGGCATCTTCACGGGGGATCCGAGCCTGCAGGTGACGGGCTGGTTTTCGTCCACGGAGCTGTTCCCGGTGACGGATGTGGCGTCGGCGAAGCGAGCCATCGACATCATCATCACCCAGGGCGAGGGCACGCGCATCAGCCCGATGGATGCCGAGGACATGCCGGCCCACTACTACCGCTACGAGGAGATCTACCGCGGGCGTTACCTGGTGAAGGACCCCTCGGAGCCCGAGGGCTACTCCTTCAGCGGCAAGCCGATCAAGTTCGACAAGGACGGGGTGTTGCCCATGGCCGACAACCCGGGGACGCAGGACTTCCCGCAGGGCTCGTTGGCGCTGCGGCTGGCCAACCAGTTCGACTACACGTACACGAGCCTGCTCAACTCGCTGCACCAGACTTTCAATGGTGAGCCGAAGCGGCTGGATGCGGCGCTGGGGCTGATGTTCTCGCTGAAGCTGCTGGCGCAGCAGCTCATGGCCACTCCGTTGCCGGGCACGAAGGCCAACGCGGGTCCGCGGTTCCTGTACTCGCCGCTGCCCAAGGGCTCGGTGGCTCCTGGCACTTCGTCCTCCGCGCAGACGGCCGCGTTCACGGCGGTGAGCCCTTCGGCGCCCGCGCGGAAGAATGTGGTGGCGAAGAAGGCCTCCCCGGTGAAGAAGGCCGCGGCAGTGAAGAAGGCTCCGGCGAAGAGTGCTTCCGCGAAGAAGGCTGCGGCGGTGAAGAAGGTTCCCGCGAAGAAGGCTCCCGTGAAGAAGGCCGCCGCGAAGAAGGCTCCCGCGAAGAAGGCGGTGGCACAGCGGCAGGCGCGGCCGAGGCGTTGAGGGGCGGCTGAGGCAGGACTCTGCCCCGGATTCTGGGGCGTGATCGGCTGCGTCTGTGCGGCTCCCCGGTTGGGGGCTGCAGTTCACGAACCTGTCCTACAGCTGGGCAGGTTCGTGGAACCCGTGCCCGGCTGTATCCGGGAGCAAGGCTCGTTTTCCGCTCAGCGTCCCAACAGTCTGGGCCAGCGCAGGGAGAGGACCTCGTCCTCGATCTTCCACACAGCCCCCTCCTGGCGGCGCCACAGGACGTTGGCCCGCAGCGGCAGCGTGAAGGGGATGCGCAGAGGGCCCTTGAAGACGACACGCGAGTCGAAGTCCACGAGGGTGCGTACGCCCTCCTGGCCCTCGGGCTCCACGCGCAAGGTGTCCAGGTACGGCTTCATGTCCACCCGCCGCGAGCGGCCGTAGAGCACCTCCATGGGCCGGCGGTAACCGGACGCTCCGTGTTCGCCGTAGTAGTCACGCTGCCAGCGGCCCTGGCGCAGGGCTTCGAGGTTGGGTGGCACGTCGCGCACATGGAAGTGGGGGGCGTAGTGCCGGAAGGCCCGGTCCAGGTCGAAGCGCTCGTCCGGGTGGGCAGGGTGGAAGGACCAGTCCCGGAAGTAGGCCAGGAGGTGAGCCTCGGCCTCTTCGCGGCGCGGTGGATCGCTCTGCACAGGGGGCATGCCGGTGAGCATGGCATGGTAGGCCGCGCCGCGTCAGAGGTACCAGGTAGGGTGGCACACCATGGCTTCCATGGTGCACGAGGGGCTGCTGCTCCTGTTTCGCAACCGGCCCACGCTGGCGCCGGAGCTGTTGCAGCATGCGCTGGGACTGAGCGTGCCGGTCTACTCCGAGGCGCGGGTGGAGGCGGCCGAGTTCACCCAGGTGGTACACCCAGGTGGTACCCACCGAGTACCGGGCCGACCTGGTGGTGCTGCTTTGGGAGGGCAAGCCGGTGTTGGCCATCGTGGTCGAGGTGCAGCTGTCGAGGGATGAGGACAAGCGGGCAAGCTGGCCGCTGTACCTCACCAGCCTGCGCTCCCGGGTGGCCTGCCCCACGGTCCTGTTGGTGGTCGCGCCAGATGCGGCGGTGGCCCGGTGGTGTGCGCAGCCCATCGAGCTGGGTCACCCCGGCTTCAGGCTCCAGCCGCTGGTGGCGGGGCCGGATGCCATTCCGGTGGTGAGCGATCCGGAGGTGGCGGGGCGGGAGCCGGAGCTGGCGGTGCTCTCGGCGATGGCGCATGGGCGGGAGGAGGTGGGCCCGGCGATCGCCGAGGCAGTGTTGAAGAGCGCAGGGGGCCTTGAAGCCGAGAGGTTCCGCCTTTACGTTGACCTGGCTGTGTCCTCGCTGAGCGAGGCGGCCCGCCGAGCCCTGGAGGCGCTGATGAAGAGTGGCACCTACGAAGTTCAGACGGAGCTCTTCCGGCAGTGGATTGCCCAGGGCCGCGAGGAGGGGCTCAAGGAAGGGCTCCAGGAAGGGCTCCAGGAAGGGCTCCACAGGGGTGAGCTGGCAGCTGTCTTCGAGGTGCTCGATGCCCGTGGAATCCAGGTGGACGAGGCAAGCCGCCAGCGGTTGATGGCCTGCAAGGAGCTGTCGCAAATCAAGCTCTGGCTGCGCAAGGCCGTGACGGTCCAGTCCGTTCAGGAACTCTTCGAGCGTGAGCCTGTTTCTCATCCCGCGGCAGGTAAAACCGGCAAACGCGCCAAAAGCCCAAGCGCACCCAAGCCCCGCTCCAAGCGCTGACCGTTGCATCCTGTCCGCCCATGCCTCGGCTGAAATTGACGCTCGAATATGACGGCACGCGCTACGTGGGCTGGCAGGTGCAGCCCAACGGACGCTCGATCCAGGCGGAGCTGCGCCAGGCGCTGGGCAAGCTGCTGGGCGGCGAGGTGGAGGTGACGGCGGCGGGCCGCACCGACTCAGGGGTGCACGCGGTGGGGCAGGTGGTGAGCTTCGACACAGAGCGTCAATTACCGCTCAAGGCCTACTGGATGGGGCTCAACGGCCTGCTGCCCGAGGACATCGCGGTGGTGGCGGCCGAGGAAGTGTCGGCGGAGTTCGACCCCCGGCGCTGGTCGCGGGGCAAGCGCTACCGCTACCGGGTGAGCAACCGGCGCTCGCGCTCGCCGCTGCGGCGCTACACCCACTGGGAGGTGTTCGCCCCGCTGGACGTGGAGGCGATGGCGAGGGCCGCCCGGCACCTGCTGGGGCGGCATGACTTCTCGGCGTTCCGGGCCTCGGACTGCCAGGCGAAGCATGCGGTGCGCGAGGTGCGCCGGCTGGAGGTGGAGGGCACCTCGGGGGACGCGGTGAGCTTCGTGGTGGAGGGCACGGCGTTTCTCAAGCACATGGTGCGCAACCTGGCGGGCACGCTGGTGGAGGTGGGCAAGGGCCGGCGGAGCGAGGCCTGGGTGGCGGAGGTGCTGGCCGGGAGGGACCGGACGAAGTCGGGCCCCACCGCTCCGCCGCAGGGGCTGGTGCTGGAGGAGGTGTTCTATGGGGAGGGGCCGCCTCCTCGGACGGCCGGAGGCGTGGCGGACGAGTTCGATGACGAGCCGTGACGCCTCCTGGCCAGGCTTGGGTTAGGCTGGGGGGCCGTGAGCACCAAGCCTCCGAAGATCCTCGATCCGCTGCGCGTCCGCCTCCGCCGTCTCCAGTTCACGATGGGGGTGGGCTTCATCGCCCTGGTGATTGGGTCGGTGTTCACCAGCTCCTTCACGCACCGGGTGTACGAGCGGGCGCAGGATCTGCCGTACTTCCTCTATGTGCTGCTGGTGGTGGTGCTCTCGAACCTGTGGGTGCTCGGGGTGCTGCCGGTGCTGTGCTACGGGGCGGCGCGGGTGCTGGAGATCAGGCCGATGAGCACGGCGCTGGGAGCGGCCTTCACGGGCCAGTTCTTCGTGATGGCGGTGCAGACGGCGTCCAGCGGCGTGGAGGGCCTGTGGGGCGGCTGGCTGGCCTTCTCGATGCAAGTGGCGGTGTTCTTCGGAGGCGTGGCGCTGAGCTACCGCTCGGTGGTGCAGGGCCGTGCGGCGGCGGCGAAGGGCGCGGCGAACGTGCAGGCCAAGGCCGAGGCCCGCAAGTCGGAGTACGAGGAGTTCCTGCGCGAGGCGGAGAAGGCCGGAGAGAAGGTGGCTCAGCGCGAGGCGGAGCGGACCACGGCACCGGCCGCGAGCCCGGTTGTGGCGGCCGAGGTCCCCGCTGCGGCTCCTGCGCCCGTGAGCGCGGCGCCCGTGGAGGCACCGGTCGCGGTGGACGCGCCCGCCGCTCCCAGTGCGGCTCCAGCGCAGGACGTGGCACCCACGCAGGAAGCGGCGGCCGAGCCGAAGGCTTCCATGGGAAGCTGAGCAGGGCCAACACCCGCGAGAACTCCACTGCAGTCTCCGGGGCGCGGGGAGTGTAGCCTCTGCGCCCATGATGCGCAGACACCTCCTCGCGGGTTGTACCGGGTTGTTGCTGTCCATAGGCTGTGCCCACCACGCAGCGGGCACGGCCGTGCCCACGCTAGCGCTGACGCCCGAGGCCACGGGACGCGGCGGCGCGGCGGCCACGATTGACCCACGGGCCACGGCGGCGGCCATCGAGATCCTCAAGGACGGTGGCAACGCGGTGGACGCGGCGGTGGCGGCGGCGGGGGTGCTCGGGGTGACGGATCCGTTCTCCTGCGGCATCGGCGGTGGCGGCTTCATGCTCATCTACCTGGCGGACGAGAAGCGGGTGGTGAGCGTGGAGCACCGGGAGAAAGCGCCCAAGGCGCTGACGCGGGCGCTCTACTACGAGGGCGGCGCGGCCATTCCGCTGCCCGAGGTGATGACCAGCGGGCTGTCCACGGGAGTGCCGGGCATGGTGCACGGCTGGGAGCTGGCCTTGGCACGCTACGGGACGAAGGGGCTCTCCGAAGTTCTCCAGCCGGGCATCCGCGTGGCCGAGCGGGGCTTCGAGGTGGATCAGTTCTTCGTGGACCAGACGGTGAGAAACGCCGAGCGCTTCAAGTTGTTCACCAGCACGGCGGAGGTCTTCCTGACGGCGCAGGGCCAGCCGGTGGCGGTGGGCTCGACATTCACCAACCCGGGCATGGCGAAGACGTACCGGTTGGTGGCCAGCGGCGGCGGCCAGGCCTTCTACAAAGGAGAGATCGCTCAGGCGATCGTGGCCGCGGTGACGCGGCCTCCGGTGGCACCGGGGGCGGCGAAGAAGGTGCGGCCGGGAGTGCTGACGCTGGCGGACCTGGCGGACTACGAGGTGCGCATCCGCGAGCCGGTGAGGAGCACGTACCGGGGATACTCGGTGTACGGCATGAGCCCGCCCAGCAGCGGAGGCGTGGCGGTGGGGTTGGCCCTGAGCCTGCTCGAGGGCTACGAGCCGGCGTCGATGAGCCGGGTGGACTTCCTGCACCACTACATCGAGGCCTCGCGGCTGGCGTTCGCGGACCGCAACGCCTACGTGGGCGATCCCGAGTACGTGGAGGTGCCGCTGTCGGGGCTGCTCTCGAAGGAGTACGCCATGGAACGGCGCAAGGCGCTGAGCGTGCAGAAGGCATCGCCGGGAGCGGCGCCGGCGGGCAACCCGTTCCCGTACCACGAGGATCCGAGCCACACGCGCTCAGCAGGGGAGGCGCGTGCGGCGCTGAGCCAGGTGGTGCTGCCGCCCTCGGTGCTGGACGTGGCGAACCGGGAGACGACGCACATCAGCGCGACGGACAAGCAGGGCAACATCGTGGCGTACACGTGCACGATCGAGGCGGAGGGCGGCAACGGGATCGTGGTGCCAGGGTACGGCTTCCTGCTGAACAACGAGCTGACGGACTTCGACATCCCGCCTGCGCCGGAGACCCCTCACGCCAACGCACCCGAGGCGGGCAAGCGGCCGCGCAGCAGCATGAGCCCGACGCTGGTGTTCAAGGACGGGGTGCCGGTGTTGGCGCTGGGCAGCCCGGGGGGCAGCACGATCATCACCACGGTGCTGCAGACGCTGATCAACCACGTGGACTTCGGGATGCCCCTGCTGGAGGCCGCGGCGGCGCCGCGAATTTCTCAGCGCAACCAGCCCGACGGGAAGAGCCAGGCGGAGCCGGAGTTCATCGCCACGCCGGAGGCCGCGGCGCTGAAGGCCAAGGGGCACGACTTCATCGATTCGGGCCCGATCGGAGCTTTCACGGGGCTGCGCTTCAACGAGGACGGCACGGTGACCGCGGTCGCGGAGCCCAAGCGCCGCGGCGGGGGCAGCGCCATGGTGGTAGAGCCCACCCGTTAACCGTGGCGGCTACCACTTGCTGCGGCCCGCACTGGAGCTGAATCTGGAGCGTCCCGAGCTGGAGCTGCTGCGAGACGAGCCCCTGGCCACGCCGCACCGAGTCTCGTCAAAGACGTGTCCTCCAGGCCACGAACCTACCGCGCTGTGAACGGAGGCATCCAGCGGGGCCCCCGCGGACACGCTGCGTGGAGTGGAAGACGGTTGGGGAAGGGAAATGCTCTTTTGGCTGCACTCAGGGGGGGCACCCGGGTGCCGGGGATCCGGGGGGTTCTTACCGTGGCTCATCGCTCGGACCCACGCGGATGCTCCCTACTCCATACGTCTACTTGCTTGCCCTCCTGCCCCTGACGCTCCTCGTCTACTTCGGGCTGGGGAGCCGGGGCCACACTCGCGGGGCGCTGCTGTCTCTGCTGGCGGCCGTGCTTCTCTTTTATGCGTGGGGGTCCGCGGGCTACGTGCTGCTGTTGTTGGGCTCGCTGAGCTTCGACTACCTGTTGGGTCGACACATCGCCTCGGCGGCCGCGGTGGACAAGCGGCGGGCGAAGTGGCTGCTGGCGCTGGGGCTGACGGTCGATCTGGGGCTGCTGGCGTACTTCAAATACTCGGGCTTCCTGGTGGAGAACCTCCAGGTGCTGTTGGGCACACAATGGGAGTTCACGCCGCCCAAGCCACCGCTGGCCATTTCGTTCTACACGCTGCTGCAGGTGGCTTACCTGGTGGACTGCTACCGCACGGCCCAGCGTGAGCACAGCCCCCTGCGCTACGGGCTGTTCGTCGCGCTGTTCCCCTTCGAGATGGCCGGCCCGCTGGGGAACCACCGGGAGATGCTGCCGCAGCTCGCTCAGCCGGACGTGGCGCGCTTTCGCACGGAGCGCCTCACGGTGGGGTTGATGTGCTTCTTCCGGGGCCTGTTCAAGAAGGTGGCGGTGGCGGACGTGGTGGGCCAGTTCGCCAGCCCGGTGTTCGCGGCGGCGGACCAGGGCGTGCCGGTGGGTCTGGTGGATGGGTGGGTGGGGGCGATCGCCTACTCGCTGCAGATTTACTACGGCTTTTCGGGCTACTCGGACATGGCCATCGGGCTGGCGTGGATGTTCAACCTGAGGCTACCGCTCAACTTCGACACGCCGTACCGCTCGGCGAGCATCGTGGAGTTCTGGCGCCGCTGGTACATCTCGCTCTCGCGCTTCCTGCGCGACTACGTGTACGTGCCGCTGGGAGGCAACCGGAGGGGGCCGGTCCGGCGCTACACCAACCTGATGCTCACCATGCTGCTCGGAGGGCTGTGGTTTGGCCCCGGGTGGAACTTCCTCCTCTGGGGTGGGTTGCACGGCACGCTGCTGATTCTCACCCATGGGTGGACGGCGGTGCGTAAGCACTGGGGGCTCTCGCCGCTGGGTCAGGAGAGCCGGTGGACTCGGCCGCTGGCAATCGCCGCGACGTACGCCACGGTGGTGATGGCGTGGGTGTTCTTCCGGGCGGACACGCTGCACGGAGCCCTCGGAGTCCTCAAGGGCATGCTGGGGCTGGCGCCGGAGGCGGCCAGTGGGCTGGCGTTCAGCCAGGTATGGCAGGCCGAGCTGTCGAGCTACCTGCGGCCAGCGGTGAAGGTGGGGATCCTGCTGGCGGCGCTGGCGGTGGTGTTCATGTCGACGGGGCTGCACCGGTGGATGGGGCGCTACAACCCGGCGGTCATGAGCGACTGGCCACAGCCGGTGCCGGCGATTCACTGGGGCTGGCAGCCCTCGCTGAGGATGGTGGTGGTGGGCGCTCTCATGGCGGCGGTGGCGATTCTGAGGCTGAGCGAAGTCAGCTCGCTCATCGCCATCTCCTACAACTTCTAGCGCAAGCGCCGGGGGCTCACTTCCCGGTGCGCTGAAGGCGCTCCAGCTGGGACTGAAGCTCCGCCAGGCGCTGCTCCGCTTCGGCGCGTAGCCGTGCCTCCTCGGCGCGCAGCCGTGCCTCCTCGGCCAGACGAAGCTCCAGCGCCTCGCGCTGCCGTGCCTCGTGCTCCACTCGCCTCTGGACCTTTTCGAGCGATTCCTGGACCCGTTCCAGCAACTCCGCCGACTCCAGTAGCAGCGCGTTGCCGGCCCACAGCCGCAGGGTGTCGTCCACCAGTTCGAACTCCAGCCCCAGCACCCGAGACTCGTACCGGCCATGCCGTGGCTGTTGCCGCTCGTACTTCCGAGCCGTTGGATCCGGTAGCCGGTACACCAGCAACTCCTCCCGCGAGCGGTCGTAGATGAAGTACTCGGGGATGCCCACCCGGGCGTAGCGCTCCACGTTGAACTCGGCGTCCTTTTTCCGGTCGCCGCCCACGTGCACTTCCATCACCCAGTCGAGCCCCTTGCCCTCGTAGCTCACCATCCACTTGTCCCGCTCGTGGTTCTCCGCCTCCAGCACCACCAGCAGGTCCGGAGCGAAGCGCCGCTCCGCCGGGTAATACACGGGCAATTCCATGCCCACGTACACCTTGCGCCGCTGGTGGCGGAAGTAACCCTCCAGCGCGTCCTTCACCCGAAGCTTGGCCCGCGAGTGCCGGTCTCCTTCCGGCATGGCCATTTCTTCGTACGTCACCTCGCCGGGTAGCGCCTCCACCACCCGGGCCTGCTCCTCCGGCCCCATCCGCTCCCACTCTTCCTGCGTGGGGGCCTGGGGGAAGGCACCACCACGGGTGTTCGCGCGCTGTCCCATACCCGCAAGGGTGTGGCGGCCAGGCGTGCGCGTCAATCGCCCCCGCCGCCCGCTTGAGCAAGGCGTGTGCCGCGCAACCTGACCTCTCTGCTCCGAGCGCTGGAGTCCCGGGGAAGCCCGCTTTGCTGCCGCCGGAGTCTCCGTTCGTGGACGAGCGTCCACGCGCGAGACGGTCCCTCCCGGTCAATCCATCAGCCGGCGAAGGCTGAAGTCCAGGCGGCTCTGCACCAGTCCCAGCAGGCTCTCCACCTCCGGTCCGGCCACGTTCAACCGGGCCGCCAGCTCCGTGCGGGTCAGCTTCAGCAGCCGCTCGCGAGCCTGCGCCACCCGGCGGGCCACGCCGGAGCGGGACTCCCCGTACATCGTCGCGAGCTTGTCCATGGTGAAGCCATGCAGGTAGTGCAGGCGCAAGAGCGCGCGCTCGCGCTCGGGAAGGGCAGCGAGCGCTTTGCGCAGGGCCTCGGCGAGCACCTGGCGCGAGTCCTCCTTGAGCAGCGCCCGCTCCGGATCATCCGAGGAGAGCATCCGCGCCAGCACCTCGGGAGGCTCATCGAAGAGTTCCTGGCGCCCCTCCTGGCTGGCCAGCTCCCCGGCGATGCGCGAGGCGATGATGCGCACCCACGCGAGCAGCGGCCCCCGTCCCGAGTAGTCCGCGATCTTCGGAGGCGACTCCCCACGGCTCAGCAGCAGCCGCTGGCGAAGCACCTGCAGCACCTCGTCCACCGTGGCCCCGGGCAGCGAGCCAAGCCGGGACGGCACGCGCTGAAGCACATGCTGCTCGAAGGCAAGCAGGGCCTGGCGATCGCCGTCGGCGCAGGCGCAAGCCAGGTACAGATCCGCGGCCTGAAGCTGGCGCAGCGCTTCCAGGGAACCCTCTGGCAGGTGCCGGGCCAGGTGCCGCACGAAGCGCTCCGGAGAGAGCGGGACAGAGGCCCACTGGGCCTGGCCCACGGCATGAAGCTCGCGCAAGAGCGTCTCCAGCCCCTCCACGTGCTCCAGCGCCACGCGGAGCGCTGGCGGCACGTGAGCCCGTAGCTGTGCCGCCAGAGAGCCCGGGTCTCTCGCCTCACTCATGGTGTACCTCGTGCCTCTGCCAGGCTGGCATCCGCAGCCCAGGGCCCGTCGCAGCTAAATCCATCCGGGTCTGGAGGATCCAGACGGGCAGGGGGGCGTGCGGGGCAGCGCGTTCGCTATGGTATAGCTGCGCCGCGAAGGGAGCTTCGGTCACGTTGATCCCCCCGACGGACTGCCCAGACGAGACTTCGCTGAGCGACTTCCTCGTGGGGGCGCTGCCAGAGCCTCGCAAGGCGCAGGTGCTGGCTCATGTGGAGGGCTGCTCCGCGTGCCAGCGGGTGCTGGCGGCGGCGGGCGCGGAGTCCGGGCCGCCCACCGGTACCTGGCCGCCAGGAGCCGGCGCGCACGGAGTGCTGGCCGGGGGCTCCACCATCTCGCGGTACGTGGTGCGCGAGCGGATCGGCCATGGCTCCATGGGGGTGGTGTACGCGGCGTATGATCCGGAGCTGGACCGCCAGGTGGCCCTCAAGCTCCTGCGCCCCGAGGGCCGCCATGTCGAGGAACTGCGCCGGCGGCTGCTTCGTGAAGCGCAGGCGCTGGCCCGGCTCTCCCACCCCAATGTGGTGGCCGTGCATGACGTGGGCACGTGTGGAGACGGCGTCTTCCTCGCGCTGGAGCTGGTGGAAGGCACCACGCTGTCCGACTGGCTGACGGAGCCCCGCCCCTGGCAGGAGGTGCTGCGTGTGTTCCGCGAGGCCGGGCAGGGCCTGGCGGCCGCGCATGCCGCGGGCCTGGTCCACCGCGACTTCAAGCCCGCCAACGTCCTCGTGGGCCGCGAGGGCCGGGCCCGGGTGACGGACTTCGGACTGGCCCGGCCCAAGAACCAGGTGGACACCTCGGGTGAGCCCTCCGCCTCGCGAGGGTCCCTGGCCGGGCCAGAGTTCTCCTCGCTGACCCAGACGGGCATGCTGATGGGCACGCCGGTCTACATGGCTCCGAGTCAGCTCCGGGGCGAGGCCGCCGATGAGCTCTCGGACCAGTTCAGCTTCTGCGTCGCGCTTTATGAGGGACTGTACCGGGTGCGTCCGTTCGAGGGCCGCACGCTGGAGTCGCTGGAGCAGGCGGTGAACGAAGGGCAGGTGCGGCCCCCCACGCGCGACACCCGGGTGCCCGCCTGGGTCCGGCGCGCGGTGCTGCGCGGGCTGCGGGGCCGGCCCGAGGAGCGCTTTCCCTCCATGGAGGCACTCCTGGCGGCGCTCGCTCCGCGCACTCCGCGCCTGCGCGCCTGGGCGCTCGCCGCCGCCCTCTGCCTGGCCGTGCTGGGCGTCATCACCGGCGCCGTGCTGTCCCACCGCCGCCAGGTGCGCTGTGCACAGCAGGTGGAGCAGCTCGCCGAGGCCTGGAGCCCCGAGCGGCGCCAGCGCGTTCACACAGCCTTCCTCGCTACCGGCAAGTCCTACGCCGCGCCCGCGTGGGACAAGCTCGCCTCGGCGCTGGACGCGCATGTCTCCCAGTGGCGGGCATTGCGGACCGAGGCCTGTCTGGCCGCCAGCGAAGACCCGCAGAGCCTGGCGGCTCGGACGGCCACGTGCCTGGACACCCGGCTGTGGCAGCTCGCCGCCGTCACGGACGTGCTCGAGAAGGCGGATGCGCAGACGGTGCAGCGTGCGCAGCACCTGGTGGCCTCCCTCGAGGGGCTCTCCGCCTGTAAGGATTCTCCCGTGCTCGCCACCCGTCCCCAGCCGCCGGATGCCCTGCGTCCCCGGGTGGATGCGGCCCGGCGCACCCTGGCCGAGGCCCGCGCGCTGCTGGACGCCAACCGGTACACCGAGGGCCTCGCGCTGACCTCCTCGCTCCAGCGCGAGTTCGAGGGGCTGGGCTACCGCCCGCTGGAGGCGGAGGTGTTCGTCCTGGATGGCCACCTCCAGGGGCTCGCCGGGAACCTCAAGCAGGCCGAGGAGGTGCTCTACCGTGCCCTCTGGGCCGCCGAGGCCGGGCGCGACGACGTAACGGCCGCGCGCGCCTGGCTCCTGCTCCTGTGGGTGGTGGGGGATCAGCGGGCCCAGTCGAGCGAGGCCGAGCGGCTCGCCCAGCATGCGCGCGCCGCCGTGGAGCGGCTGGGCCAGGAGCGCCTCCCGGCATTCGCCACGGATCTGCACCTGCGGCTGGGGGGAGTGTGGCTGACGCAAGGCAAGCTGGACCTGGCAGCCGAGGAGTTCTCCAAGGGGCTGGAGCTCTCGCGCCAGACGCATGGCCCGGACAGCCTCACCACCTCGTACTTTCTCTCGGGTCTGGGCCGGGTCCGCACGTTGCAGCGCCGCGGCGCGGAGGCGCTGACGCTCTACCGGCAGACGCAGGAGCTGCGCGAGCGGCTGCTGGGCCCCGAGCACCCCGCGCTCGCCCTCAACCTCAGCAACATCGCCATCGAGCTGTTGTCCCTGGGGCGCCGCGAGGAGGCCATCGCCGCCTGGCAGCGCTCCCTGACCCTCCTGGAGACGGCGCACCCGGCGGATCACCCCAGCTTCGCGCCACCGCTGGCCAACCTCGCCACCGCCCTGCGCAACCTGGGGCGGCTCCAGGAGGCGCGGCGCAACCTGGAGCGGGCACTCGCCATTTTCGAGCGCTCCAAGGGGCCCGATCACCCCTACACCTCGCTGGTGCTCTGCGAGCTGGGGATGGTGGCCTACGACTCCCAGGAACTGGCGCAGGCGAACGACTACCTCCAGGAGGCACTGCGGCGCGTGCAGCGCTCGCACGGCGCGGACACGCCGCATGCCGCCATGCCATCGGCGCTCCTGGGGTTCGTTCACCTCCGGGCCGGCCGCTACGACGAGGCGCGGCGCACCCTGCGGCGGGCCGTGGAACTCTGGGAGAAAGCGCACGGCCCGGACAGCCCGACCGTGACCACCGCGCTGCGTCCCCTGGCACAGCTCGAGCTAAGCACCGGTGCTCCCCATGCGGCGCTCACGCACTGCCAGCGCGCTCTGAGCCTCGATGAGCGGGCGCAGGGCCCCGACTCCCCGGACGTGGCGGTGGACCTGACCTGCCTGGCGGAGACGCACCTGGCGCTGGGCGCACCGGAGCAGGCCGTGCCGCTGCTCGAGCGGGCTCGGCGGCTCCATGCCAGCGCCCCGAGGGATCCGCTGGATGAGGCGTGGGCCTCGTTCCTGCTCGCCCGCGCCCTCTCGGAGCAGCGCGCCGCTCCGGACGCCTCCCGTGCCGCCGCCCTGGCGGAGCAGGCCCGGGGGCAGCTCGACGGCCTGGGCCTCCGGGCCCGTGTGGAGCTGCGCAAGGTCCTGACCTGGCAGCAGCGCTCAGCAAGCCCCTGAAATGATTCAGATTTACTGGTTTTGATTATTTTTCTGGGATGGCAGCGAAATCGAGCCCTCTATGGAGGTGGAGCCCCCCCACAGGAGCCGGTCCTCCGGCTCGAAAGGCAAAACGATGCGTAACACGATGAAGAAGTCCCTGGCGGCGCTGGCAGCCCTGGCGCTGGTTCCGACGACGGCCGCGGCGTGGACGGTCAAGTCCCCGCACCCCGGCACCGTGACGGCCACCACCTACTACTCGAGCGGCACGTTCCACGGCGCGGTGGATATTGCCCCGGGCAACTGCAACTACTGGGGTGTCGAGACGGGCGTGGTGGGCTCGATCTCGTGGAACATCACCATCCGCACCACGGGCATCGTCTGCAACGGCAGTGGCAGCGGCAACCAGAACGAGGCGAAGCACACCTTCGGCGACGGCTGGAACTTCCGCATCTGGCACTTCATCAAGACGGCCAACTCGTACGATCGCACCTGCGACCGCTGCCAGATCGGTGACTCGGGCGGCACCGGTAACTCCACGGGCCCTCACTCCCACCTCCAGCGGGACAAGCTCGGCACCAACGCCACCGCCTGGTACGACGGGTGGACCGTCAAGGGTGAGGCGGTTGATCGCACCG
>DASVVJ010000405.1:0-11056 GCA_036389955.1 Myxococcaceae bacterium
CACCGGCGCCACCTCGCTCGCCGTGGGGAGCGCGGCGGGGTTCGCCGCCGGAGAGCTCGTCCTCATCCTTCAGATGGTCGCCGACGGCCCCCTGCCCGAAGCAGGCAAGGTGGGGCCGCTGGAGCTCGCCCCCACGGGCGCGGGCCGCTGGGAGTTCGCCCGGCTGGAGGCCGTGAGCGACGGCACCCTGGGCCTCAAGGCGCCGCTGGTGGCCACCTATACCGCCCCGGGCTCTCAGGTGGTGCGTGTGCCCGAGTACACCAACGTGCACGTGCTGCCCGCCTCCTCGCTCCTGGCGCCGCCGTGGAATGGCAGCAGCGGCGGGGTGCTTGTCTTCCTCGCCAGGGACTTCGTGCTCAACCAGGGCGTCATCACCGCCGAGGGGGCCGGCTTCCAGAAAGGCACCTTCAAGGGCACCACCTCGCGCCCCAGCGGCTGCACGCAGCTCGACCAGTCCGAGGCCACCGGCGGCGCGAGCAAGGGCGAGGGCATCTACCGGCTGGCGGCGGGGGCGCCCACGCATGGCCATGGCGCGTTGGGCAATGGCGGCGGCGGAGGTAACTGCGCGGACGGCGGGGGCGGCGGCGGGGGCCACGGAGGCGCTGGCGGCCAGGGCGGCTTCACCACGGCCGCCGATGGGGCGCGGGACGTGGGAGGCCGGGGAGGCCTGGCGCTGACCTACACCCCGCTGTCCCGGCTCATGTTCGGCGGCGGCGGCGGGGCGGGCGCGGGCGGCGCTCAGGGGCAGGGCGGCGGCTCGGGCAGCTCGGGCGGGGCGGGCGGCGGCATCATCTATATCCGCGCCCGGGACTTCCAGGGCAGCCAGGGCCGGGTGGTCGCCAATGGGGCATCCGCGGGGGCCGCGCTCAAGGGCGGGGCGGGCGGAGGCGGAGCGGGCGGCCACATCACCCTGCGCATGGAGGACCGGATCGACTGCGCGGGCATCGAGGCCAAGGGGGGCAACGGCGGCGACAACACGGACACCCAGGAGCACGGGCCTGGCGGCGGCGGTGGCGGCGGGGTGGTGCTGCTGCAGGGGAAGACCATCGGGTGCACGGCCATGACGGTGTCTGGGTACGCGGGCCATGTGCTGGGCACTCAGGACAACCACTACGGCGCCAAGCCCGACCACACCCTTCAGCCGGAGAACCAGGGCACCACCACCACGCTGAACGAGGGCCTGGTCGTGCCGGGCGCGCCCGCCTGGGTCACGCCCGCCGAAGGGGAGCAGACCGCGCCGCGGCCCCAGCTCGAGGGCACGGCGTCGCCGGGCAGCATGGTGCAGATTTTCCTCGATAACGCGCTGCTGGGCACCGTGGAGGCCTCCGCCACGGGCAGCTTCACCTTCCCGCTCACCCAGGACCTGGCGCTGGGGCCTCACCAGCTCCAGGCGTTCGCCGAGCGGCTGGGCCTGCGCGGCGCCACGTCCGAGCCGCGCTCCTTCATTGTTGGCACGCCGACACCCCTGGACCTGACGGTGGGCTGTGGCTGCGGCTCCGGCGCGGGAGCGGGCGGCGGGTGGCTCGCGCTGGGAGCCCTGCTGCTGGCGCGGGCCCGCCGGGCCCGTTCTGGTGCCCGGGGAGGCCCTCCCGGCACCGGAGCGGCTCCGTGAGGGGAGACGGCTTCCAGGGGGGCTTACCCCTTCAGGCTCTGGCGAGAAGAGGGCCTCCTGGCGTACACCTCCAGGACATGAAGCCTGGGCACCCTCCTCACCGCACCCCGGTCCGGTGGGGCTGGCCCGTCAGGCAGGGGGGGTGACGCGTGGCCCCGCTACGCATCCTCATCGTTGAAGACTCAGTGATGGTCCGCAAGCGTCTGACGGACGTCTTCACGGGAGATCCCGCCTTCACCGTCGTGGGGGAGGCGGGGGATGGTGAGCGTGCGCTGGAGCTGTGCAAGCGCCTGCGGCCGGACGTGGTGACGCTGGACCTGATGCTGCCCGGGCTCAACGGCGTGGAGGTCACCCGGCGCATCATGGCCGACTGCCCCACCCCCATCGTCATCTTCTCCGGTATGGCCAACCGCACCATGGGCCTGCACCTGTTGGACGCGCTGAGCGCCGGCGCGGTGGATGCGGTGGAGAAACCCGTACGCTTCGTCAGCTCGGGCGAGTGGGCCGAGGAACTGCTGACGCGGGTGAAGCTCGCCGCGCGCGTGCCCAGCGCCGCCTCGCCCGCCCTGTCCCCGCCCGAGCCTCCCCGACCGCAGCCGGCCCGCGTGGTGGCCATGGGCGCCTCCACCGGAGGCCCGGCGGCGGTGAAGGACATCATCACCCGCCTGCCGCATGACTTTCCCCTGCCCATCCTGCTGGTGATGCACCTGTCCGAGAAGTTCGAGGCCTCCATGGTGGAGTGGCTGGGCAAGGGCTCGGCCATTCCCGTGAGGCACGTGAATGACGGCGAGCTGCTGCCGCCCCCGGGCCGCTCCACGCTGCTGATGGCCCGGGCCAACCGGCACCTGGTGCTACGAGACGGGCGGCTGCGGCTGGTGGACGGGCCCGAGCGCCACTCCAGCCGTCCCTCGGTGGACGTGCTCTTCGAGTCCGTGGCGAAGGACCTGGGGCCGCGCGCGGTGGGCTGCCTGCTCACCGGCATGGGGCGGGACGGGGCCGAGGGGCTCGGCTCGATGAAGCGCGCCGGAGCGATGACGTTGGCGCAGGACGAGGAGAGCTCGGTGGTGTTCGGCATGCCCCGCGAGGCCATTCGCCTGGGCGCCGTCCACCATGTGCTGGCCCTCAAGGACATTCCCTCGTGGCTGGATGGGCTGGCGCGGCAGCGGCTGGCGACAAGCCAGGTCTGAGGCTCAGGCTTAGGCCATGGTCCGGGCTACTGGATGAGCAACGTGGCGCGAGCGCGCAAGGCCTCGGGGAGCCGTAGCCCCAGGAGGCTGGCGGCGCGGGCGTTGAGGCAGAGGCTGCCGAGGTTGGGCTCCGGGGCCGTGGCCCCACTGGCCAGCAGGCGCTGAGCGGCGGTGGCGGTCCGCTGGCCCAGCTCCGTGGGGCTCACCTCCAGGGCGAGCAGCGCCCCGGCCCGGCACAGGCTCTCGGAGAAGCCCACCAGGGGCACCTTCACCTCGAAGGAGCGCTGGACGAGGAAGGGGAAGGTCTCCGCGGTGACGACGGTGGAGTCCGGCAGCAGCCACAGCACCTCCACCCGGCCCATCAGCGCGCGGGCGAGCGGGCCCACCGTGCGCGCATCCGTCACCTCGGCGCGGCTCACGGTGAGGCCCGCCTGCGTGGCCACCTCCGAGTAGCGCATGGCCAGGGCCCGGGACTGGGCCGGGTTGTAGAGCAGGCCCACGCGCTTGGCGTTGGGCAGCGCCTCGCGCAGCGCGCGCAGCTGCGCGGCGGGGTCCGCGTACGGGGAGAGGACGGTGGTGCCCTCCTGGGGCTGGGCGTAGGGGTCCAGCGCTACCAGCACGGGCAGGCCGGGGTGGGCCTGGGCCACCTGCTGCGCGGCATCCGCGCCCAGGGCCACGATGAGCCGGGTACCGGTGGCGCGGGCCTGTTGGAGCGCGGAGGCCAACGGCTCGGTGGGGCCCACGGTGCGCACAGTGCCGGAGAAGCGGCCCCGGAAGGCGGCCTCGGCGGTCTTGTGCAGCGAGCTGTCGGACAGGCGCACGAGCACCACCTGCGCCGAGGGGGGAGGAGGCGTCTGGGCGAGGGCACTGGCTGCCAGCAGCAGGCAGAGCAGGGAGAGGGAGGCTCGAGTCACGTCCCTCTGTCTCCAACGCCGGATGGGTAGGAAGCAAGTTCCCGGCGCGGGGAGTCCTCTTTCGGGGGCCGGGCCCGGGGGTGCTGGCCAGGGCGGTGGCCTACCCCCATGTTGTGAGAGAGGCCCTAAGGGCCCGGGCCCAGCCAGAGGAGACAGCGAATGGTACCGCCGGGACAGATTCGAGAGGGGATGACCGTGCGCACCGCGGATGGGCGGGCGATCGGCATCGTGGCCGCAGTGGGGGATGTGCACTTCGAGCTGGAGAAGGGCGTGGTGCCCATTCCCCGGCGCGACTACCTCGTGGAGTTCAGCGACGTGGCCTCCGTGCGGGGGCATGACGTCTTCCTGCAGGAGGGCGCCACCGTGGTGCTGGAGGAGGATGATGACGGCAGCGCGCTGCCTCCCCGGAGCCATGCCAACGTGGACGCCGAGCCGGTGAACACCGACAACCTGCCGTACTGAGGCCAAGGGGCACCGGTAACCCTCACCCCCGCCCTCTCCCGAAGGGAGAGGGGGCTTTCTTTCGTTTCAGGCCAGCAGGCGCTGGACGAAGCGGCGCAGCCGGTCCGGCTCGAAGGGCTTCTCCAGCAGCTCGCCGGACTGCGCGGCCATGAACTCGCGCACCGGCGGGGAGAATGTCCCGCTGGACATGAAGCCCGTGCGCCGGGACAGCCCCGGCTCGCGCCGCTCCAGCTCCTGCAGGAAGTCCACCCCGCTCATGCCCGGCAGCACCATGTCGCAGAGGATCGCGTCATAGCGCTCCCCGCGCGCCAAGAGCTGCAGCGCCGAGTGCACGTCCTGCACCGCGTGCACCTCCTGCACCTCTTTGAGCACCCGCCGCACCGAGGTGCCCACCGCCGGCTCCGTGTCGATGAGCAGCAGCCGCCGCGGCATCCGGTCCTGCGCCAGCGGCAGCCGCGCCTCGGGCGCCTCGGTGGTGGCCGCCGCCGCGCTCACCGGCAGCACCAGCCGGAACGTGCTGCCTCGCCCCAGCGCGCTCTCCACCAGGATCTGCCCGCCCATGGACTCGACGATGGAATGGCAGATGGACAGCCCCAGCCCCGTGCCCACCCCGGCCGGTTTGGTGGTGAAGAAGGGGCTGAAGATGCGCTGGCGCACCTCGGGGCTCATGCCCGGGCCGTTGTCCTCCACCTCCACCACCACGTGGCCCGGACCTCCCGGACGGCACGAGACGCGCACCCGGTTGCGTCCCGGCTCGTGGCTCGTGAAGGCCTGCAGCGCGTTCACCAACAGGTTCACCAGCACCTGGCCCAGGCGGCCCTCGTTGCCGTGCACCGCCGGCACCGGCTCCAGCGCCCGCTCCAGCTCGGCGCGGTACTGCAGCTCCTTGCGCACCAGCCGCAGCGCCCCATCGATGGCCTGGTGCACATCCACCGGGCCGAAGCGGTTCTCGTCCGAGCGCGCGAACGTCTTCAGGTCCTGCACAATCGTGCGCACCCGGCGGATGCCCTCCTGCGTCTCCGCCAGCACCTCGCGCAGCTCGGGAAGCTCGTCGGCGGGCACCGTGGGCTGGGCCATCGCCCGCTCCATGAAGGAGAGGTTGGAGCACACGTACGCCAGCGGGTTGTTCACCTCGTGCGCCACGCCCGCCGCCAGCGTGCCGATAGAGGCCATGCGGTCGGCCAGCCGAAGCTGCGTCTCCAGGGTGCGCCGCTCGGTGATGTCGCGGGTGGTGGTGATGAGGAACGAGGAGCCCACCGCATCCGTGAAGACGGCCTTCTGGGTGACGAACGTGCGCACCAGCCCGCTGCTGTCGGTGAGGTGCTCCTCGCTGTCCGAGGCCTCGCCAGTGGTGAAGACCTGCTCGTCATGCCGCCAGAAGGATTCCGCCTGCTCCGGGGGCATGAAGTCCCGGCACGAGCTGCCCAGCAGCTCCTGCTCGCCGCGCTTCATCAGCCGGCAGAAGGCGCGGTTGACGGCCACCCACCGGTGCGCCCGGTCCGTGACGAAGAGCGGATCCGGCACCGCGTCCAGCGTGTTGCGCAGAAAGTCCCGCGTGCGCTCCAGCTCGGCCTGGGACCGGATGCGCTCCAGCTCCGCGCCCGCCCGCGCCGCGAAGGCCCCCAACAGCGCGAGCTCCAGCGGCCCCGCCTCCAGCGGTTGGGTGTGCAGAATGGCCAGGATGCCAATCGCCGTGCCGTTGCCGTCCTTCAGCGGCGCGCCCATGTAGCCCCGCATCCCCATCTGCGCGAGCATCTCATCCTCGGGGAAGCGCTCGGCCACCCCGTCCGCCACATGGCACACCGAGCCGCGGATGGCCGCGTCACAGGGCGTGCCGCGCAGCGAGTACGTCATGTCCGGCTGGATGTTGCCCGAGTGCCACAGGGCCAGCGTGCGCACCTCTTCGCGCTCGGGCAGCAGCTCGCCCACCAGAACGCAGTTGGCGCGGAAGGTGCGCGTCAGGTGCCGCACCAGGTTGCGGAAGAAGTGGTGGCCCATGTCCGCCATGGTGCTGTCCAGCAGCGCCTGCACCGCCTCGCGCAGCGGCATGCCCTCGGAGGCCAGCGACTCCGCCGCGGGCAGCTTGCCCACCATGCCCAGCGCCACCAGCCGCCGCGACAGCGCCACCAGCCGCGCGGACCAGTCCCCGCCTGGCGGCGGCGCGCACTCGTCGGCGCCCGCGCGGATCAGCTTCCCCGTCTCCTCGAGGCCCCGCTCCGTCAGCACCACCAGGCGCGTGCGCAGCACGTTGCGGCGCGAGTGAAGCTCCTGGCACAGCCGCACCGTCTCCTCCACCGAGGGCCCCGTGTCCTCCAGCACCAACAGTCCCTCGAGCAGCTGGCGGGGCAGCTCCTGCACGTTGTGCGCGTACACCCGCGGAAAGCCTTCCAGCAGCCCCTGGGCCGCCAGTGCCTGCTCGAATTGATCCCGGACACGCTGGGAGATTCCCACCAGGGTCGCTTGCATGGCTCTGCCCTCTCCAGGACTTTGGGTGCGGGCAGAGCTTACGCGACCCGGGAGCGCGCCGCGCGGGGGGGAGGCCCGGCCTCAGGCCGGAGTGTCACCCGCGCGTCGGAGCCGGTCCGCGTTCTCCTTCATGCCCACCGCCACCTGGGCGATGATGGTGAAGAAGCGCCCGCTGCGCTCCACGATGGCGAGCGCCTGCTCGCCCCGCCGCTTCAGCATGCCGGCTCCGTCAAACAGGGTTTCCAGCAGTGCCTTGAGAACAACGACAAAGTCGAACAGCCGGAGCACCTCGGCGGCCGACACCTCGCGCGCGCCGACCAAGGTGTCTCCGGTGACCCGGCGCGAGCCTTCCATGGTCCAGGTGTTCACCGTCTCGACGGTGACGAGGCGGCCGTCGGTGAGCATGAAGAGCTCGCGGCGCAGCACACCGCCGCCCTCGGTGGGCGCAGTCTTGCGTGGCTCGAGCAGGCGCGAGGCGCCGGCCAGCCGGATGGCCGGCTCGTTCAGCCACGCGGCGGCCTGCTCGCGCACCGCCACGCCGAACTGCTGCTCCAGCTTCTCCACCGCCTTGGCGTCCTCGGGGCTGGGCGCGCGAATGGGCTGAGCGATGGCGCGTGCCTCGGGGAGGATGAGGTCCATCAGCTCTTCGAGGATCCCCGCCTTGGCGTCATGCTCCTCCTGGCCGTAGTCCAGCACCGAGAGGAAGAACTCCTTGGCCTGCTCGGGCGAGATGGCCTCTTCGTCCGTGCCCGCCTGCGGGGGCGGCGCCGGCTGCGCGGGGGCCGCCTGCTCCGGCGGGGCAGCCGCCTGGGGCTGCTTCGATTCGTCGCTCATGCCCCGGAAGGTTAGCAGCCCTGGACCCTCGCGCCCCGCGGCATCTGCCTGGCACCGTGTTTGCTAGTTGGAAGATCCGAATCAGGGGAGTCGACCCGGTCACGGGAGGCTGAAGACATGGATCCGCTGTCCGAGAAGGAACAGGCAGCGCTGTCGCGCCTGAAGGACCTGGTGGTCGGCATGGAGGCACGGCGCTACCTGGAGCAGGGGCGCCAGGGGCCGCAGCCGCTCGCTTCTGCTCGCTGTGGCTATGCGCGCGGTGTGTTCCGGATCCAACCGGACCTGCCGGCGGCGCTGCGCGTGGGCGTGTTCCGCTACGCCTCGTTCCCCGCCACCGTGCGCTTCTCGTCCGAGCGGCTGCTGGGCCTCGGGGGGGTCGAAAGTGACGGATGGGGGCTTGGCATCCAGTTGCAGGGTGTTCCCGGACCCCCGGGGCGCGAGGGGGCCGTGACGCATGAATTCAAGCTGTTCAACCATGACGTGTTTTTCGTGGATGACGCCCGGGCACTGGCGGAGTTCACCGCCGCGTCGCTGGGAGGCCGGGCCCGGGAGTACCTGGAGCGGCACCCGACGGCGGCGAGGATTCTGCGGGAGATGAGCCAGCCGGAGGACAGCGTGCTGCTGGCGCGCTACTCGAGCATGGTGCCGTGCGCGTTCGGCCACCGGTATGTGAAGTACACGGTGCGGCCCAGCAAGGGCAGCACGCGGCTGACGGTGCTGCCGTTTGACCGCACGGGCGCGGACGATGCGTGGAAGGAACTGCGCTGGCGGCTGAAAGAGGAGGGGGCCAAGCTGGACTTCTTCCTCCAGTTCCAGACGGATCCGGAGCGCATGCCGCTGGAGCGCGCCACGGTGCGGTGGGAGGAGCGGCACTCGCCGCTGGTGCACGTGGCGAGGTTGGAGCTGCCCTCGTGGCAGGACCTGATGCTGTCCGAGCCGCCGGCGGCTCAGTGGGGCGAGCCGCGGGGAGGGCTGTCGCTGACGGAGCACCGGCAGGTGGGCAGCATCAGCCGGGCCCGTCAGGTGGTGGAGGAGGCGCTGATGTCGTGGCGGCGCCGGCGCGACAGGCCCAGCGACCGCATTCCGACCAGCTGATCCGGCTGGAGCGCTACGGCCACTGGTAGAGGTGAGCGCCCGGCTGGGTGTCGGAGTCGGAGCCCAGGTTGGCCAGGTCGAAGTGGCGCGGGTTGAAGGGCCCGCGAATGGCGCGCGCGTCCCACTTGCGCACCCACGGTGTCCAGCTCAGCGTGAGCTGGCCCGCGGCGGGAGTCATCGGCGTCGAGGAGGGCGCCAGCGTGCTCGGCAGCGGTAGCGAGTAGCTCACCGCCCCGGGCTGGATGGACGCGTAATAGTCCCAGTAGCGGCGGTGGCCGTGGATGCCGTGGAACACCTGCATGAAGCCCGCGTCCGCGGGCGCAGTGAAGCGGAAGCTCTGGCTCGCGGGGGTGGACAGCGGCCTCTGGCCGGGCAGCAGGTACATCGAGTTGACGCTCTGAGAGGCGACGGCCAGGTCGTTGCGCCCGTCTCCATTGAGGTCCACCGCCGCCACGCTCCTGAGCGTGCCATTCACCGGCACCCGCGAGTGCTCGACGAAGGTACCGCTCGAGTCGCCGCGGTAGAGGATGACGGTGCTGTCCGTGGCGCTGGTGACGGCCACGTCCAGGTGCGTGTCCCCCGTGAGCTCGGCCAGGGCGAGGCCCGTGGGCGCCGTGCCGGTGGCCAGGCTCACCGGCGCGGCGAAGGTGCCGCCGCCCGTGCCCAGCAGCAGCGACAGGCTGTTGCTGCCCTCGTTGGTCACCAGCAGGTCCGGCAGCGTGTCACTGTTGAGCTGGCCCACCACCACCGCGCTGGGCTGCGTGCCCACGGTGAGCAGCGTGGGCGTTGCGAAGGTGCCATCCAGCGAGAGGGAGAGGCCCTCGGCCACTACCGCGACGAGGTCAGGACGCGTGTCGTCGTCCACGTGGGTCAGCAGCAGCGCCTTGGGCGCGGTGCCCGCCAGCGGCAGCGTCTGAGGCGCGGCGAAGGTGCCGTCGCCCGCGCCGGTCAGCAGCGAGACGGTGTTGTCGGCCGGGTTGGCCACCAGCAGATCCAGGTGGCCGTCCTCGTTGACGTCCGCGGTGGCGAGGCTCGCGGCGCCAGTGCCCGCCGGGAAGGCGGTGGCGGCGTCGAAGGCGCGGGCGGTGGTGGCGCTGCGCAGCTTGAGCTTCACCTGGCTCGACTGCGGCTCGGTGACGGCCAGGTCCAGCCGCCCATCCTCGTTGAAGTCCGCCAGGACGGCGCTGTGGCTCTGGTCAACGTCGCAGCAGTCCACATCGTCGAAGGCCTGGGTGAGGCTGGGCGTGCCCCATATCAGGCCTACTCCCGAGCCGTTGGGCCGGGGCATGACCAGGTCCGGGAAGGTGTCGCCGTCGATGTCGCCCACCGCGAAGCGCTGCACCCCGGAGGCGGCGATGCGCATGCGCGCCTGGCCCACGCCCGCGGTGCCCATCGGTACGCACTCGGCCTGGCCGGGAGAGAGGGCCGTGACGTTGCCACCCACTGTCAGAGTGGGGGGCACCGTGGGCAGGTACGTGTAGAGGCCGTGGTCCTCGCACGTCAGCTCGCTGGCGGTATAGAGGTTGATGTACTGCGAGCGGGGGGGCTGCGCGCGCTTGGCGACGACCGAGTAACGGCCCGGCAGCATGCTGTCATCGGACAGGCCATTGTTGACGAAGGGGAACTTCTCGTCCGTGAACATCGCCGAGGCAAAGGCCGTGGAGGTCTTGCCTCGCCAGCTCGTGGGCAAGAGGACCGCACCGGAGGACACCTCCAGCACTGCCGGGCCCGGCGGCAGGGTGATGTTCAGCGTCCGGTTGGCGGTCAACGGGGCGAGGTCCGCGTCGGTAGCGGTCCACAGGGAGTTCGGGTAGGCCAGGGCCCGGTCGAACCCGCGCACGAGGAGCACGGCCTCCTCGTTCGGGGGAATGTGGGTGAGGGTATAGGTGCCGCTGCCCTGGGCATCGAGCACCACCGTCACCGAGCTGCCCGCGCCGCTGACGGTGGAGAGCTGCACCGTCGCCTCACCGTTGGCGGGCCCGCCGGTGATCTGCCCGCTGAGCGAGTACGCCACGGCCGTGGCCGCCGGGGTGCCCCGCTCGGTCCACGCCGTGCCGTTGTAGGTCCACACATCGCTCGGGCGGCTGGTGCGCAGGGTGAGCGGGTCGCGGGTAATGCCGCCGGCGAGGACGAGCTCGTTGCGCGCCAGGTCGAAGTACATCAGGTGCCCGTAGCGCGCCGCCGGGGCGGCGCCGGGAGGGGTCACGGACTCCCAGCTCGTCGCGCCAGAGCGCAGCACCAGCAGGTCGCCAAATATCGTGTTGTCCGAGGCGCGGCCCCCGAAGGCGTAGAGGTTGCCGCTGACGGGATCGAACGCCATCGACAGCTCGGCGCGTGCCGAGGGCAGGGAGGGCTTCACCGCCCAGGTCCTGGCGCTGGGGTTGTAGGCCTGGCACTCGGCGGAGAAGGGAGCGCGCCCGCCGCAGAACCACAGCTCGCCGGTGACGGTCTGGGTGACGGCGCCCATGAAGGCCCGGTTGAAGGGC
>DASVVJ010000406.1:0-3446 GCA_036389955.1 Myxococcaceae bacterium
AAGCGGCCGGAATCCTCCAAAGGGGTTCCGGCCGCTGGCGTTTCAGCCCTCATGTGTCCCGTATGTGCCCCTGGCGGGGCTCGGCGTATCGAGCACGTGCACGGCGTCCCGCTTCACGTCCGGGCTCAGGTGCGCGTAGCGCATGGTCATGTCGATGGTGGCGTGGCCGAGCAGCTCCTGGACGGCCTTGAGCGCCACTCCGCGCATCACGAGATGGGACGCGAAGCTGTGCCGCAGGTCGTGCCAGCCGAGCCGCTTGGCGAGGCCAGCGCGGATACAGGTCTGGGATACCACCGCCTCACCATGCTGTGGGTGAGGCGCTCGCCACCGGGTCCGCAGAAGACGTAGGGCCCCTTGAGCTCGTAGCCCTGGAGGAGGCGCCGGAAAGCGCGCCCCGCCTGATTCAGTCGCACCTTCGCGCTGGCGGTGTGGACGATATGGAACTCGGCCCCGTCCTTCTCCCCGAGCGCGACGCCGAGGGTGTTCTGGCAGACCACCCGCACGAGGGTTCTGGCCACTTCCTCAAACTGGATGATCTCGTAGCTCTTGTTCACGACCGCCAGGAACTCGCCCGTATCGTCCCGGAACAGGGCTTTCTTGTCCGGGATTGGCCCCCCCATGGAGGGGCGGAGACGTCGCGCTCGATGGCCGTGTAGAAGCCGGCGGCCTCCACGATGGTGTCGTAGTCCGCGTTGCGCGGCAGCGGCGTTCCGAGTCCATGCCAGGGCTCCCTGCCTGCATAGACCATGCTGTGGATGTTGTGAGGCATGTTGTCCTCCTTCAGAGGTTGAGACGCACCTCGGGCGTGAGGACACATGAGCTGGTGCCTATGCGCCTCTTGCTCGCGATGTACTCTTCGTTGAGGTTGGAGGAAGACACCCGGTCGGGATGGCCAGGCGCCAGCGGGCCGTAAGGCGCCCGCCAAGTGCTTATACCCAAGCAGATGGGGCGGCTTCGATCCCCGAGGGAGCCAACGCCCGAACCGCGCTTCAGGAAGCGCGCGGCACAGATCGTTACTGCGGGAATACGATCCTGCCCACTCGAACGGTCCGGCCATCGTTGCCGACCACCACGAGGGTGAAAGAGCGCGCGACCTCGCTGCCCTTGAGCTGCCACTCCAGGATCATGGATTGTGGGACATTGCCCGGGGGAATCGGTCCCTCCCCAAGCCAGGTCATGGGCTTGAAAACCCCGCCGTGGCCATCCGCCAGGAAGATCTCCTTGATGCTCCACTCCCGCGGCTGCGGCTGTGAGATGCTGAGTGACAGCGCCACTCGATTACTGTCGACGGCGCGAAGGCTCAGACACTCATGGACATCCAGTGCATTGCCGTGCGTACCTTCCAGGTTGTTAAGGCTCTCGGCCTTGACACCACCTTCGCCAAGGATGCCGTTGGCAAGGAGTCCAGTCAGCCCGCCCTTCGTGATTGCCTGGCTTTCGAGCTGCTTCACGCGGCTTCGTAGTTGTGCGTTCTCAGCCCGGACCTCTTGAGCCTCCTGCTGATACGCCTCGACAGGACGAGTGTGACGAAAGACGTCGATCTGGCGTGTCGCGAGGGCCGGGTGCGCGATCAAGAGAAATGTTGCACTCGCAGGTGCCTCGCCATCAAGGAAAGGTACTGTCAACAGGAACCGTTCCCCTGGCATGAGGTTCCTCTTGGGTTTGAGCACGATCATGCGGCCTGCAACCTCAAAGCTCTCGAATCGCTCACGCCCCTGGAGCGCTACCAAGTCGTGGCCGATGTTCGTGTTGAAGCTGAAAACCGTCACGAGGTCGCCGCTAATGCACGCCAAGAAAGGCGCCCCGGTTTTCTCGGGCAGGAGGTCAACGCGCGGCGCCGCAGTTTCGCATTCAGCAAAACTCGGAGTGTTCGTCTGAACAGGGCTTGTCAGAAGAACCAGTGTGAGCCCACCTGAAGAGAGGAGAGACATCGGGTAGCCTCAAACTCGCGGCTACGTCTGAACTTTCAGACGGGGCTAGAAGTAGACTCGGATGACAGGGCCACTGTGAATCACAGCGGACTCCCCAGAGGAAGGCTCCTTCATGGGCGCGCCGCTCTCACCCCTGGGGCCGATGAACTCCGCGCAGATGGCGAACTCGTCACCCTCAGGCGTCGTGACCTTCGTGAAGTTGCCGTAGACCCTATCCGGCCCGAAGAAGAGATTGCCTTCAAACACGCCCTCGCGGAACTTGGGTCGGCCGGTCCGGGATTTTCCTCTGAGCTTCACCACTCCCTCGCGGACAGTAACGTCCTCTCCAAGTTTCGTCCCAGGCCATTGGACTTTGAAGGACTCAGGGACCGTGATCCCCCACCTCTCCATCTCCAAGACCACCTTGTCGGGGCACGGCCCGGGCCGGGGGGGAGGAGGAGACCGCACCACCGTCGTGTTGCTCACACACCCGATAGCGCCCGCGACGCAGCACACCCCGACACATTTCCTGATCTTCTTCAGCACGTTCTTCACGTCTGGCTCGTCCTTGGGAAGCGTCGCCTCAACGACGGACGCGGAGGTTGAGGCCGCGTCCGAGCCAGATTCGGGCGCTTGCAGCGGAATCTCCAGTTTTTGGACCGAGGAGCCTACCTGCCAGGGTGCAAAGGAGCCGACTTCCCCGTTGGGTTGGAGCCCCTCTGGCCAGGGTGCAGGCATGTCGAGGCGGACGGGAGCCTCCACCGTGTGGAGAGCCGGGCTACCCACCGAATGGGGCACCATGATGAGTCCCAGTGCCAGCATCATCGTCCAGGAGGCAGCTCGACGGGCGGACGTCTGGAAGGCCCACAGGACCCTCTGCCTCCATCCTACCGGGCTGGATGGCACTTCGACCGGCAGCGGCTCTGGAACGACCACGGCCACCGCGGCGGCTCCTGGGGCTGGTGCTGCGCCCTCGGCCTTCGGAAGTGGCAGGGGCTCCGGTGGAGGCACGAGGGGCGGCGCTGGTGCCATGGACTCGGGCAGCTTGAGCACTCGCCCGCGCCGAGGGGGCCTGACCTTCAGGAGTGCCAGGTCGATTCCGTGCTCGGCCAGCACCGTCGCGTCGATATCGGTCGTTCGGCACTCGGGCGCGTCGGGCTGGCCGAGTGGCGCATCCCATGTCGCCACACCCACAGGTGTCTCCAGCGCCCGGTGCAGCTCCCCGCACATCTCCTTCAAGTCTGCATAGCGGTCCTCTGGGTTCTTCTCCAGCAGTCTCATGCAGATGGCCCCGAGTTCGGGCGGTGCGCGGGGGTTGATGACGTGAGGCTCCTTGGGAGTTTCCCGGAGCACCCGTCGCGTCATGAGGGGATCTTCGCGCACACCAAAGGGAAGCCGGTCCGTCAGCAGCCAGTAGAAAGTCACCCCCAGCGCCCACTGCTCGTCCTTGGCCGTGGGCCTGTAGCGATCCTCTTGGTCCCTCGCGTGTTTCCAGGCTTCTGGGCTGAGGTACTCCAGGGTGCCGGTGAGCTGACC
>DASVVJ010000407.1:0-1596 GCA_036389955.1 Myxococcaceae bacterium
CGTCTCCGCGGGTGGAGGACAGCTCCGAGCTCTTGTGAATCACCGCCTTGTTGAGGATCTTCACTTTCTGAGTGCAGGTGTCCCCGTTGGCTCCCGAGCACTGGCCAATGCTGGGGTACGGAATGGGGAGGGGCGAGGGAGCCGCGGGCGTCTTGCACACGTTGGGGAAGGCGAAGCACATGCCTCCCCCCTTGGTCGAAGCCGGAAACATGGGGGTCACTCCTCAGGCGAGATGGATCTTGTCGGCCTTGAGCTTCAGGTCTTCCCGGGCCTTGAACAGGGTGCGGCGGCCCAAGAGATGGAACGTGGTCTCGGCGACCAGGCGGACACGGCCGGCGTGCGTCTGGGCCAGGTCCTTCACCTCGCGATAGACGTTCTCCGCGCGCTCGAGGATGCGGCCGGCCTGCACCTCCAGCACGTCCACGGTGTGGCGTGCCGTATGGCAGGTGGTGCTCAGCGCCCGCGCGGTGAGCGAGCCCTCGTCCAGTTCCACCCGGGCCTTGTTGGCGCGTGCCTCCAGGTGCGGAGTGGCCAGCCGGGCCCCCCGCGCGTCCATGGCCAGCGAGGAGGCAGGCCGCCCGGCCGCGGGCGTCGTCTGCACCTTCACCGCATGGTCCGACTCCACGCGCACCTCGCGCGCGCTGTGCACCCGCACCGTGTCCCGGGCGGACAGCAGGATGCCGCCCTGATCCGCGCGCAGCTCCAGGTTGCCCGCGGGGGCGTGCACCACGCTGCGGCCAGCGCCCGCATGGTGCTCGAAAACGAGCCGCCCGGCGTTGTCACGCACCGAGAGCACCTCTCCCTCGGGGCTCTCGGAAACCGTGGCGCTCGTGCCATCCCGGAGCACCAGGGGAGCGGCCTCGCGGAGCGCCACCAGCACGCCCACGACGAACCACTCGCCCCCCGGGCCAGGGGCCGCGAGGACGCTGTCGCCCGCGCGCGGCGCATACGGCGCTGGCACGGCGACCCGGGCGTGGACGCTGCCCTGGCCCTCCAGCTCCAGCACGACACGGCCGGGGACCACCGTCTTCACCGTGGCGGGAATCAGGGTGGCGCGCGGCTCGGCCACCGGCGCTTGAGAGGGAGGCTCGGGTAGAGGCTGCGGCATGGCGTCTCCTGAAAAGCTCATGGTGTCAAAGGACTCACTTGCCCGGGGGACTTGCCCCGGGACGGCCCGGCTTGAAGTCCTCGGCGGCGGCACGCTCCGGATCCGTCCGCTCCACATCCGTCAGCGTAGCCTGAGTCCAGCGCGTTCCAGCCTCTGTCACCCGATGTAGGCGAGCGCCCTTCAGCAGCGCCGAGGTGAAGTCCGCCTTGTCCAGCCGGGCATGGGAGAAGTCCGCACCCGGGGCCTGAATGTGGGAGAGGTCCGCGCCGCGCAGGTCCGCATGGAGAAAGAGCGCCTTCTCGAGCTGGCACCGGGTGAACGAGGCCTTGAGCGCGGTGGTGTGCCGGAAGTGGGCCTGCCACAGATCCGCCTGGGAGAAGTCCGCCCGCTCGAGCTGAGCCCGGGAGAAGTCAGCCGAGCGCAGCCGGGCCTCGCGCAGGCGCGCCTGGGTCAGCGTCGCTCCGGAGAAGTTGGCCTGCTTGCCCGAA
>DASVVJ010000408.1:0-11420 GCA_036389955.1 Myxococcaceae bacterium
TAGGCGATGCGGCCGTCCTCCGCTCGTGACAGCCGCTCCAGCGCCAGCGCACCGCGCGCCCCGTAGCGGCATAGCCGCTCCAGTCCTTGCCTGTCGTTGGCGTGCAGGTGCGTATTGGCGTGCAGGGAGAAGCCCTCCAGCAAGGCGCACCGGGACTGCTTTCGGGGAGGGGGCCGCACGTCCACCTCCGTCCAGCGCAGCCGCTGTTGCAGGGAGTGCGCCTGGTACGCCTGCCGCGCGTCCTCAGGCCCTTGGGCGGGCAAGGCCCCTCTTTTCTCCAGCAGGCGCAGCACCCGGTGGCGTACCCCCCTCAGCAGCCGCTTCACCTCTGCTTGCGTGGGCGGAGGCAACGGCTCGAAGCGCACGCCGCCCTCCTGCGGCACGAAGACGCCGTCCGGCACCAGCGAGTGGAAATGAGGAGTCACCTGCAAGGCGGAGCCGAAGAACTGGATGAATGACACGGCCCCGACCTGCCCACCACGTAGGCCATGCCGCCGTGCCCTCCGGCGCTGCAGGGCGAACACCGCGCGCAGGAAGACGGTGAGGACGTCCGAGAGCAGCCCCACGTCCTTGAGCAGCACCCACCGTACCCGATGCGGAAAGGACAGCGTCCACTGCCGGTAGGGCACGCGCGGCAGCCCCCCCTCCACCAAGTGCGCGGTGACGTGCGCCCGCTTCGCGTTGCAGGAGGGACACACCCCTCGTCCCTTGCACGAGAAGGCGACGAGCAGCTCGTCCTTGCAACTCTCGCAGCGCACCCGCGCGAAGCCGTGTGCCAGCACTCCGCACTCCAGGTACCGGGCAAAGTCCCGCTCCACGTATCGGGGCAGGCCACGCCCCACTTCGCTCGCCTCCGCCAGCAATGTGGCCAGGTTCTCCCGCACCGCCTCGTACAGCACCGTCCCCTCCGGCTGCCTTCGCCGGTACGCCCACCCGTGCGTTCCCACCTGCCCCTCCCCAGCCACACCTCGCCAGGGCACACGCTACCGTCCGCCTCCCACGGGCCCCCGTGGAGCCCCTGCCTGCTTGTGGGGATCGGGGCCTACGAGAGCACGCTACAGCAGACCCGCGCTGGAGGCGGCGGGTTCGATTCCCGCCGCCTCCAAGCAGAACATCCCGCCGCTCTTCAGCGCTCTCACTCTGGGGATGGGGGTAGGGCCTGCATTTCGGGACCCAATCGGTTCTTGGCGACGCGGGCCACGTAGAGCCCGGCCGTCGCGCCCGGCAAGTTCTTCGTGTAGATGACCAGCCGGCCGTCCGGGCTCGCCAGATAGTTGGCATCCACGCCCGTCGCGATGCGGCGCGGGTCCAGCGTGTCGCGGGAGACGTCGACCGCCTTCAGATCGCCCGTGAACGTGACGAGATCGAAGTTGTCGATGAACGACACATGAGTCCCGGAGGCGGCAAGGTAGTTCCAACCCTTGTCGTCGCTGTATTGCCGTGCGGGCCCCTCCTCCGATTGAGCGAAAAAGGCACCCAACCCGTTCCAAGCATCGGTGCTGCGCGAGAACAGGAAGTGCTTCGAGTCGCCGGTGAAGGTGGGAACGCCGCTCCAGTTGCGCGGCTGCGAATCAGCGACGAAGGACTGGGTCTCACCTCTCAAGTCAGCCCAGCTCTGGTCCACGAGACCGAACCCATTGCTCGAGACAACAGTGGAGTAGGAGACCTTCTTGCGATCCTGTGAGAACCACGGCTTCGTGACCAGGTCCGATCCCGCAAGCGGCGTCAGGAAGTTGAAGAGCGTCTCGGAGATCGTCGTCCTCGCCCCGGTGTTCGGATCGAACCGCTTCAGCGAGACGCGGCCGTCGGCGCGAGAGATGTAGACCACGGTGTCGTCGTGCATGATGAAGCCAGTCCGGGCGACGTTCTGATCGACGACGACGGGCGCGCGCCCCTTCGACACAACGACCGCGGTCGCCGGCGTGGTCGCGGTCGCCGCGAGTGTGGTGAAGAACGACGTCCCGCTCTCGTCCGCGGTGAAGAATGGCGGCGTCGCGGCACCCGTGAGCAAGTCCGTCCTCGTGCTTCCCCTCCAGCTTGCCAGGGTCCCCGTCCTGTCTCCCGGTTGGCAGAAGAGGGCGACGGGCTGCGACCCGTTCCCGTCGCCGCTGAAGGCCGCCCAAGGCCGGCAGAAGCCGAACGGGAAGCCCATCGGGATCCCCGCCGCCAAGGTCGTACGGCGCGAGAGATCGGTCGAAGCCAGCTCGAGGTCGCCGGTGGTCTGGTCGGCACTGCTCCGCGCCGGGTACACCACCGACGTTCCGTCGGAGCTCGCGGCGGTGGCAAACGTGCCGATCGGGGATGCGCTATCAGCGAGGTGCGGACCGGTGGCGGCGCTCCAGACCACGAGAGGGCTCACGCCGAAGCCGGGCCGCGTGCGGTCCGGATTGGTCCAGCAGAACGCCACCTTTCCGGAGGAATAGACGAAGGCGAGATTCCCGGCGGGGACCTCGGCGACCTGCTGCTTCTGCGCCCCTGGAGTGAGGGCGGAGGCGAAGACCCGGGTGCCCTCCTGATACAGCACGTAATTGTCGCTGGTCACCGCGAGCAACTGCTGGGCGCTGCCTGCCTGGACCAGCTGCGGCCCGTGGTCGGAGAGCTCCTGGCTCTCCGAGACGGCTTCGAGGGGCTGCCGCTCGAGCTCGGCATCGGAGCGAACCCCACAGCTGGCGAGTGACAAGGACAAGAGGCTGGAGACAACGATTCGCGTGTTCATCGATTTCCTCCCTTTCTGCCTCGAAGAACTAACAAACGGACTTCCCGGCAGGGGGTCCAGTTCCGACAAGGGAAGGAGACCAGCTCGCCGGAACCGCAGACCCGAGGGACCTCAGCCCTTGGAGCGCGGGTAGGTCTTGCCCAGACGGCGAGCCGCCTCCACGAGTTGGGCCTCGTCACAAGCCGCGAAGCCGAAGCGGCCCAGGTCGATCGGTGCGGCTCCGAGCGCGAAGTGGCTTGCGGGCTGGAACGAGACTCCCGCGGCGAGCGCGCGGCGAGCCCAGGCGTCGACGTCCGCGCCGGGAGCCTGCGCCCAGATCGCCATGCCCCCAGGGGGGACCCTGAAGACCACATCCGGAACGTGACGCGTCAACGCTTCTGCGAGCGTATCCCGGCGGGAGCGGTACAGGCGGCGCGCGCGTCGGACATGTCTCTCGAGCTCGCCGTCCTCGATGAGCTCCGCCACCGCCCGCTCGAGCGCGTGGTCACCCTGCTGATCGACGAAGACCCGATAGCCAGCGATGCGCTCAGCCACCTCCGGGGTCGACGCGATGAAGCCCAGCCGCAGGCCAGGCGCGAGGATCTTCGACATCGTGCCGAAATAGACCACCACGCCCCACGGGTCCGAATGCGCCAGGGGCAACACCGGCGGGCCTTCGTACTGGAACTCGTGGTCGTAGTCGTCCTCGAGGATGAGCAGGCCTCGCCGGCGCGCCAGCTCCAGGAGCCGGAGTCGCCGGTCCGCGCTCAGGGTCACCGTGGTGGGCAACTGGTGATGCGGCGTGATGTAGACCGCCTTCACCCGCCGGGTGGAGCAGAGCGCCTCGAGCGCGGCCACATCGAGACCGTCGCCGTCGACCGGGATGGGCACCAACTCCATACCGACGAGCTGGAATACGCCCCGGAAAGCGGGGTGATTGTACGCCTCGATGGCGACGCAGTCTCCCGGCTTCAGCAGGGTCCGCACAGCGAGGTACAACCCCTGCTGTGTCCCCCGGACGATGTTGATGCTCTCAGGCGTCGCCCACACCCCCCGGCTGCGCGTCAACATCTCGACCACCGTCTCGCGGAGGCGGGGCTCGCCGCGTGGATCGCCATAGTCGAGCAGCCGGCGTGCGCCCCGCCCCAGGAGCGCGCGCCGGTACGCGCGCGACAGCTCCGCGCGTGGGACGAACGAGAGCTCGGGGATTCCTCCCAGCAGGAGCAGCTCGGAGCGCGGAGTCGCCCCGCGCCCCGGCAGGACGAGCGAGGGAAGCGGGAATCCGGCCGCACCCGCCCTGGCCTGCCGCCCCGATGCCCCAGTGCGCACCGGAAGGTCCATCGAGACAAAGGTGCCCTTCGCAGGCTCGGTTGTAATCAAGCCCTGCCGGCTGAGCTCGAGGAAGCCAGCGATCACGGTCTTGCGGTGCAAGCCCAGCTGTGCCGCGAGCTTGCGCGTGGATGGGAGCCGCTCGCCGGGCTTCAGGCGCCCCCGCTGGATCTCCTCGGCAATGGCGCGGGCGATCTGCAGCGACAGCGGGCCTTGTGGGTGCGTACCGACCTGCAGCATGAACTCCCAGCTCATCGACGTCCGTCCAGTCGCGGATGCTCACTCGTTGATCAGGGCATTTCAGTGTGGCCGCCACACCGACATGCCTGGCCTCACCCGCTGCTGGGAACGCCCGTCCCCGCCTGGGATATCGGTGCCGCTTGCGTCCAAGCAGCTTGCTGCGGGTTCGATTCCCGCCGCCTCCAATGCGCTCCGGGCTCCGAGCGCCTGAAGCCCACGCGCTCGGCCCGGTACACGGCGCCGTAAGCCCCCTGGCCCTGCCAGGCCTTTACTCGCCACCTTCCTACCTGGGTGCCTGGAACAAGCGGGTGCAAAGGGGCTCCTGGGGGCTCGCTTTGAGGAGCCATGGCGCGCACCTGCAGACTGAACACAGGTACAGCAAACCGTCAATGCACGCCACGCCGACCCATCAGGTCTCCCTCACGGCCAGGAAAATCCGGGGTTACAGGTGGCACACCGGGTCGGTGCTGGTAAGCACTCGACCTCCCTATCCTTCGGGAGGAGTGGCAAGCGATGAGCATCAGAGGATTCTCCAAGGCGCGGCTCGCCCGCATGCACGATGTCGCTGAGAGAGGGGCCATGCGCTGCGCCATTCTTGCCATTCTGCTCTCCGGCTGCGCGACGGCGGTGCTTCGCGCTGAGCCGACGCCGAAGGAGCAGCTGCTGGTTCCGCCCGCGGATGCTGCACACTTCGTGGTCGTGTCGAGGGCCGGGAAACACGGCGACGAATATATGTGGAGGCTGCCAGATGGCCGGCTCGCCTTGCGCCAATCCATTCTGGTGCGCGGCCTGGTCTTCGAGACCGACGAGACCATCCGCTTCGGCGCGGATGGCATGCCGGCGGAGCTTCAGGTTCGCGGCGTCACCCCAACAGGCGACGCGGCGGAGCGCTTCAGCATTGCTGGCGGCAAGGCGAGCTGGACCAGCTCCGTCGACAAAGGCAGCGTGCCTTATGAGGCCCCGGCATTCTATCTGGCGCACGGCGGCACCTTGCTGTCGAGTGCACCGCGAATCGAGCGCATGCTCGCTGGCGGGAGCGGCGGAATGGCGGTGCTTCCTTCCGGCCGGGCGCAGCTTGAAAAGATCAGCGAGCTGGAGGTCGACGGCCCGCGGGGAAAGAAAAGGATCTCGCTGCAGTTGACCCGCGGCATCCACCAGACGCCGATTCCCGTGTGGACGGAGGGCGACAAGTTCTTCGGAGCTCTCGTCGGCCTCGCGCTTCTGCCAGCTGGCTACGAGGGCAATCTCCTCGCCATGCAGCAGGCACAGGAGGAAGCCATCGCCCAGCTTGCGCCGGCGGTCGCCACCCGCTTCATGACGGAGGAAGCGCGCCGGCCGGTGTTGTTCAAGGACGTCCAGATCTACGACGCCGATGCCGAACGCTTCGTGCCGAAGCAGGATGTGCTCGTCGAGGACGGCAAGATCACCGGTGTTGGAGCTGGGCTTTCCTCCAGAATGCCCGCGGGTGCACGGGTCATCGACGGCCAGGGCAAGACGCTGGTGCCAGGCCTGTGGGACAGCCACATGCACATGTTTGACGACTTCACCGCCCTTGGCGAGCTTGCGCTGGGCGTCACCTCGTATCGAGACCCGGGCACCTCGATCGAGCTTGCGAAGTCGCAACGCGAGCGGCGGGCCGCGGGCAAGCTGCTCGCGCCCGAAGGCTTCAGCTCGGCAATCATCGACCAGAAGGGCCCACTGGCCGCTCAAGGGAGCATCACCGTCTCGAACCTCGACGAGACCTTGGAGGCGGTGCGCAGGATCAAGGCGGCCGGCCTCACCGGCGTCAAATTCTATACGTCGATGGACCCGCAGTGGATTGCGCCAGCGGCGGCCGAGGCGCACCGCCTGGGGCTGAACGTGCACGGCCATATCCCCGCCGGTATGCGCACGCTCGATGCAATCGATGCGGGCTATGACGAAATCACGCACATCTATTTCGCGACCATGCAGGCGATGCCTCAAGAGGTCGTCGCCAAGTCCAACGGGCTGATGCGGCTTCTCGGCCCGAGCAAGTATTTCAAGGACGTAGACCTGGACGGAGAGCCCACGCGAACGGTGATCGAGACCATGGCCAAGCGTGGCACGGTGGTCGATCCCACCCTGGGCGTGTTCGAGCGCGTGGTTCTTGCGGAGGCGGGCACCCTGGGCCCGTCCTTCAGCGCCTACGCCGGAACGCTGCCCGCGGCAACGGAGCGCGGGTTCAAATCGGGCGGGCTGCGGCTGCCCGATGACCTCAGCCGCGGCGACGCGCGCGCGAGCTTCGCCAAGCTGTGCCAGTACGTCACGAAGATGCGCAGGGCCGGGGTTCCGATCGTCGCCGGGACGGACGGCTACGGCCTCGAGCTGGTGCGCGAGCTGGAGCTCTACGTCGAAGGCGGCATGACGCCGGCCGAGGCGCTTGCGACGGCGACCATTGCCGGCGCTCGCAACGTCGGTGCCGACAAGCGCACCGGCTCTATCGCCGTAGGTAAGGAAGCCGACCTGGTCCTGGTCGACGGCGATCCTTCGAAGCGTATCGGCGACCTGCGCAAGGTGGATCTGGTGATGAGTGACGGCGTGCTGATGGACGGCGATGCGCTGCGCCAGGAGGCGGGCTACAGCGGACCGCCGAAGTAACCCATCATCGGGGAGCCGAGCTCAGCCGAAGGTGAGTGGGGCTGGGCGGAGGGAGGCGGCGAAAGCCTCCATTGATGGGGAGCTCTATGCTTCCTGAACACCGGCCTTTCTCATCTGGCCGGGCCTGCCCTGGCCGGGGCTGCCTCCGGTGCGTCCGAGAGGAGCCGTTGAATCACCTGCCTCAGCAGCGGCTCGATCTGGGAGTGGTTCCCCAGCAAGGACACCTAGAGCGCTCCGGGCTCCGTGCGCCTGAAACCCACGCGCTCGGCGCGATACACGGCACCGTAAGCCCCCTGGCCCTGCCAGGCCTTCACTCGCCACCTTCCTACCTGGGTGCCTGGAACAAGCGGGTGCAAGGGGCTCCTGGGGGCTCGCTTTGAGGTCAGTCGATGAGCCCATGGGCTCGGAACATCCGGTCCAGGATGTCGCGGATGACCGGCTGCTTGCGCTGGTTGTAGTCCATCCCACTGCCGCGCTCCGCGTTGTTCTGCTCGGCCGAAGCGAACTTCGCCGCAGCGTACCGCTCGCGATCCTCCGGGTGCGCGATGAGCCAGTCCCGCAGCATCCGGTGCCGGATGGCCTCGGCGCAGTCGGGACTCCAGATGTGGATGTTGGCGCGCGGTGAGCTGCTGCGGGCGAACCGGTGCTCGTGGAAGACCGGCTCGCGGAACAGCACCGGGAAGCCCGCGGCCTCGAGCGCCGGGCGGTAGGCGCCCTCGTCCCTGGAGTCGGGAACGGTCAGGTCGATGTCGATGATCGGCTTGGCGGGCATGCCCGACACGGAGGTGGAGCCGACGTGCTCGATCGAGAGCGCCACCTCACCGAGCGCGGCGCGGAGCCGTGCGGCGAGGTCCGCGAACGCGTCCGGCCAGGACGGGTCGTACGGAACCACCTCGATGTGCTGGCTCGTCTGCGGAGGAACGAAGTACTCCACACCGTTCGGGTCGTATTCGTGGTGGCGGACGATCTCCGCTGCGCTGGCCATGGCGCCCGAGTTTACTCAAATCGCTGGATTGGCCGTAGCACCTCGAGCGCCCCACTGCCATTCAAAGGGGCGGAAACGATGCGTCGCGAGCCGATGAAGAGACCTTCCGCCAGCTGAGCCTGCCGAAAAAGCCCCTGACGACGTTTCTACCCCCCTGACAACAGGCGACTTGCTTGGAGGTGGGGAGGGCTTTTTCGACAGGCTCTCAATGCTACCGGTCACCAGGAGAAAGAGCGTCCGTCAATGCTGTAACGCAAGATGTATTCCGCTGTACTGGCCGGCACGTTCCGATTCTGGTCCATGACGTACTGGTCATAACTGGGGAACTTCATCCATTTATGCAGCCACCAGATTGGACCCGGGCTGCTGGCGGAAAAGAATGGAGCGTTTGTCCTCGGATTGACCAGGGTGAACGACATATTCTTTTTGTGCTTATAGTCCGGCCACCAGAATGTGTTGGGCATCCAGGTATCGCGGTTGTAAAGGCCGACCTCGGCGCCTACGCCGCCTGCTCCTTGGCCGACGTAATCGGGGCAGGAGCCTTTCCACAACTGGACACGCACCGTGCGTCCCCCGATCGCCACGTCGAAGAACTTGGTCGGGTAACCCGGCAAAACAGTCCATGGGCCGCAAGGTAAGGACTGCACCATCCACTCAGGGGGCTCCTCGGTGAAGGTATAGCTCGAGGAGATTCCTACGGTCTCGCCACCGGACCCCGTACCAGGCTCCAGTTCCGGCATGGGCCTCATCTTCTTCAGCGACTGGACGTCTCCTGGGTCAAAAACGTTGTAGGCATCTTTGCCAACCCGGATCTCACCCGACTCGGACGCCAGGGACGCCAGTATTGGATTTGACTTCAAGAAGGAGAGCTTGGATGAATTGTCCTTATCTTGAGCAAGTTCGAAGAAAGCCGAGTGCCTCGCCAGGAGGTCCTCAAAGCCCTTCTTCGTCTTCACAGCCTGCAGCTTCTGCAGAATGTCGAGTATCGATGTTCTGCCAGCCAGGATCGGAATCGCCTTCTCTCTCGCTACCTCAGAAGGACGCCGCATCAGCTGCTCGACCGTTCGCCCGAATTCGTTTTTATCCTCGAACCGGATTGGGGATTCTTCACTGAGAGTAGGCATGAGTGCCTCCTATGTTTGTGGATAAGCGGGTTGAGCTTCCATGAGGCCCGGTCGGACATGGACAGAGGGGCGTCCCGGGCATTCGGCACAAGCCCCTCGTGTGCACCGGGAAGGGGGCTGTCGGATGCAGCCATCTCACCGGGTACATAGAGAAGACGAGGAGCGGCCGCTTTTATTACCTGCACTGCAGGCGTCTTGCTGAGACGTGGCTGGCACGGGACGCCGCTCATCCCGTCCAGGAACCGCTCATCACAAATTCCCGGTCCTCGAGCCGACGCTGCGTACCTTGCTTCCCGAACCCCACCGCCACCCGCGGTGCTTCTCGGGAGCCTCCCATGCGTCGTCCATCCCTGATCCTGTTCGGACTCGGATCCGGAGACCGTGGCTCAGGCCTACTACGAGGTGAGCACCACCGACCTGCGCCCGGAGCTGCCGCGCATCACCGCTCCCACACTCGTGCTGGGCTCGTGTATCGCCCTGAAGGGCCGCGTCACTCGCGAGGAGGAGCGGCTGGCTCCGGCGCGCTTCTTCCGCGCCAGCCGCCAGCACCTCATCCACCTGGACTTCGTAGAGGGCATGGAGCCCGGCCCCAGCGGCACGCTCATCGCCCGCCTCCGTGGAGGCCGCGAGGTGGAGCTGTCACGCCGCCAGTCCCAGCGCCTGCGCGAGCTGTTGGGCGCATGATGCGAGACACTCCTATTATGTGGAGGAACTTGAGGACGCTTGTGATGAAACATCTTCTCCTGGCTTTCGCTGCATTGGCTCTTCTGCTGCCATTCCACGCTTCGCTGGCCGCGCAACCGGTCACGCTCAGCAAGAAGATGCGGGACAGCACCCTCGACTCGCTCGTCGCGCTGCTGAAGGCGAAATACGCCTATCCCGAGGTCGCCGCGAAGATGGAGGCGGAACTCCGGCTGCGGCAGAAACGGGGCGACTACGACTCGCTCACGGATGGCGACCGCTTCGCTCAGCAGATCACCGCCGACCTGAGAAGTGTCTTCGACGATAAACACCTGACGCTGCATTTTTCGGCCAAGCCGATCCCCGTTCGTTCGGTGATGGCCGGGGCCCCCTCCGCCGAGGAGATCGAACAGGCGCGCCAGAAATAGCGAAGAGAAAACTTCGGCGCTTCGAGAGCCGAGATCCTCAAGGGGTGAAGCTCGGGGACTTCGTCGAGTCCGGCACGAACGAGGTCCGGCAGCTCTGGACCTACGCGCACGTTCCCGGCAAGAAGTACATCGGCAAAGCGGTCTTCGTTCTGACCAGCAAGCGAACCGGTTCGGGCGCCGAGTCGTTCGTGTCCGACCTGAAGCGGCTGAAGCGCGCATCGCTCATCGGTGAAACCACCGCTGGGGCCACACTTCCAGGCGGCTCGCAGCGCGTCAACGAGCACTTCTCGATCTGGATCTCGACGGGCCGCTCGTCGACTGGGAAGCCCGAGCAGGAGAACAAAGGCATCGCGCCCGACACCGCAACCACGGCGCAAGAGGCCCTGAATGAGGCCCACCGCCAGGCGCTTGATCAACTCATCCAGAGCAGCAGCGATCCCGGGTGGAAAGCCGAGCTGGTCAAGGTCCGGGCAACCCTGAACGTCCATTGACGGAGCGGCCCAGCCTGGCGATGTCGACGGTCAACAGCTGGTACAGCAGCACGTTCCACCACCAGAAGAAGAGCGCGCTGAACCCGACGTACACGAGCGGCGCGTCCGTCCACACCTGCAGGGGGCGATGGAACACCTCGGCGGCGACGAAGCCCGCCAGCCACTCGCCCGCCCAGCACAATGAGCCGGCGATAATCATCCGCTTCACCTGGCCTACGTCCCGGCGCAGAAACCAGAAGAAGTGCAGGCACCAGATGATGACCACCGAGCCTCCCCACAGACCGATGCTCTCGAAGGAAAACCAGTTGTAGGGCGAGCGGGGATAGGTCCACCCGGGCTTGCCGGTGAGCACCCAGTAGAGCTGATTCTGCAGCAGCTCCATGAACCAGAAGATGGGCGTCACGTAGACGAGGTGGAAGACGAGCGAGCCGAGATACCCGGCCATCCTTCGCGGCTTGCTGCGGACAGCCGGTGCTACCTCATCCTTCGACACTGCAGCCTCCTGCGCGCCCGGGTTGTGGGTCCACGAGACCAGGCGCTGGGCGGCATCGTAGGTGTAATGTGAGGACAAGAGTTCAAGTGGGTATCCGAATGTCGAACCTCGTCCACGAAGTCCGTCTCGCGATCCGCTCGCTGCGCACGTCGCGAGGCTTCGCCGCGGCCTGCATCGTCACGCTGGCGGTGGCGCTGGGGGTGAACGCCGCGATGTTCGCGCTCCTCCAGAGCGTCGTGCTCCGGCCGCTGACCTTCCCCCAGCCCGAGCGCCTCGTCGTCGTCGCGCAAACCGTGCCCAGCCTGGGGCTCGAGGACGAGCTGCTCTCGGCGGAC
>DASVVJ010000409.1:0-7843 GCA_036389955.1 Myxococcaceae bacterium
CTCTCCCTTCGGGAGAGGGCCGGGGTGAGGGTTCCGCGCAACCCCTCCACGAGAGGGCACGGGAGAGGTGTACCCAATGCTAGCGACCTTCGACATCGCCGCGGCGTCCGTGATTGGGCGGGAGCACGTGCGCACGGGGCGCAACAACCAGGACTCGCTGCACGTGTGCGGAGAGGGGGACGTGCTGGCGGCGGTGGTGACGGACGGCTGCGGCAGCGGGGCGCACAGCGAGGTGGGAGCACAACTGGGAGCGCAGTGCGTGGGGCGAGCAGCGCTCGCGGTGCTGGGGCAGGGCGTGCCGGTAGATGACCCGGAGTTCCTCGAGCGAGTGCGCACGGAGGTGCTGAAGTTCCTCTCGTCACTCACGGCGCAGCTGGGCACCTCACTGGTGGGCGAGCACCTGCTCTTCACGGTGGTGGGAGCGGTGGTGACGCCCCGGAGCACGCTGGTGTTCGCGGCGGGAGACGGGCTGTGGGCGCTGAACGGAGCGGTGCACGCGCTGGGCCCGTTTCCGAACAACGCGCCGCCGTACCTGGCCTACGGGCTGCTGCCACAGGGCACGGTGAAGCTGGAGAAGCAGGCACTGGTGCCCACGGACGAGGTGGTGGCGCTGATGCTGGGTACGGACGGGGCGGTGGACCTGAGCAAGCTGACGGAGGCGCGGGTGCCGGAGACGGAAGAGCCGGTGGGACCGCTGTCGCAGTTCTGGACGAACGAGCGGTACTTCCAGAACCCGGACGCGTTGAGGCGGCGGCTGTCGATGCTGGGGCGGGAGTCGGTGAAGGCGGACTTCACGGCGAGGCGCATGGTGCGCACGCCGGGACTGCTGGCGGACGACACGACGCTCATCGTGCTGCGCCGCCGGGGCATGGGGAGGGCCTGAGCCATGGAGGTGTACCTCGAGGGAAAGAAGGTCCGGCTGGATCCGACGAAGGCGCTCGGCAAGGGGGGCGAGGCGGACGTGTTCGACCTGAGGGATGGGCGGGCGCTCAAGGTCTTCAAGCCGCCGGAGCACCCGGACTACCAGGGGCTGAGGGAGGAGCAGGCGGCGGCGCGGGCCCGGCTGGACGAGCACCAGCGCAAGCTGCGGGCATTCCCGGCGATCTTGCCTCCGAAGGTGGTGGTGCCGGGAGTGCTGGCGACGGATCGGCGCGGGAACCTGGTGCTGGGCTACGCGATGCGCAAGCTGGAGAACGTGGAACCGCTGCGGCGATTCAGTGATCCGGCGTACCGGCGGGCGGGAGCCACCTCGGCGCACGTGGTCGAGGTGCTGCGAGGCCTGCACCGGACACTAGAGGAGGTGCACTGCAGCGGGGTGGTGGTGGGGGACTTCAACGATCTCAACGTCCTGGTGTCAGGGAAGGACGCGTACCTGATCGACGCGGACAGCTTCCAGTTCGGAGCGTTCCTCTCGGCGGTGTTCACCGAGCGCTTCCTGGATCCGCTGCGCCTAACGGGCACGGGAGGCGCGGGACTCAGTCCAGGGCTTCAGGCCTCCTCGGACAGCGACTGGTACGCGTACACGGTGGCGCTGATGCAGAGCCTGCTGTGCGTGGGACCATACGGAGGCATCCACCGGCCAGCGCCGCCCACGCCGCGAGCAAGCCCGGCAGCCCGGGTGCACCAGCGGCTCACGGTGTTCCACCCGGAGGTGCAGTACCCGAAGCCCGCGCTGCCCCTGGCAACGCTGCCGGATGATCTGCTGCACCAGTTCCACCGCATCTTCGTCGAGGACGCGCGAGGCACCTTCCCGCTGCGGCTGCTGGAGTCGCTGCGATTCACAGCCTGTGCCTCGTGCGGCCTGGAGCACGCGAAGCTGGCGTGTCCCACGTGCAGCCCGCACGCGGCAGCTGCGGCGACACCAGTCACGGCAGCGCGAGGCGAGGTGACAGCCACGCGCCTGTTCACGACGCGAGGGGTGCTCGTGCACGCCAGCGCCGAGGACGGAGTGCTGCGCTGGCTCTACCACGAGGACGGAGCATACCGGCGCGAGGACGGAAGTGCGGTATTGCAGAGCCCGCTGGATCCATCGCTGCGCTGGGCGCTGCAAGGAGACGTGACGCTGGTGAGCCGGGGAGCGGAGCTGGCGGTGCTCGCGCCAGGCCGTGCACCGGAGCGGCTGGGCGTGGACGCACCGGAAGGCCGAGCCGCATTCGCCACTAACGCGCGCCACCGCTATTGGGCGCACGCGGGAGGGCTATGGAAGGACGGAACCTTCGGACCGGAGCGCATCGGAGACGTGCTGGAGGGCCAGACGCGGCTCTTCGTGGGACCCCGCTTCGGACTGGGCTTCCACCGGGCAGGCAACCTGCGCGGAGCCTTCGTGTTCGACGCGGAGCGCCCCGGCATCAAAGACGGGCTCACACTGCCGTGGCCCGTGGGCAAGCTGGTGGACGTGGAGTGCCTCTTCGAAGGCCAGAACGCCTGGCTGTTCCTGGCGGAAGAGAGCAACGGCCGCACGGTGCACCACTGTGTCGTGGTGGGAGCGGACGGCACGGTGCGAGCCAGCGCTCACGCGGAGGCCGGAGATCACTCGTGGCTCGGCTCACTGCGCGGCAAGTGCGCCGCAGGCGACGTGCTCTTCTGCGCCACGGATGCCGGACTTACGCGGGTGGAACTGCGTCAGGGACGGCTCGACGCCGTCCGCGACTTCCCAGATACTGAGCCCTTCGTCGACACGGACAGCCAGATATTCATCACGCGCAACGGTCTGTCCGTCGTGCGGCGACAAAGCATCACCGGCCTACGCATGGCCTGATCAAACCCGAGAGGATCCGATGACTCCTGTCATTCTTTGCCACGATGCCGGCACATTGACCTGGTTTCTTGAGCGAACCGACTTCAGCTTCGTCTATGCGGACACTGTCCCGGCTGTAGAGCGCTTCCCTGGTGAGCTGAAGGAGATCGCGGCATCGGAGAAAAGGGTCGTCATCGATCTCGCCGTTGCACCAGCCAAGCTCGTGGCCGAGTTCATCGGAGAGCAGGTCAATCCGGGAGCGACGGTGCTCTTCCTCGGCACCCAGCTTGTTGTCGTCCTTAACAGCTTACTGGCGACTCCAGAGGCACAGCTCCTCGACTTGCTGCTGTCGCAGGTTCCCGACTTCAAGCAATTGAAACAACAGGGTCGAACGGCGGTCATCACCGCGCTCCTGCAAACAATGAACCCTGCCGTTACCGACCAGGACGACGGGGCCGTGGTCAAGCACAAGTGGACCGATGCCGAGATGGACCAGACCATTGATCTTCACCTGGCTCACCGCTCGGACAAGACGGGCCGGGTGGATGCCATCGAAAAGCTCGCCCGGAACCTGAAGCTCGGTGTCGGGCAGGTCTCCATGGCCGTTGATGCGGTGGGCAGCCTCGATCCGCAGGATCCTCGTCGCTACCCAAAGCCGAGCAGGAAGCTCGCGCGGCTGTGGGCAAAACGAGGGTTCGAGAACAAACTCGGGAAGTAGGGGACGGGACGCACTACATTCCTTGCCATCATGAGCGCCTGTCGGGTCAAGCCGCCCACCAGGGGTGAGCCAGGAGGAGCCTGATGGAGAAGTTCCACGCGGGGGATGCGGCCTCAGTGCGGCCTGGGACTGAGGTGGGGGCCTGGCGGGTGGTGAGCCGGAAGGGACAAGGCTCCTATGGCGTCATCTACCTGGCTGAGCCAGTAGGGAAGGAAGGCGCGAGGCCTGGTGCATTGAAGCTGGCGCTGCATCCAGGAGACGAGCGCTTCGAGCGGGAAGTGGAACTGCTCCGGCGTCTGAACCACCCGCATGTTCCGCGCCTGCTCGACTCGGGCACGTGGACGTCTCCGGAGGGCACGTCCCTGCCCTTTCTGGTGATGGAGTGGGTGGAGGGCGTGCCGCTGTACGAGTGGGCCACGCGCCACAAGCTCACCTCGCGCCAGGCGTTGAAGCTGGTGGCCCAGGTCGCCCGTGCGCTGGCCGCCACGCACGAAGTGGAAGGCGTGCACCGGGACGTGAAGGGCGACAACGTGCTGGTGACCGAGGAGGGCCGTGCGGTGCTGATGGACTTCGGCTCGGCGACCTACCGGGGAGCCCGCGTGCTCACGAAGCCGAGGTTTCCTGTCGGCACACCGAATTACTGGAGCCCCGAGGCCCAGCTGTTCGAGTACCGGTTCAGCCGCCGCGCCACGGCGCGCTACGAGGCGGGCCCGGCCGATGACGTGTACGCGCTGGGAGTGATGGCGCACCGGCTCGTTACCGGCAACTACCCGCCGGACGCACTGGTGTGGGAGGAGGAAGGGGCCATTCCCCGGCTGTCCAAGGCGGAGTGGGTGCGGCCCGAGGAAGAGGTGACGGTGTGCCCGGAGTTGGCGGACCTCATCCGCCAGATGCTCTCGGAGTGGCCCACAGCTCGGGGCAGCGCGGCGCAGGTGGCTCAAGCCCTCGAGCATGCGGAGAAGACAGCCGGGAGAAAGGCCAATCGCCGCATCACCCCGCTGAAGGACCGTGCTGCCCCCGGGCGAGCAGAGCCGTCGGGCTCGTGGCGCCGTGGAGTGGAGTGGCTGGGGTGGGGCACTGCGGCGGCTCTGGGAGTCGCGCTGGCCGTTCTTCTCTGGAGTCCCGAGCGCCGTGTGCCAGGAGCGCAGACCGGGCAGGAGGTTCAGGGAAAGAAGGAAGAAGACAGGGCGGCTCTTGCTGAGGCAGCGCTCAAGAAACAGGAGCGCGCGCAGCTACCCGAGGCAGAGCAGGCCAGCATTAGCCACAACATGCCGACGAAGCCATTCGACACTCAGCGACGCCCACCGTGCGCGAAACAGGAAATCGAACTCCACGGAGGGTGCTGGATACGCCAGGCAGATACGTCTCCTCCGTGCACAGGTGGCTATTTCGCATGGAAGGACGGGTGCTACTTGCCAGTCATACTGACGACACCGCCTCCCGCCACCTCGGACCAGCCGTAATGGCCCGGAAAACCTTCCTCGTGACGCTCACGGTGGCGGTCGAAGCCTCTGACGAGGAGTCCCGCTCAGGGCTCTCCGAGCTCGAAGAGCTGGAGCAGCGGCTGATCGAGAGCGTGGATGCGGCACTGGGGAACCCGGAGCGCCCTCTGGGCTGGCAGGCCACCTGGTCCACCGAGCTGGACCCCGCCTCCATCAACTGCGGCCAGTGCGCCGTGTGTGGCAGCTGGGTGACCGATCGGGAGCGGCCCGATTCTCACATCGGCCTCTGCAACGGAGCGCGCGTCGAGGGACGACTCCTCTGCGACGAGCACCTGCCACCTGGGCACCGCTGGGCCTTCTGACTCGCGCGCCCTCACTTCCAGGACCCACAGGCTTGCCTCTCAGTCCTGGCTCCCGGGCTCCTGCGGGTCGAGGAAGCGCCGGTCCCATTGGCTCATGTCATCCTTGGTGAAAGAGCGCCATACGCCAGCAGGCAAGTTGTAGAGCCAGGGTTCCAGGACACGAGCCAACTCGCGGTGCGCCGGCAGCGTCAGCCCCTGTTCCAGGTCTCCGGCCTCGGGCCACTCACCCAGCGTCACCACCGCACGCTCACTGCCCAGCGGTTCAACAGTGGTGCCAGGGATGCGAAAACGGGAGCGCAGTCCTTCAACGCCTCCAAGCTGGTCCAGAACGGGCGGGCCCAGGAAGTTGATCCAGTGGACGCCCTTGATGCGCGTTCCCAGCTCGATCGGAAGGTACTCGGTCGTGGGTAGGTCGAACCCAGGATAGCGAAGGCACAAGTCTCGAACAGGCCGTGCAAGATCCAGAATGCTTTCGGGGTACTGAAAGGAAAGCCCGGCGTGCCCGGAGCTGAACGGCAGGCCCGAGGCCAGCTCGAGCGCCAGTGTTCGTACTCGCGCTGGGCCATGTGTTTCCAGGTACTCGGTGGGAAGCCAGAAGAACGCAGCGCAGATGCTCTCCCGGTGATGGGGAATCTCAGGAACCTCATTCCGTCTCAAGCCGCGATAACAAAATTCGTATCCTGTTACATGATCAGGCTCTTGTGAAAGAAAGCAATTGCCTCCGCGGTAAGCCAGCAAGGTCGAGCGGATGCTCTCCCAGTTGGGGTCGTCGAGTTCATAATAGTTCCCATCGAGGCCAACGTACCAACCCAGCCGATGGGGGCTGATCGCCTGGCGATATACTTCCAGGGAGCGCAGCACTCCTTGAATCACCTCCTGGTGGGGACGCTTCATGTAGAAGCAGATGCTGATGCTGTCTCGGATACGCAGAAACCTCTCACCGTAAAACTCCTGATAGAACCGTATCCTGGGGTAGTGAGCGGTCATCAGAGCCTCCCAAATCCAGGAGCGATCAGGGTGCTTTCGACGTTGAATGCCTCCTTATAAATTTCCCCCTGATTCAGCTCGCGATAAGGATGATTGTCCGGGTATCGGTGCCATTGGGCGGGATTATTGGATGGGCACGGGAACTTGAGATCAAAGACAGCTTGGACATGCAGTGGATTGCCCGCTGCGTGGACCACGACATCTGGAATCAGCGTGCCCAGCAGCAGACTGTAAAGACCATCCCGCAGCCATTCAGCCACTTGCCGTGGATCAAGCAGTTCCAGTTTCCGCGGATTCAGGGAGTAGCGGTACTGAGGCTGAAGACTGAGGTGGTCGGCGAGCTTCGTTCCCAGTTCCTTGTGGACGCATTCGAGCGCCACCCGGTGTTTCTCCCTCCCCAGGTGCATGGCCCACGTCACCTTGTTTCCACGCGCGTCGGTTTCATAGACCTGCTGGCAGAGTTGTCGGGTGGGACGGTTGCCCTTGCCCAGCCACTGCTCGTCCACCTTGAAGCTCGCCTCGTTGGCGCAGTCCTTGAGTACCTGTTCGACGCGCGCCACCTCAGCGGCTTCCAGCAGGCGCACCACAGCCGAGACGGTCTGCGCGGCTTCCACAGAGCGCGCCAGCCACGGGATGATTGCATCCTCGCCCGGCGGGGGCATGTAGCAGCGGGGGTTGCGCAGGCAGGCGCTCGTCGCCGAGTCCATGGCCTGGGAGTAGTGCCGTGGCGCTCCAGGCCCCAGGTGGATCGAGCCGGCACAACCGACGAGGAGCGCACTGCTTGTGAGCAGGAGAAGCGACCACAAGTGGTGAGGCATGGAAGCTGTGTAGCATGTAGAAGATGGCCGTCTCCACAAAGGGAGGACCGCCACCTGGGCCGCGTCTGACCTTCTGACCGAGCGGCGTGCCCAGTCATACGTTGGTCCATGTCTACAAGCGTACGAGGAGTTCCTCTTTGCCATCCGGCGGCTTGAGGAGGCCAGGCGCGCGGCTGATGATTCCGTGGAGCGGTGCGCACACACGGCGAACGCCGCTGGAAGGAGGTCTCGTGCGCTGTCTCGATGATGGAAGGGCGTGCCGTTGAAGGTGTCCGCAGCCTCATGCCGCCGCTTTACGGAAACGGCGCGCGCCATCGATGAGTTGCTCGTCAGCAGCTTCGACAGCTCATACGCGAAGCTGGAGGCAAAGTTCAGGGTCCTGGAGCGGAAGCTTCTGCTCCAGGTTGTCAGGACAGCCACTGAACGTCGCGAACTCAAGCGACGAATCGCTGAAACCCTCTTCACGGAGGCCTTCGCACGGGAGGCCCCATGGCCTGAGGTCCATCGTGCCCTGCGGCGGATACAGCGGCTCGGCTACTCTCACGTCGAGCGTCGGTACCATGTCGCCAGCCTGTATTCTCAATGGTGCCAGGAGCACCCAGGTCACGATGCATCAGGAGCGCGCCAGCTTCTGGCCGAAGCCGAGCGAAGCATTCAACGTCTTCCCCGCCGTAGCCGTACCCGCGTAGGACTGTTGAAGGAAATGGCGGCGCTTCGTGCCCGTCTGCAGAGCTTGTCCGAGGAGCTGTAGCATGTGGCTGAAGAGCGATTCCACAGAG
>DASVVJ010000410.1:0-10900 GCA_036389955.1 Myxococcaceae bacterium
CAGCGGTCGGCAGGGGCGCATTGTGCGTGTGCAGTTCCTTCACCAGCCAGTCGGGAAGCTGTGCGTTCACTGCCGTAGCGAAGGGGTGTGCACCGCTCATGGTCGCTCCTGCCGGTTGGACTCCGTGTGGCGGGCGGTACCTACCCGAGAAGAAACCCCGTGGCCACGGGCGCCGAGGCGGATCGGTTGAAAACTCGCCTCGGCGCCCTGGGCATGCGCCCGGTCAGATGGCCACCGCGGCCATGTCCCGGTCGGGCCCGAAGGCCCAATCGATGAACTTGTTCACCAGCCAGCCGCCGAGCGCGAAGCCGCCGACGACCATGATGCCGGCCAGGGCCCCGAGCGGGCCACCCACGGCGCCCGCCACCGCTCCGCTGGCGACCGCTCCGCCGATGGTGCTGGCGACGCCCACCCCTCCCTTGGCGACCTGCGCCCAGTTGCCCTTGCGCAGGCCGTCAATCATGTCCACCGCGCCCAGCGCCACACCCAGCACCGTGGTGATGCCGCCCAGGGCCTTCACTGCCTTGAGCACGCGCAGCACGCCCGTGGACTTGCTCAGGGCGCTGAGCCCCGGCACCTTCTGGAACCACTTGGGGATCAGCGCGCCCGTGGAGATGGGCACCGGCTTCGCGATGCCCCTGATGGCGTTGTAGAACCCCTGGCCGCCCTGGTAGATGCTCGAGGCGCCCAGCCCCACGTTCACCAGCCCCTGGATGATCTGCGGGATGTTCTCGTTGCGCACGGCATCGAAGACCTGGAGGCCGCCGGCCACCACGCCCGCCGCGCCACCCGCCGCGCCGAGCACGCCCGCTCCGCCCTGGAGCGCCCGCTGCACCGCATCATTGCCGAACAGCTTGTAGCCCGTGGCGAACAGCTTCTCGAAGGCCACCGGCTGGCCGCCAGGCGACAGGTCCACCGAGCCCGCCAGCTTCATCAGGTCCAGGGCCTTGGCGCCGCCGTTGATCGCGTAGTCCTTGATGGTCTTCGCGGTGGCGATGTTCGCCTGGAGCGCCAGCTCCTGCACGTTGAGATCCGGGGGCAGCTGAGCGGGGTCGGTGATGGGCAGCTCCTGGCCGTTCTGGGTGACCGAGAGCTTCTGGCCCGTCTCATCCACCACCGAGTGCGCCTGGGTGCCATCCGGGCCCGTCGTCGTGGCCGAGGTCGACAGCAGCTGCGTCCCCTGGTCGGAGATCAGGGTCTTCGTCGTCTGCTGAGAGGTGTGACTCTGCCCCTCGGGGTCGGTCCGGATGCTCGTCATCCGTTCGGTCACCTCCAGGCCCTTGTCGGTGGGCACGCGGTCACACTGGTACTCGTTCTTCGTCGTCGAGCCGTCCGCGTTCAACGTGGTGGAGGTCATCGACTGCAGCGAGCCGTCCTCGGCGTAGGTGCGCGTGGTGGTGCCGTTCACGTCGACCAGATCGTCCTCCTTCGGATCGGGGTGGGCGGTCTTCCCCGAGTAGGTCTCGGTGACGGAGGCGCCCTCGACGGTGCGATGCATCACGATGCCGGCGTCCTCGTTGCCCTCCTGGAACGTCTGGCTGCTGTAGCTGTTGGGGCTCGACTTCTCGAGCGTCCACGTGCGCAGCTTGTCCTGGATGTCCTCCTCGCCGTCCTCCTCGCGGAAGGCGGAGATCACCTTGCTCAGGTCCTCCGCGCCGTGTGGGCCGTGCTCGAGGTCGTCGTCGACGTCCAGGTCATCCGTGTCCATGGGCGTGGTCGCCACCGAGGTGGCCTGCATACCCGGCCGGGAATACGACGTGGTCTGGGTGAAGAGCGGAGGCACCGGCTCGCCCTCGGCGTCAGCGGTCCCCGGAGGAGGAATCACGTACGTGCTCTTGGTGGCCACGTCCAACATGGGGTCCTTGTTGGGGTCGCTCTCGATGCTGGCCTTGAAGGAGTCCGCCAGCTCTTCGTTGAGCACGTCGTCGATGTCGTTCAGGTTCTGCTTGGAGAACACGGTCTCGCTCTGCTCCGCGCCACCGCCCGCCTGCACGTACTCGGTGGTCTTCAGCTGGTCGCCCTCACGGCGCACCTGGTTCTCGGTGACGAGGACGTTGGGATCCCAGGTCTGCTTGAGGGACTCGATGGTGGGCGCCTGCGAGAGGTCCGTGCCGGTGTTCGCCCAGTCGGCGTGCTGCACCGTGGAGGAGCCATCCGGCCCGAGGCGGACGACATCCCGCTCCTGGCGCTCGTCCTCGGCGCGGACGGTGTCCAGCTCCACCGTGCCATCCGCGTGCTTCGTGGCGGTGGTGATCTCCTGGAGGATGCCGTTCTCGTCGCGGGTCGCCAGCTTGACGATGTTGGGATCGCCAGTGGGGATGAGCTCGCTGTTGGCCGGGAGCGGCTTCAGGTTCTGGGCATACTCGAAGAGCGTGCTCACCTCCTGAGTGGTCTTGGCGTGCAGCTCACTCTGGGATGACTCGATCTTCTGGCGCTGGTCGGCGACGGTGACGATCGTCACCGCTTCCTGGGCCCGCTGCTCGGCCGTGACGGTGACGGCCTTGGCCTCCTCCCCCTCCGCGGCGGGAGCGGAGCGGGTGATGGACGCGGCGGGAGCCGCTGTGCCCACGGACTCCGCGTTGATGTCACCCAGCATCCGCGCGGTCTTGCGAGCGTCCAGCTTCTTCATCTCGAAGGAGTCACGCGGTGCGGCTCCGGAGGCCGCGCGGGCAGGGGCTCGCGCGACGGTGTTGCTCTCCGCCGTGCGCCGCTGCGCGGGAGAGAAGGAGGAGGACTGGGACTGCACGCTCTGGTTCGGGGTCGAGATCTTCATGGCTTTCCTCGGGATGGGAGACCCAGGCATCGAGGCCTGAGGCGTTGGACGAAGACCCCTCATTGCGTCCGGCGTGCCAAAGCCCTTGGAGAGACGGCTCTCCTTATAAGCAACGAATTCATCCCGAATCGGTGGTGATGACGGACGTCACTCTGCTCACGTCAGGCGATGACTTCTGTCATCAGCCGGAATCCGCTCTGGAGCGCCTGAAATCCGCTCGGAGATGGCTGGGAAGCACGGTGACTCATGTCACCAGCGAGGACCTGGAGCTGCTCGAAGCCGAGGGGGAAAGCAGGTTGGCCCACCGCTTGCTCAATGGCTTTGCATCCAACCCGCAGCACTCAGGAGCCTCCCATGTCCACGCTGACCTCTATCCGTTCCTTCCCCTCGTTCTCCCAGTCCGTGCGTTTCTCGAGCAGCGGCGCGTGCCGTCCCCAGCCGAAGCCGGCGCCGTCCGCTCCCGGCCATTCGGAGGAGTCCAGCTTTGAGCCGTCCCGCGAGAGCACGAAGGCCCCGGCCAGCAGCCCCGCGGAGCAGAAGGCGCTCAAGGAGATGAACAAGCTGCTCGATGGCGCCGCGACCAAGAGCCGCAGCAATGGCTCGACGGTGACGGCGGATGCCGCGAACGTGGAGTCCAAGAGCAACTTGAAGAGTGGCGCGCGTGGGCGGCAGGCCGCTCAGTTGCTCGAGGCCAACGCGCAGCTCGAGCAGCAGCGCCTTGCCGGCCTGTCCGCTCAGGAACGTGCCCAGTACAAGGCGGTGAAGGAGGCCACCCTCAATGGCGCCTCCAACCCCGTGGCGGCGCTGTCGCTTCAGAAGATGCTCTTCGAGGGCAAGCTGCCCGGCGCCAAGGACCTGACAGGCAAGGGCACCCTGCTCGATCATCTGGCCTCGGTGGCCAAGGGGGACAAGCTCGATGGCCGCGTGGACAAGAACACCTTCGTCACGGATCTGGTCCAGGAGCTGGCAACGCCCAGCGCCATCAATCAGGGCTCGCGGGGCACCTGTGCCCCGACCGCAATGTCCATCAACCTGGCGCTGAACCACCCGGCCGAGTACGCGCGAATCATGTCGGACCTGGCCAGCCCCAGCGGCAAGGTGCAGCTGGCGGACGGCAAGACGACGCTCACGCGTGAGCCGGAGACCTCCTTCAAGCCGGACGGCACCGGCCGTGCGCTCACCCAGCGGCTGATGGCTCCGGTCTTCATGGAGGCCTCCAACGGAAAGAAGTCATACAACGACAGGACGGGCAGCGGCGCCGGCGCCAGCTCCACGAGCCTGGATGTGCTCCACGACGCCGTCTACGGCCGGAACATGGCGTACGACGAGGTCAGCAGCTCGGAGCGCGGGGCGGCGATGAAGCGGATCGACAGCGAGCTGGCGAGCGGCCAGAACGTGCTGGCTGGCATCCGGTGGGGAGGCGCCGGCAGCGGCCACAAGGTGCTCATCACCGGCACCGAGAAGGTCAACGGCAAGGACTACGTCAACTTCATCAACCCCTGGGGCACGGAGGAGCGGATGCCCCGCTCCGAGTTCCAGTCGCGGCTGCACGGCATCAACTACGACCCGAGCACGGCCACGAAGCCCAGCCCGGCCACGCCGTCCCGGCCGGGTTCGGTGGTGAAGCCCAGCCCCGTCCCGCCGTCGGAGCCGGTGGCACGGCCCGGTCCCGTGGAGGTGCCGTCGGGCTTCCCCTTCGACATCGAGCTGCTGCTGCGCCGCTTCTCGTTCCTCCTGGGGTAGGCGGTGAATCAGGGGCGGCCGCTGCCGGGCTTCGCCTGGGCCTCGAGCCAGGCGAGGACCTCGGCGGCGCGCTGCTCCTGGCCCGCGCGGGTGAAGCGCTCCCGGGCCTTCTCGGCCTCGGAGCGCGCGGCCTCCCGCTGGCCATCCCCAGCGAGCGCCTTCGCCAGAGCGAACCCGGAGATGGCCAAGACATCCGGCGCCATGGCCGTGAAGGCGACCGCCTTCTGAAGCGGCGCGATAGCTTCGCGCGCCTTGCCCAGCCCCAGCAGCGCCTGGCCCACTCCGTCGTAGGTGTATTGCAGGTACGTGTCCTCGGGCTTCAGCACCCGGAGCTGGATGGCCAGCGTCTCTTCATATGCCGCGAGCGCTTCGGGGTAACGCTTGAGGTCCAGCAGGCACTGGCCCACCTCGGCCATCATGGCCATGGTCTGCCGGTGGTCCGTGCCCAGCAGCGCCTTGCGGATCTCCAACGCCGCTTGCGCGTGCGCCAGGGCCTCGGCGGGGTTGCCCGACTCGCGCAGCACCCAGGCCAGCGACTGGTGGCGCCGCGCGGTATCCGGATGCAGCTTGCCCACCGCCGCCTCCGTCTGCTCGAGCGCCTGCCGCAGCAGCACCACGGCCTGCGTGCGCTCGCCCATCTTCGCCAGGGTGTCGCCCCGCAGGAAGGTGATGCGGGCCCGCTTCGGGTGTCCCGGCGGCAGCCGCTTCTCCTCGAGGTTCTGGGCCTTCTCGTAAAGCGCCAGGGCCTCCGGGAATCGCTTCTGCGACACGGCCATGTGGCCCCGGTGCACCAGCAACACGCCCTCCAGGGCCGGATCGCCGCCGATGCGCTGCAGCGTGGCCTCCGCCAGTCCGCCCCAGCGTTCCGCTTCCTCGAAGCGCTTGCGGCCGTCCTCGACGTAGAGCAGGCGGGTGAGGATGTCCGCCTTCAGCCGGTCCGCTCTCCCGGCCTCTGCCTCGTAGATGGCGCGCGCGAGATCCGCCGACGCCTCGTCGGATTGTCCCAGCTGCTCCTTCAACCAGCCGCGGTACGTGTGCAGCTCGGCCGCCAGGGGCAGATAGCCCGAGCGTTCCACCGCCTCGCTCAGGGACCCGACCTTCTCCTTCGCGACGGTGTAGCGGCCGGTGCCCACCAGCGCCTTCAACTCCGCCACCCGTTCCTCCAGCGCCTGAATCTCCGCGCGCTTGCCCGGATCCGCCGGCAGCCGCTGCCGCTCGGTGAGCGACTCCAGCTCCGCGCACTCGTGCAGCGTGGGCAGGCCGTGGGCCGCCTCCAGCGACTTCTCCACCAGCGGGCCGTCGGCGGTGTGAAGCTGCTCCACCAGCGCGCGCAGGTCCCGGCGCCGCCGCTCCAGGCACACCTCGCGCTGCGTGAGCAGCTCCTCCGTCTGCACGCCCCGCAGCCGCGTGGCCTCACAGGCCTCCGTGCGCTGCTGGGTCCAGGCCTGTGCATAACCGTCCAACACCGGGAGCACGCGCGAGGCCATGTCCCGCGCGAAGGGCCTGCCGGTGCCCAGGAAGCTCTCCTCCACCTTCTGCCGCGCCGTGGGGTTCCACACCTCCGTCATCAGCTCGCCTGCGCCCGCGCACACCTGCGAGCGCTGATACACCGCCCCGCCCACCAGCGAGAGCCCCACCGCGCTCACCGCCCCCACCGTGGCCCACCGCCGCCGCTGCGTCCGCCGCGTGTCCTGGGAGAGCGCCTCCAGCAGCTCCTGCATCGAGGGGAAGCGCTCTGCGGGGCTCACCGACAGTCCGCGCATCACCACCTGGCGGATCCACGCCGGCACCTGGGTATCGCGCGGGGGCTCCTGGATGACCGAGGGCCGTGGGGGCGCCTTGCGTGCGGTGCCCTCCACCTTCGTCGGCTGGCCTCCCGCCTCGTCCTTCTCGGTGGACAGGGCCGCGGCCCGCATGGAGGACGGATCGAAGGGCCGCTGGCCGTAGAGCCCCGCGTACAGCGAGACGCAGAAGCTGAACTGGTCCGAGCGCGCGTCCACGTCCGCGCCGCGGAACTGCTCCGGAGACATGTAGTTGGGCGTGCCCATCACCAGGCCCGTCGCGGTGAGATTCACCTCCAACATCCGGTGCTCGGCATCCCCGGGCAGCGGCTCGCCCGCGGTGGCCGCCTCGGCGTCGGGCTTTCCCACCTGGCGCGCCAGGCCGAAGTCCGTCACGTAGACACGGCCACGGTGGCTTACCAGCACGTTGCCCGGCTTGAAGTCGCGGTGCACCAGCCCCTTCTCGTGGGCGGCCTGCAGTCCCCGCCCGGCCTCGAGGAAGCGCTCGAGCACCTCGCGCCAGGGCCGCGGCGACGCCTTCAGCCAGTCGCTCAGCGTGCTCCCCTCGATGAGCTCCATGGCGAGGAACACCTGGGCGCCCCAGATGCCCACGTCGAAGACGGGGATGACGTTGGGATGGGACACGCGCGCCAGCGCCTGGGCCTCGCGCAGCAGCCGCGCCCGGGCCTGCTCCGAGTCCGTCCGCCCGTCCGGCCGCAGCAGCTTGAGCGCCACCTTGCGGTCCAGGTCCGGGTCGTACGCCGCGAAGACCACCCCCATGCCCCCCTGGCCCAACTGCTTGAGCAGCACGTAGCGCCCCACCTGGGTGATGGGGGGCAGCTCGCTCTCCTGAGTGGTCGCGGGCTCGGTGTCGGTCAGGGGCGGGGTGGGCTCGTCGCCGGGGATGCTGGCCATGGCCCGATATTTGAACTCATCCCGTTCACGAAAGGCAGCCACGGAGTGCCGGACACCGCTCCCCTGCCACCTCGGCGTAGAATGAACCCCTCACCGTGTCCCGAATCGTCTGGAGAATCCCCCATGGCTCTCGTGAACGTGTCGCGGAAGGCAGGACTGGTGTTCAGCAGCTCCTCGGAGCAGCCCCGCAGGGATTCGGCCCCCAAGCAGGAGGCCAAGCGCTCCACCCCCTCCGCCAACCCCCCGTTCCAGAAGGACGAGTTCGAGCCGGCGAAGAAGATGAACAGCCAGTACAAGTACAAGAATTACTCCAAGCCCGGTGAGCCCTCCACCGTCTTCCGGGCGCCGACGCTGGACCTGCGCAACGTCGCGTCGCCCGCGCAGTTCTCCAAGGGAGGCTGGGTGCAGACCACCCCCATTCTCCAGCAGAGCAAGCCCAAGATGTGCGGCGCGGCGGTGGCGGCCATGCTGGGCGGCTCCAAGCAGCCCGAGAAGATGCGCGACCCCCGCAAGTACATGAGCGAGCTCGTCGCGCGCACCACCGATGGCTACAAGGGCACCACCCCTCAGGAGATGGCCAAGATGCTGGCGTACGGGGGTGTGGAGGTGACGCGCAGCGTCAAGCAGTTCGACTCGGCGCTGGCGAAGTCCACCCTGATGAACGGCGACAAGCTGGTGGCCCTGGTGGACTCCGGGGCGCTCGACCCGAAGGGCAACGCTGGCCAGCCGGGCGCGGCCCACTGGGTGGTCATCGACGGCATCGACAAGCACGGCAACTTCCTGGTGAGGAATCCGGCCACGGGCCAGAGCGAGTACCTGCCTCCGAGCCAGCTCGAGAAGGCGGTGGCGGACAGCTGGGACGAGCACGGCGGGGGCGGGATGATGACCGTGAGGAACGCCCCCAAGGCCTCCGAGTCCGGGCTGGAGGAGGAAAACCTGAAGCATGCCGCGACGTTGGGGAAGCGTCCGGGCGGCGGTTCACCGGGAGCGGAGGCCTCGGGGCGCGAGGCGCACAACTAGGCCCACAGCCCGCGTGGTAAGGTCCTGGCCGTGTCCGACCAGGATGAAGAGGGACAGGCCCCCGAGCCCCTGAACCAGACGGCGACGGCCACCCTGCACCAGAGTGCCAAGCGCGGTCCGGTCCGGCTGAAGCTGGTGGTGCTCTCGGGCCCGGAGGCCGGCAAGAGCTACCCGCTCGAGCCCGGGCAGTACCGGGTGGGCAAGGAAGCCTCGTGTGAGATTGTCCTGACGGAGAAGACCGTCTCCCGGCTGCACCTGGTCCTGGAAGTGCAAGAAGACCGCGTGATTGCCCGGGATCAGGGCTCGCGTAACGGCTCGTTTTTCGAGGGGAGGCGCTTCTCGGAGCTGGAGCTGGGGCCTGGCACGGTGGTGGTGGTGGGCGCGGTCTCGGTCAAGGTGGTGCCGCAGGACTCGCGGGAGCGTTCGCTGCTGCTCTCCTCGCGGGAGCGCTTTGGCGGGCTGGTGGGGCGTAGCCGGAGGATGCGCGAGGTTTTCACCCTGCTGGAACGGCTGGCGCCGGGTACCTCGGATGTCCTCATTCAGGGCGAGACGGGGACGGGCAAAGAGGTCTGCGCCGAGGCCATCCACCAGGAGAGCCCGCGTCAGAAGGGGCCCTTCGTCATCGTGGACCTGGCGGGCATTGCCCCGTCCCTCATCGAGTCCGAGCTGTTCGGGCACGTGAAGGGGGCTTTCACGGGGGCGCACAGCGACCGGGCGGGGGCGTTCGAGCGGGCCCATGGGGGCACCGTCTTCATGGACGAGGTGGGCGAGCTTCCGCTGGAGCTGCAACCGCGGCTGCTGCGGGTGCTGGAGCGCCGCCAGATAAAGCGGGTCGGGGCCAATGATTACCGGACTGTAGACGTCCGGGTGGTGGCGGCCACGCACGTGGACCTGGAGGCGGCGGTGAAGGCGGAGAAGTTCCGGGCGGACCTGTTCCACCGGCTCGCGGTGCTGCGCGTCACGCTGCCGCCGTTGCGCGAGCGGCCCGAGGACATTCCGCTGTTGGTGGACACGGTTTTGCAACGGATGGGCCGCCCGCCCAGCGCGCTGTCGGAGCAGACGCGGGCAATGCTGAGCCAGTACCCGTGGCCGGGCAACGTGCGCGAGCTGCGCAACGTGGTGGACCAGGTGGTGAACCTGGGCGAGGAGGCGCTGCCGGAGATGGCGGGGGCGCCCACGGGAGAGCCGCGCTCGGCGGCGGTGGTGCCCGAGATGGAGTTGCCGTTCAAGGAGGCCAAGGAGCGGCTCGTCGCCGGTTTCGAGCGCGACTACCTCAAGAGCCTGCTGGAGCGGTGTGAGGGCAACCTGTCCCGGGCTTCGCGCGAGGCCGGCATCGACCGGGTGTACCTGCGCAAGCTGGCGCGCAAGCACGGGCTGGTGGACGACAGCAAAGGCTCCGACGACTGAGGACCGCCGTCACCAGGTGGTGACTCCGGTCATCAGGGCCCTGTTTCCCGTTCAAGTCTTTGAATGGATTGAGGTTTTTCCCGGAATTGGGCGCTTTCCTCCCCTTGGAGGGGTGGGACTGGAGTTCACCCCCCCCACCAGAATCTCAGGGTAGGGTGGCCTTCACGGAGCTGACCCGAGGAGCGCGTGCACCCACTGGCCGCAGGCACTCGAGTCGGAGCGTGGCGAGCGAAGGCCTATCAGGGCCAGGGCGCCTACGGTGCGGTGTACCGGGCCGAACGGGTGGGCTGGAGACGCTCGGAGCCCGGAGCGCTCAAGGTGTCCCTGTTGTTGTGGAACGCGCGGATGGAGCGCGAGGTGGAGCTGCTCTCGCGGCTGAACCACCCCAGCATTCCGCGCCTGCTGGACCGGGGTGGGGCGCTGCTGCCTTCGGTGAAGGAGTACCCGTTCTTTGTCATGGAATGGGTGCAGGGCACGCCTCTGTACATCTGGGCCGAACAGCAGGCGCCTTCGGGAGAGCAGGTGTGCCGGGTGCTGGCGCAGGTAGCGAGGGCGTTGGAGGCGGTACATGCGGCGGGAGCGGTGCACCGGGACGTGAAGGGGGACAACGTGTTGGTCCGATTGTCGGACAAGCGCGCGGTGCTCATCGACTTTGGCTCGTGTCACTTTCAGGGAGCACAGCGGCTGACGTGGCAGGCGCTGCCGCCGGTGACGCTGGCGTACCTCTCGCCTCAAGCGTGGCGGGTCTTCCTCCGCTCGCAGCACCATGAGGAGGACTATTACGCGCCGTCGCCAGAGGATGATCTGTACGCCCTGGGAGTGACGGCCTATCGCCTGGTGATGGGCCAGTACCCACCGCGCTTCGATGCGCGGCAGGATGAGCAGGGCAGGTGGCAGGTGACGGGCCCGGACATTGGGCCGTTGCTGGAGAGCAACCCCAAGGTGGCGCCGCTGCTACGAGAGGTGATGGTCCGCCTGCTGTCGGACGCACCGGAGCAGAGAGGAACGGCGGCCCAGGCGGCGCAGGCCCTGGAGGCCGCGGCGGGAGGAGAAGAGCGCCCGGAGCGTTCCATGCCCTCTGTGCGGACACGGGCCTGGAAGCCCTGGCTGACGGTGGCAGCAGCGGGAGCGTGCGCGGTGTGGCTTTGGACCTCGAACTGGGAGCCTCGGGCTTTCAACGCCCAGACCCCCGACGAGGGCACCGTGGCGGTCGGGGACACCTCATCCACCGAACCTCAGGCCGCCACTCCGTCATTGGAAG
>DASVVJ010000411.1:0-4636 GCA_036389955.1 Myxococcaceae bacterium
GCCGGCGCCTGCTCATGGCGGAGGAAGCCATCCTCGTCTTCCCCGAGGGCGCGCGAGGCATCGCCAAGCTGTGGCCCCAGCGCTACCAGCTTCAGGAGTTCGGCCTGGGCTTCATGCGCCTGGCCCTGGAGACGGACACGCCCATCGTGCCCATCGCCGTGGTGGGCGCCGAGGAGCAGGCCCCCGCGCTGGTGGACGTCAAGCCGGTGGCGAAGCTGTTGGGCTTCCCGGCCTTCCCGCTCACGCCCACGGGGCTGCCCTTCCCGCTGCCCACCAAGTACCGCCTCTACTTCGGCGACCCCATGCACTTCACCGGCCGCGCGGATGACGAGGACAGCGAGCTGGACAAGAAGGTGCGCACCGTGAAGGCCGCCATTCAGACGATGATCCACCAGGGCCTCAAGGAACGCCGGGGCATCTTCTGGTGAGCAGCCAGGTGTGTATCAGAAGGGGGGCGCAATGAGACCGGCGGTCGTCGTTACGGGCATCAGTGGCAACCTGGGTCGTACTCTCGCCAAGCTGCTCCACAAGAGCGAGCGCATCATCGGCATCGACCGGCGGCCCTTCGTGGGCAAGCCCAAGGACGTCGAGATGCACCAGCTGGACTTGCGCAAGAAGAAGGCCGAGGACGTCTTCCGCAAGAACGAAATCAAGGCCGTCATCCACATGGGCATCATGCATGACCCGCGCATGAGCGAGGAGGAGCACCACTCGTTCAATGTGGTGGGCACCACGCGCCTGCTCGAGTACTGCGCCAAGCACGGGGTGAAGAAGGTCGTCGTCCTCTCCTCGGCCAACGTCTATGGCCCCAGCCCGGACAACTCCAACTTCCTCACCGAGGATGCGCCCCTGATGGCCGCCAGCCGCTTCTCGGGCGTGCGCGACCTGATCGAAGTGGACATGCTCGCCCACAGCTTCTTCTGGCGGCACCCGGACATCAACACCGTCATCCTCCGGCCGGTGCACATCGTCGGGCCCTCCATCAAGAACGCGCCCTCCAACTACCTGCGGCTGCGCTACCCGTGGATGCTGGCCGGCTTCGACCCCATCGTGCAGCTCATCCACGTGGAGGATGCCTCGCGCGCCATGGTCGAGGCCCTCAACCCCGCGCTCAAGGGCGTCTACAACGTGGTGGGCCCCGGCGAGGTGCCCCTGTCCTCCGCGCTGCGCGAGCTGGGCCACACCCCCATCCCCGTGCCGCACCCCCTGGCCCGCCCCGTGCTGGGTATGCTCTTCAAGTACCGCCTGGCCAACTTCCCGCCCCCGGAGCTGGACCACATCCAGTTCCTCTGCAACGTGGACGGCAGCCGGTGGCTCAAGGAGGCGGGCTGGAAGCCTCGCCACTCCATGCGCGAGACCATTCGCTCCGTCATTGGCGAGTAGTCATAAGGGGCCTGACAATCCTGTCAGGGGGCTTGTTCCCCAGAAGGGCCATGGACGCCTGACAGCCGTGTCATGACTTCGGCCCGGTTGGCATGGCTCTGGGGGCCCCCTTCGAGCCCAAGTGCTTGATTTCCCGAGCAACCTCCGCTGGCCAGAGGCGTGGCACCGGCCTTGCTCTAGGGAGCGGCATGGTTAGGGGGTTCCATAGGGGAACCTTCGACGCCCGTCGCCTCGGCCGGCCCCGAGTCGACGGGCGGTTTTTTTTTATGGCAGCTCGCCCTCGAAGGGCCCGTCGAGCATCCGCTCCAGCTGCCACGTCCCGTTCTGGAAGACGAACTCCGAAGTCACCGTGGCGGTCTTCTCGGTGGCCGAGGGCAGGCGCATCCACTGGAAGCGCGTGGTGACGTAGGCGCGCAGCCCGTCGGGAGACTGCGTCACCTCCAGCACCTCGAAGTCGGTGATCGACAGGTCCCGCTCGTCCTGCATCTCGCGCCGCGCCTTCAGGAAGGCCTCCCGGCGCTCGGGGATGATATGACGCGCTGCTCCGCGAAAGTCCTTCCAGCGGATGCGCTGGTTGAACTGCTCCACGATGGGCTTGAGCCCCTCCATCCCGGTGCTCTGGGGCGTGTGGGCACAGGCCCCACCCAGCAGGGCCAACAGGAGTACACGGGCAAGCAGGCGCATGGTGGTAGTCGACGGTAGCACCCGCCGGGAGTCGCACAACAAGATCGCAGTGGTATCGTCTCGGACCCCGCCCGCGCACCGGAGTTCCGAACATCCATGCCTAAGTCGATGGTGGAGCGGTACGAACAGATCCTGCAGCAGGATCCGTCGTCCGCGATATTTGTAGAGCTCGCCAAGGTTCTCCTCGAGCAGGGCGAGGCGGCGCGCACCATTGAGGTGTGTGAGAAGGGTCTTTCTCACCATCCCAACTCGGTGATCGGCCACGTCGTGTGGGGCAAGGCGCTGCTGCAGCTGGGCAAGCCCGCCCAGGCGATGGAGCAGTTCGAGCGGGCCATTGGCGTCGATAAAGAGAACGCCCACGCGTACAACTTGATCAGCGAGGTGCTGGTGCAGCGGGGGCTGTTCCGCTCGGCGCTGCCCATTCTGCGCAAGGCCGCCGCGCTGCAGCCCAATGATGGGCGGGTGAGGCTGTGGCTGGATCAGACGCAGCAGGCGCTCGCCGGTGGCCCGCCGCCGGTGATGGCGGATCTGCCCGGGCTCACCGCCAACGCGCTCGCGCCCAAGCCGGAGGCCGAGGAGCCGCCGCCCGCCGCCGAGGCGCAGCCTTCCGAGGAGCCGCTGGCCTCCGAGGAGCCGCCCGCCGCCGAGCGGACGCCCTTCGACGAGCCGCCCTTCGAGGACGAGCGGGAGGAAGTCACCGCGGTCCGCTCGCTGGCGGAGCTTCAGGCCCAGGCCGCGGCGCTTCGAGGGGAGGCTCCGCCCGCCCCGGCCGCGCAGCCTGTGCAGGCTCAGCCGCCGGCGGGGGAGGAGGGCGCCTCGGATCGTTCCAGGCCTGCCCTGGTGGAGGTGGTGTACTTCCACAAGCACCCGCCGCGCCCGCCGCTCGGAGACGATGAGGACACGCTGCCTCCTGGCGAGACGCGGGAAGGAATGCGTCAGGCCATGCCTCCGCCGCCCGAGGAAGGCATGGAGGAGACCACGCCGGTGCGCGAGGTGGCCGCCGGGGGACTGCTGCCCGATCTGGACGATCCCGATGCGCCGGGGCAGCTCCCCGACAGGGCGGGGCCGCCCATTGCCGAAGTGGACGATGGGCAGTACGCCGAGGCCGACAGTGCGCCTCGGGCCGAGCGGCCCTCCTCCTCGGGGGGAGGCTTGCTGGGAGATCTGCCTTCACCTGAGGAAGAGGACGGCCTGGCCGCGACTCCGGCCGCCGCTCGCGTCTCCGACGGCGCTCGGACCTCGCCCGCGGCCCGCTCTCGCGCCGCCGCTGGGGGGGCCAAGCGCGCGCTGCTGGATGACATTCCGGATGCCGTCGAGCCCCAGGCCCCGGCCTCCAAGCCCCGGACGAACTCCGGGGAGGTGGATGCCGCGGCCATCGCCGCCGCGTACGAGAAGGAGCTTCGCGAGAAGCTCGCCAAGAACGCCGCGACGCCCTCGTTCCTGGCCCGCTACGGGATGAAGCTCGCCGTGGGCGCCGTGGTGTCGGTGGTGCTCCTGGTGGGCATTGGCGCCTTCATCGCCCTGCGCGCGAAGCAGGGAGGCCAGACGCTCGCGGAGGTGCTGGATCGCACCGAGCGCTTCATCTCCCAGGACACGAGCGCTTCGCTGCGCGAGGCGCTCACGCTGCTCGAGCGCGCGCGGGAGATGGATGATGGCAACAGCCGCGCGTGGGCGCTGACGGCGTACACGCACGCGCTGCTGTACGCCGACCATGGCGGCGTGGCACAGCACCGGCAGCAGGCGCTCCAGGCGCTGGAGCAGCCGGGGGTCCGCACCGCGTACGTGGGGCTCAGCCTCGCCACGGACGTGCTGGTGGCGGACGATCAGGCACTTCGCGTCGCGCGCCGTGCGGCGCTGGACTCTCAGGAAGAGGGCTCCGCCGAGCTGCACACCGTCGCCGGTACCCTGCTGCTGGAGGAGAAGCAGCCGGAGAAGGCGGTGAAGCGCTTCGACCGGGCTCTGCAGAGCTCTCAGCGCCCCGTGCGCGCGCTGGTGAAGCTGGGCGGCTACTACCAGGCCTTCAATGACCACATGAAGGCGCTCGAGGTGTACTCGCGCGCCCGGGAGCTGTCCGCCGAGCATCCGCTGGCGCGCATTGGCGTGGCGGAGAGCCGGCTGGCCCTGGGGCAGGATCTGGAGACGTCGCTGCAGGACATGCAGGTGCTGGGTGCCGAGAAGGAGCTGCCCGAGGCGGTGCGCGCGCGGCTGCAGCTGGCGCATGGGCGGCTGCTGGCGGAGCTGGGCAAGTACCCCGAGGCCCTGACGCTGCTGGCGCAGGGCACGCAGGGGCCGCTGGCCTTCGACTTCCACCTGGCGCTCGGCGAGGCGAGCCGCGCGGCCGGCAAGCTGGAGGAGGCTCAGCAGTCCTACCTGGCCGCGCTCAAGCTGCAGCCCAAGAGCGAGGCGGCTCGCGAGGGGCTGGGGCGCACGCTGCTGGATCGCGATCGGGTGAGGGAGGCGCTCTCGCAGGTCGCGGGGGGGACGAGCCGAGGGGCGGCGCTGGTCCGCGCGGCGGCGTACGCGCGGCTGGAGGACTGGAAGAACGTGCGCGCCGAGCTGGAGAAGACGC
>DASVVJ010000412.1:0-18436 GCA_036389955.1 Myxococcaceae bacterium
GCGAGCGGGTCGAGGTCTTCACTCCGGCTGGGCGTTAGGCCCGCCCACCGGCCCGCGTCTTGTAGGTGAGCACCGGGGCCAGCGTGGCCACCACCCGGACGAGCCCCGCCTCCACCAGGTCCGTCACCACGCGGTCGATGGACTTGTACGCGGGCGGAGCCTCTTCGAAGAGCAGGTCCTTGTCCTCGCAGATGACATGGCTCTTGAAGGAGGTACGGGTGAGGGACTCGGCGCTGAAGCGCTCGCGAATCCGCTCACGGGCCATGGTGCGGTTCCACTTGCGGCCAGCTCCGTGCGCCAGGCTGTACCCGCTGAGGGCGCCGTCTCCCACCGGCAGCACCAGGTAGCTCAGCGAGCCACGGCTGCCGGGAATCACCACCGGCCCCTGATCCGAAGGCGCCGCGCCCTTGCGGTGCAGCCAGCAGGCACAGCCGCCCACTTCCTTCGGGGTGACGCTGTTGTGGCACACATCCAGGACGCGCCGGCCACTGGCGCCAATGCCGTCCAGCATGCGCCGGGCCGCCAGCGCGCGGTTGGCGCGGCCCCAGGCGACCGCGTGGTCATGCCGCTTCAGGTAGGTGCGCGCGTCCGCCGAGTCCTCCGCCAGCCCGCCCGCGCCGTGTCGGTCCACATGGGCCCGGAGTGTCGCCTCGCCCAGGCCGCGTGAGCCCGAGTGTACCAGCAGCAGCAGCCGATCCCCCTTTAGCCCCAGCTCCCGGAACGTCGCCGCGTCATGCACCGCGTCCACCCGCTGCACCTCCGCGAAGTGGTTGCCGCCGCCCACCGTACCCAGCGCCGCCTCGAAGCCCGAGGGCTTCACTTCGTGCTCCGCCAGGAAGCCCTCCGTGTCCCCGTCCCACGGCCCTTCCAGGTCCAGTCTTGCTGCCCACCGCTCCGGCTTGGCCTTACGTGAGAGCAGGTCCACGTCCCACAGCCCCATCCCACAGCCGATGTCATTGCCCACGAGGAACGGATAGAGCTGACCCTCGGAGGCGAAGGTGGCGCCCACCGGGGCGCCCTTGCCGGGATGGAGGTCTGGCAACCCCACCGCCAGGCGCATGCCGGGAAATCGAGCCACCGCTTCGAGCTGGCGGACGGCCTCGCCTTCCACCCACGACTGCGGGGAGGCGATGATGCGGACCTGGGCACTGGACGGGTTGGGAGTAGGCGCGGTCATCATGGCCCCCCGGACGCGGGGGCCAAAGGCCGCCTGACGCGGCAACCCGGCGCATCACTTGTGGTACGGCTCACCCTTGAGGATGGTGAAGGCGCGGTAGATTTGCTCGATGAGCACCACCCGGGCCAGCCGGTGCGGCAGCGTCATCCGTGACAGCGAGAGCGTCAGGTGAGCAGCCTGGCGGACGGACTCGTCCAGCCCCTCGTCTCCGCCGATGACGAAGAGCAGGTCCTTCGAGCCGCCCTGCGCCTTGGCCAGGTAGCGGCTGAGCTCCACCGAGTCCAGCTCCTTGCCCCGCTCGTCCAGCGCCACCACCCAGTCCTGGGGCTTGCGCCGGGCGAGAATGGCCTCGGCCTCGGCGGTCTTCGCATCCCCGGCCTTGAGCTTGCGGCCGGTGGCCTCGGGCAGCTCCACCAGCTCGAAGCGGGTGTAGTGGGAAAGGCGCGAGGCGTACTCCTGCACCGCGGGCTCGAAGAGCCCCGAGCGGTCCTTTCCCACCGACACCAGCCGGACTTTCAGGCGAGCTTCTCCCGGGGCGCGTCCGCCCACAGGCCCTCGAGGTCATAGAACTCGCGCTTCTCGGCCAGGAACAGGTGCGCCACCACCTCGCCGTAATCCAGCAGCACCCACTGGCCCGTCTCCCAGCCCTCGCTGCCCAGCGGGTGCAGCCCGTCCTCGTGCTTCACCTTCACGTGGACGTTCTCGGCCATGGCGCTCACCTGCCGGTCGCTCTCGCCCGAGGCCAGCACGATGTAGTCCGCGTACGAGGCCATGCCGCGCACGTCCAGCACCATCACGTCGGTGGCCTTCTTCTCCAGCAGCAGCTGGGACACCTTGTGCGCCAGCGCCTTGGCGCGTGGGTTCTCGGCGGGGGCCTCGGTGGCAGCGGCGCCCGCTTTGAAGAGCTTCTTCTTCTTCGCCGACTTGGGGAACGCGGACTTTTTGCGCGCACTGGGCTTCTTGGCCGCGGTCTTCTTGCGCGCGGTTGCCGTCTTCGTGGCGCTCTTCTTCGCCTTCGGGGAGCTCGTCTTCTTCTTCAGTGCCATGTGTGGCCCGCCACCCTAGCGCACCTGACCCTGCCCGTGGACGACGTACTTCTGACTGGTCAACTCTCTGAGCCCCATCGGTCCAAAGGCGTGCAATCGGCTGGTGGAGATTCCAATCTCCGCCCCCAGCCCCAATTCGCCCCCGTCATTGAAGCGTGTGGAGGCATTCCACAGCACCGCGCTGGCTGTCACCTCGCGGATGAAGCGGGTGGCAGAGGGCTCGTCCCGGGTGATGATGGCCTCGGTGTGCTCGCTGCCGTAGCGGGCGATGTGCTCCAGCGCCCCGTCCAGGTCCTTCACCACCCGGATGGCCAGGATGAGGTCCAGAAACTCGCGCCCGTAGTCGTCCTCCGCCGCGGGCTTGGCGGGGATGCCCGCCCGGTTCAGCACCGCCAGGGTGGTGGGGCAGCCGCGCAGTTCCACCTTCTTGTCCACCAGTGCACGCCCCACCACCGGTAGGAAGCGCTCGGCCACCACCCGGTCCAAGAGCAGGCACTCGGCGGCGTTGCACACCCCGGGGCGGCTGGCCTTGGCGTTGACGACGATGCGGTTGGCCATCTCCAGGTCCGCCATCGCGTGCACGTATACGTGGCACACGCCCTTGTAGTGCTTTACCACGGGAATGCGGGCGTTCTCCGCCACGAAGCGGATGAGCCCCTCGCCCCCGCGCGGAATGCACAGGTCGATGAGTCCCTCGAGCTTGAGCAGCTCCAGCAGGGACTCGCGCTCGCCGGCGGGCACCAGTTGGATGGCGTGCTCGGGCAGCCCCGCGTCCTGGGTGCCCAGGCTGAGCGCCTGGGCGATGGCCTGGTTGGAGCGGGCCGACTCGCTGCCGCCGCGCAGCAGCACCGCGTTGCCGCTCTTGAGGCACAGGGCCGCCGCGTCGCTCGTCACGTTGGGGCGGGACTCGTAGATCATCAGCACCACGCCCAGGGGCAGGCGCACCTTGCGGATTTTCAGCCCGTTGGGGCGCTTCCACGTCTCGGTGGCCTCGCCAATCGGGTCCTTCAGGTCGGCCACGGCCTCCACGGCTTTGGCCATGGACTCCAGGCGGCCGGCGTCCAGGAGCAGCCGGTCCACGAAGGCGGCGTTCTTGCCGCTGGCGTTGGCGGCGGCCACGTCCTCGGCGTTGGCGGCGAGGATGGCGGGGGCGGCCTCGCGCAGGCGGCGGGCCATGTGCCGCAGCGCGGCGTCCTTTTTCTCGGTAGGGGCGATGGAGAGCGCCCGCGAGGCGGTCCGGGCGGTCTCGGCGAGGGTACGCATGTCGTGCTTGGCAACCGTCATGTCTCTCCTCTATCAGAGGCGCATGAGCGATGCCCGGTTAGCGCAGTTTCAGCAGATGGTGGCCGAGTTTCCGGACGCCCCCATGGCCCACTTCTCCCTCGGCAAGCTGTACCTCGAGCGACGGCAGTACCCCGAGGCGGTGAAAAGCCTGGAGGCGGCGACGCGGCTGGATCCCACCTACGCGGCGGCGCTGGTGTCGCTGGGCGATGCCTACGCGGGAGCGGGGCAGGTGGAGCAGGCCCGTGAAATTCTGGGCAAGGCCCGCCAGGTGGCGTTGGATCAGAAGCACCCGAGCCTCGCCGAGGAGATCGACGAGCGGCTCGCCGAGCTGACTTGAGCGCTGAGCGCTGGAATGCGTGGTGCGGGCACGCGGGATCAGTAAGACGAAATGCAGGGACAAGCAGCTTAATCGTTTCAGACTCGCGTCTTCCCGGCCGACACGATCCTGCGCGCCCACCCTCTGGCTTCGGCACCAGGCATTAATGGGTCAAGGTGCCCCCGGTGGATCAACTCCACCAACCGTCCATCTCGGCCCAGGAGGTGAGGAACGTCCCATGGGAAGGTGAGCAAACCCACTCCACGCTCTCTTCCCTCTGGAAGGGCGATCAGCTCTTCCAGATAACGCGAGTAGGCATCGAAGAAGTGGTCCACATTCGAGGCCACTGGCAAGGCGAACGGTTCCTCGTAGACGTCCACCCGGACCACTGTCTGGTAACCTCGATTATCTGCCAGCGTAGGCACTGTTGCGTAGTGGTACGCCATGTGTGGCTCTCCGGCGAAGATGAAAGTCGGAAGCGCCAACTGTTCCCTGTATCTCTGGACCCACCGCTTGTTCTGATCCTCCAATTGCCGGTCAGCATCCTCGAGTGGGTGGAGGATGATGCCTGCCACGTCCGTGGCAAACGCGGCAAACCCGGCGTAGGCGTAGACGGATGCAAGCAGCGGATCGAAGGGCAGCCCCTCCACGAGTGCTCCAGCTTTCAAGGGGACGTGGGCAGGCGGTGTCATCTCCAAGCTGAGCTTGAGGCGGCCACAGACTTCCACCAGTCGCTGTAGTCCAGGTAATTCCAGGGGCGGGTTCATCTGGCTCATCTTCCTTACTCCAAGCCCGGGAAGAGTCGGCGGAGTTGCTTCAGTGCTCGTTGCTCGGCCTCCGCCAGGGAATAAGGCAGTGCTGGCGGTTCACGGGGTTGGTGGTACCAGTGCTTGAACTGGTCATCGATGGCTCGGGCCATCCGTTCAACATCCTCCGCGGTCGCTTGAGGCCGTGCCCTTCGGAACTTGGTCCACAGTGCATTGACGCGGTCATGAACGTCGCTCATCACCAGGATCAGGTTGTCAGTTGCATTGATGTCGTCCTCAGGGAAGAGGTGCGCGTACTCCAGTTGGCGTCTGTGATGGATGGGCAGAAGCCCTCGCTGACGATCCATCAGCTGTGCGAGGTGTGGATGGAGCTTCTTGTAGGTCTCACGAGCATCCGCGCGGAGCTTGTTCTTCGTGTTGGTGTCCAGCGGCGTCTGGATGAGTTGCTCGATGCCCTGCATCAGCTCGCGGAGTTCATGCCGTTCGGAGGAGCTGAGAGACCGCTTGCCTTCCAGCTGAACCTTCATCCACAGGCGTTCGAATGCCTGGCGCTTGTCCACTGGCAGCCGTGCCAGCGTCGTTCGCAACCATCCCGTTCCCGCCTCCTTGCTTCGCTGGAGCGCGCGCAGCACCGTGGGAGCCACGCGGCCTCCCAACCATCCGAAGCCCCGGGCAACGACACCCCCTGCGTACCAGAGCACCAACTCCTCGGCGCCCTTGTGCGCTACCCACGTTGCCCCCTCTTTGGCCTCTTCGCGCCAACGGCGCAAGATGTCCTCGTGCATCGCCCGGTACTCAGCGATGAGCGTTGCGTCGAGTTCGTGTGAAGGAAGAGGCCGTTCGATGCTTGCTTCCTCCACCCATCCCCTCGCATGGCGTGCACCTGGCGGAAGAACAAGCTTCAAACGCAGGTGTACCGTTCGTTCACCAACTCCCTGGGTGAAGGGCAGCAGTACGGCAGTGGCCTCATCCAGCACGGAGGCACTCAGACTCCTGGGCGCACCGCTGGTGCCCTGATGCGTCACCTCGAAGAGGCGCAGTCTCCTCTCCTCGATGCGATCGTCCTCCAGGAGGAACTCCACCTCTATCTGCGCTTCTCCACCCGCTGGTATCTTCACGCCCTTCAGGCACTGTCCGAGTTCATCAGTGACGGATTCCACCACTTGCCGAGGTAAGCCCGCACGACGCACTGGCAGGGTCTTGGCCTCAGGTGGACGTGGCTGCGCCGAGGTGCTGTACGTCACCAGCCATTGTGCCTGCTGGCGCTCCAGCACCAACGACACCATGCCCTGATGACGCTGGGCGAACTGGGTCAGGAGCTTTGCCAGGTTCTCTTGCAGAGCCTCGCCGTCCACCGGCTCGCCTGGCGAGCCCGAGCGACCTCTGGCTGAATAGCTTGTCAGCGTCAGGGCGCCACGTTCGGACCAGAAGGTGAAGGAGAGCTGAGTGCCTACTTCGTTGGCGCCGCTGGCCACCGACCAGATGCGAGACAGGGCCAGAAGCGACTCTGCCACCGCCCCGGCCTCAAGCGCCTCCTCGTCCATGTCCTGCGGAAGCTGTCTCGCTGGGATCGCTGCGTGTTCCGAGCCAACGGTCACACACCCAGATGTGAGCAGCAGCGCAACCACCAGACCCAGTGTGAAGTGTCTTGGCGACCGAATTCCTCTGCAGCACCCCGATGCGAGTTTGCGCATGTGGAGCCCCCTACGGGCCATCAATGAGGCGAGCAACTCGCGGGGCTGAGCTGAGAATGGGCGCTGGAGCGTTGGGCGGGAACCCTCATTCCGGTCCTCTCCCAGAAGGAGCGGGAGGCAGGAAGGCCCGCGCCTCGCCCCGCAGCACGTCCGCCCGGTGGCGGATGTAGACATCCGGGTGTGAGGCGGCCCGCTGAAGCACTTCGCCCAACTGCGCCTGGAGCCCCGCCTCCATCGCCCCCCAGTCGATCAGCGCCAGCTTCGACAGGGCGTTGCGCTGCACGTCCAGGTCCGTCTCGCGCAGGAAGGCGCTGAGCAGCCCTCGCGCCGTCTCCTTGAGCGAGGCCGCGTCCGGCGGAGGGCACCAGTAGAGCGCCCGCATCGCCCCTGCCTTCTCCGCGTCCACGCCCTGGCGCATGTACCAGAGCAACCGCTCGTGCACGGTGGCCAGGCCCGCCCCGCGCACCGCCGCCTCCACGAACTGGCGGTTGCGGCTCGTGTCCTGCTCGTAGATGGCGGCGCACACCAGCGGCTCGAGCAGCGCCGCGGGCAATGCCTCCGTCATCCGCACCAGCCGCACCACGAACCACTTCTTCTGCTCGTCATAGAGCGCGTTGCCCAGCCACTTCAGGTCCTCCGCCGAGCCGTGCAGGTAGTGCACCGCCATGGCCGGCAGCCGCGCGGCCTCCTCCAGCGCCTCGGCCGGGGCCGGCGGCGGTTCCTTCTCCCCGGGGTAGGGGTACGCCGTATGAAAGCGGCTCAGCCGCAGGAAGCGCTCGCACCGCGCCTCCCAGTCGCGCGAGTCCGGGTGGCTGCGGGCAATCGCCTCCAGCACCGCGATACGCAGCGGTGTGCGCTCCACCCCCAGCATCTCCAGCGCCAGCTCACCATGGCCGGGCACCTCCAGCGGATCCACCGGCTCCGACGTCACTTCCGGCGCCAGCTCCGGCCGCTCGGGTCTCAGGGACAGCAGCAACGCGGCCGACGTCTGCAACCCCAGCAGGTTTCCCTCGTCCTGCAGGTGCAGCGTGGCCGAGAGCGCCGGGCCGGACAGCTCCAGCACGTCGCGCAACAGCGGCTCCGGCGCCACCGCCAACTCCTCGAGCGCGGCCTCCACCCGCTCCAACTCCAGCCCCAGCGCCTTGCACGCCGCCCCCGCATGGCCGGTGTCCTTCACCAGCGCACGGAGCAGATCTCCCGTCGTCAGAAAACCGGTGCGCGAGTGCTGCGCCGCGCGCGCCAGGTTCTCTCCCGCCTCGCGGCCGAGCCCCTGCTCGTGTGCATATGCGGCCCAGTCCATGGTTCAACCCCTCCCCGTTGAAGATGGCGGTTTACGCCCGCACGCCGGAATGCTCGCACATTCCCGCGCTACAGGCGCCAGGTGAAACCCACTCCCATCACCTGCCGGAAGTAGGAGAGTCCATTGCGCGGCAGGCTCGTGTTGTAGAGCGCGTAGGACAGCTCCACGTCCACACTCTCGCTCACCGGCCGCGCCAGCTTGAGCGACAGCGAGTTCTGTCCCTCGTCCTCCTCCACCAGAATGATCTCCGGTGACAGGAAGATGCCGTCCGGGAAGCGGCTCAGCCCCAGCGCTCCCTGCGCCAGCAACATGACATTCCAGGGCAGCCGCACCCCCGCGCTCCCGCTCAGCCGGTGGCGCAGCACCGTCTCTCCGAAGCTGTTGGAGCTGATCTCCTGGAAGGTGTACGTCAGCCCCGCCGCCCAGGAACCCCGGTACGTGTAGCCCGCACCCGCCGAGAGCGCCCGATCCTGGCGCCGGCCCAACTCCTGCTGCTCGCTGTCCGGCGGAGGCTGCGCCTCCATGCCGTGGCGCCGCGTGCCGTACTCCCCGAAGACGCTCAGCGAGTGGCGCCGGTTGAAGCGGTAGCGGCCCACGAAGCCCCACTCGGGCCCGCCGAAGTTCGCCCGCGCGTCCGGCCGGTACACGAACCGGTGTGCCCCCACCCGCACCCGCAGCGCCAGCCGCACCTCCGGGGCGTACTCCAGGAAGGCGTTGGCCCCCAGGTCCGAGTAGTCCCGGCTGCCTCCCCGCCGATCCTTGGCGCGCCCCTCGGCCCCCACTCCCAGTTGAGTGCCCAACGCCGCCGAGCCCTCCACCGCCGCCGACTGCACCAGCACGTTCTCGGTGGGGTAGCGCACGTACCTGCGGCCTCCCAACTCATAGCGCCCCACCAACTGGAGCCGCTCGCCCGTGATCCGGCCCTCCGCGGCGCCCAGCAGCCCCAACGCCAGGTCCATCTCGGGGGGAATGGACCCGCTGTCGGAGAAGTCCCTCGGGGCGTTCGAGTCCCCCAACACCCGGCCCATCACGCGCACCGAGCCCTCCACGTCGGCCGCGTGGGCGCCACTGGCGAGCAGGAGCAGGAGCGCGGAGAGGAGGCGAGACACGCACACCCACCATACCGTGGGCTTTGCCTGCATGCCTTGTTCACGAGAGGCCGGGGCCTCCGCCCCGCCGTGACGGGGCGCTGGGCCCCCGTTACAGTCCCCTCATGCGTTCCGCGTCGTTCCTGCCCGCCTGGGCCTGCCTCACCCTCGCCGCTTGCTCCCCCGTCTCCTTCGACACGGAGCTTCGGGGCGAGACCACCATCCCCACCGGCCCCCCAGGGGGACTCAACCCGCTCAACGCCTTTCCCGCCATTGGCAGCTTCGCGGGGCTCAACTTCAACGAGAACCAGGACTTCAAGAACCAGGGCGTCCAGAAGGACGAGGTCTCTTCTGTCTCCGCCAAGTCCGTGGAGCTGCGCCTGGTGGCGCCGGACGACGCGGACTTTGGCTTCCTGGACACCGTCGAGTTCTTCGCTCAGGCGGGCGACCAGGAGAAGCGCTTCGCCAGCAAGCGCAACATCGCCCAGCTTGCCCTGCGCGCCCCCAACCCGGTGCTCAAGGTGGATGTGGAGGACGTGGAGCTGCAGCCCTTCATCGCCGCGCCCACCATGAGCATCCTCGTCCGTGGCAGGGGGCGCATGCCCGAGCAGGAGATCCGCCTCCAGGCCATCGTCGTCCTGAAGGTGGAGGAGGATCTGCTCTGAGGCGTCACGTGCGGGCTACTCCAGCTCGCGCACCTTGCCCTCCAGCGCCTTGGCGCGGGACTCCAGCTCGCGGGCCAGCGACTCCAGCCGCTTGGCCTCTGCCTCCAGCGAGGCCAGATCGTCGAAGTCTCCCGCGGCCAGCTGCTGTGCCCGCGTGGCCCCCACCTGGGGGCGGCGGTCGCTCGCGCGCGCCGTCGTCAGCGGTTGGGGCAGGGGAGTGTTCGTGCCGCCGCCACCGCCCGTGGTGGTGCCGTCGTCCGGGAGCCCCGGAATGTCCGGAGGATCCACCGTCTCGGGCGTCCCGGGAGGCCGGCTGACGCCACCACCGGCGGAAGGGCCGTCATTGAGGACCGGCACACCGGTGCGGGGCGCGGTCGACGAGTCCACCGCGAACCTCTGCTCCCCCACCGCGCGCAAGCGCAGGCGCCGGTCCTGGTCGTCGAACATCGACTCCTCACCGAGGAAGTCGTTCATCCGCCGCTCCAGGGCCCGCTCCTCACGCACCTCGGTGATGCGCGCCTTCAGCGCGCCCAGCCGCTGCCGCACCTTGTCCTCGGTGTCGCGCAGCGCGTCCGCCTGCTCCAGCAGATCCTCGGGGTCGTCGCTCGCCTCGGTGCGGCTGAGCGCCGGCATCCGCGAGGCCGGCAGCGCCGCGCGCACCGCCTCACGCTCGGCGCGCAGCTCGCGCATGCGCGTGAGCAACCGGGCGCGCTCCTCACGCCCCTGTGCCGCGTCCCACGCCGTGTGCACCCGCGACAGGTCCTCGGACAGCGCCGCGTGCAGCGCCAGGTGAGCGCGCTCCGACTCGCCCTCGGCGCCCGCCACCTGCTGCGCCAGCCCCGTCAGCTCGCCGCTCAGCTCCTGCGAGCGCCGCAGCGCCTGCTCCAGCTCCGGGCCCGTCGTCAGCTTGCCCTGCTGCTGCGCCTTCAGCGTCTCGATGCGCTCGGCCAGGCCGTTCAGCTCGCCCCGGAGTGCCTGCTGACGCTCACGCAGCGTGCGCACCTGGGTGCGCGCCACCTGGGCCTTGGCTCGCGTTGCCTCGAGCTCGGAGGCAGCCCACACGGGCGCCCCGAGCAGCAAGCACAGCATCCAGGTGAGCAGGTGGCGCTTCATGGCTCTCACTCTTTTAGCAAAGGCAGTGCCAGCCGGGGCGGTGCTTTCCGTCTTCCGTTGGGAACGAAACTCAAACAGTTCCAGGGGTTTCGGAGGCTGGGGCCCGACCCATCAGGGAGGGCCCGTGGTGGAAAGTCACGGGGGGGCAGGGGGGATGATGGATTTTCGAGGGATCAGCCCTCGTCCGGGGGGCGCTCGCCCTTGGAGATGAAGCCGTACTTTTCCAGCTTGTAGTACAGGGCGGACGTCTTGATGCCGAGCAGCCGGGCCGTCTCCGTCTTCACCCCGCCGGCCTTCTCGTAGGCGCGGGCGATGAGCTGCCGCTCGATGTCCTCGAGGATGTCCGGCAGCGGCCGGTCCCCGTGGGGAATGGGCAGCCCGGTGGCGTCCGTGCGCGGCGCGCCCGGGCTCAGGTGCGTGGGCAGGTCCGCCTCGGTGAGCATCTCGCCCTCGGCGAACACGAGCGACTGCTCCACCACGTTCTCCAGCTCGCGCACGTTGCCCGGCCAGGCGTGGCGCGCCAGGGCCTTGAGGGCGCTGTCCTCCAACCCCTTCACGCGCCGGTTCACCCGCGGCGCGTGCTTGGCCACGAAGTGCCGCGCCAGGGTGGAGATGTCCTCGGGCCGCTCGCGCAGCGGGGGCAGCATCAGCGGGACGATGTGCAGCCGGTAATAGAGGTCCTCGCGGAAGCGGCCCGCCTTCACCTCGGCCTGCAAGTCCCTGTGCGTGGCGCTCACCACGCGCACGTCCACCTTGAGCGTCTCCTCGCCGCCCACGCGCTGAATCTCCTTCTCCTGGAGCACGCGCAAGAGCTTGGTCTGCACCGAGGCGGGAATCTCTCCAATCTCATCCAGGAAAAGCGTGCCGCCGTCGGCCAGCTCGAAGCGGCCCAGCTTGCGCTTCACCGCCCCGGTGAACGCGCCGCGCTCGTGGCCGAACAGCTCGCTCTCCAGCAGCGTCTCCGCCAGGGCCGCGCAGTGCACCACCACGAAGGCGCCGTCCTTGCGAGGAGACAGCTGGTGGATCATCCGCGCCACCAGCTCCTTGCCGGTGCCGCTCTCGCCGCGCACCAGCACCGTGGCCTCGCTGGCCGCCGCCTTGCGCACCTGCGTGAGCAGCTTCTGCATGGGCTCGCTGTCACCCACCATGCTGCCGTGGGTGAGCGCCGCGTCCGCCTCGTGCGCGGCGGTGCGCGCCGACAGCTTCTCCACCTGCCGGCGCGTGGAAGACAGCTCCAGCCCCTTCTCCACCTTCGCGCGCAGCACGTCTGGCGGAAAGGGCTTGGTGATGAAGTCGTAGGCGCCCTCCTGCATCGCCTGCACCGCCGTCTCGATGGTGCCGAACGCCGTCACCACCATCACCACCGCCGCCGGGTCCAACGCCTTGATGGCGCGCGTGACGGCGATGCCGTCCATCCCGTCCATCTTCAGGTCCGTGACGACCAGGTCGAACGGCGCCTTCTTGTACGCCGCCAGCCCGTCGGCTCCCGAGCGCACCGCGGAGACGGCGTGCCCCGAGCGGGTGAGGGTGACGGTCATCCCCTCGCGCAGAGTGTCGTGGTCATCAATGACGAGGACGCGGGCCATGCGGACGCCTTCTCCCCCAACCAGGGTCAAGGTGCCACTACACCACACGCGAGCGCGCCTGGGCACCGCCGCGATGGGCCTCGCGCCGCACGCATGTCTGGCGCGTGAACGGGCTGGCGTCGCACGGGCACATGCGGTTTACCCCGCGACATGTCTACGATGGACTCCGCGATGGATTCCTCCTTGAAGGACCTGCTCGCCCGCCACGTGCCCACCGATGACAAGGAGCGCGAGGACCTGGAGCGCATGCGCGGCTTTGCCACTCAGCTCGAGCGTCCCTTCTCCCGCTCGCAGGCCACCGCGCACTTCACCGGCAGCGCCGTGGTGGTGGACCCCCGGGGGGAGCGCGTGGTGCTGCTTCACCACCGGAAGCTCGAGCGGTGGCTGCAGCCCGGTGGCCACGCCGATGAGGCCGACGGCGGCAGCATGCTGGCCACCGCCCTGCGCGAGGCCCGCGAAGAGACCGGATGTCGGGTGCGGCTGCACCCTTCCGCACCTTGCCCCCTGGATATCGACATTCACCGCATTCCTGCGCGCAAGGACGAACCTGACCACCTGCACCTCGATGTGCGCTTTTTACTCATTGCAGACGACCCCGAGGCGCTGGCGTATGATCCACAAGAGTCCGCGGGTGCACAGTGGCTGGATTGGGCCGCCGCGCTGGAACGCGCCGATGAACTCCCGCTGCGTCGGCTACTGGAAAAAGCCCGGGCCGCCTCTCACCCAGCGTGAATGCACGGCGCCATTACCGCTGCTTTTTCAGTACCCGACAGCCGCCTCTTCATTCGGCGCCTTAGGGTGTTAAGTGCCCCACGCCCCGGTAGGGGGAGGGCTTGGAGGGCAAGGGGGGGGCTGCGCAACCTGCTGATTGCCAAGGCGTCTCCCTGGAAAGGGAGCAACCAAGCAACTTTTTCTGGCGAAGGTAGAAAAGTAAAGCGCAGCTTGACTTACTTTTCAGAGTCTATAAAAAATTCCCGTGAGTCCGGTATTCTCCCCCCCAGACGACCGGACAACAGCTCGCATCAGTCAGGAGTCATTATGTCGACCATCGCCCTGGACACCGAGGTCATCAAGAAGCCGCTGCCCTTGGCGAGCCGTCCCGAGTCGGCTGTCCGTCGCTACACCCCCCCGGCGCTGAGCATCACCCCGCACCCGGCGTGGATTGAGGCGATGAAGGCGTCGGTACAGCAGGACTGGGAAGCGGCCGTGTGGCCCAGCGTCTTCAAGCGCACCGCCGAGGGCAACCGCCCGCCGCTGCGCCACTGGCAGCGGGTGCTCAGCAACTTCTTCTACATCGTCGAGATGTTCCCCAAGTACATGGGCCTGTCGCTGGCCAAGACGACGTACACCCGGGACGCGAGCGCGCGGCGCTGGCTGCTGCAGAACATGGCCGTGGAGGCCAAGCACACCGAGTGGCTCATCGACTGGGCGGCCGGCTGTGGCGTGAGCGCCGAGGAGCTGCTGGCCCACACCCCGTCCCCGGAGATTCTCGAGCTGCACGAGCACCTGTGGGAGACCTGCTCCAAGGGCACGCTGGCCGAGGGCGTGGCCGCGTCGAACTGGGCCGTCGAGGGCGTGACGGGCGAGTGGACCCCCGCGGTGGAGAAGAACTTCCGCCTCTATGCCGCCGACGGCGTGCGCATCGATGGCGTGTCGATGATGTGGCTCAAGGCCCACGCGCGCTACGACGATGCCCACCCGCACGAGGCGCTGGAGATCATCAAGGCCTCCACCAACACCCAGTCCGACGAGCCGCAGCGGGTGACGGAGGCGGCGCGCAAGTCGCTCAAGCTGTTCCGCCAGGCCATCGAGAGCTGCTGCCACGATTGATCCGCAGGGCCCGGGCCTGCCCGCTGCCTACCGACCAGGCGAGAGTCGGGGGCTTTCTTCCATACGGCCACTATGCTGGTGTACGGTTTTCACCAGCCTGGTCGTGCGGAAGTTCGCGGCGCCAATACCCGGGGAAACATGCCCTCCTCCTACAGTGAAGTGCCGCGTGTGCCAGGCGGCTTGATCCACCACGGTGGAAAGCCAGTAGACTGCACACTGCGAGGGGGGCGGGGTGGTCATGGAAACGTCTGATGAGAATCGCGTCAAAGAGTTCACTCGACGCGCACTGTGGATCTTCGTAAGCCGGGTAGTGCCTCTGTCGCCGATTGCCGCCTACCTCAACGGGATGGTGCTCGGGGTCAAGGAGTGGGACGGCGTCAGGTACGTCGCCGCGGTGCTGCCCTTCATCATCATCGGGTGCGGCGTCCTCTACCCCTACCTGGTGCTGCGCTCGCTGGTGCGGAAGTCGCTGACGCCGCAGCCGGGGGATGCGCCGGGTGATCGCCTCATCCGCATGCTGAAGCTGCCCTGGAAGGGCGCGCTCTACACCTCGCTCATCGCCTGGACGATGGGCGGCTTCTTCTTCGCGCTGCCGTATTGCCGGTTCGGGCCCGAGGTGAAGCCCTGGTACCTGGTGGGTGTGGGTACGGTGATTGGCGTGTGCTTCGGTGTGGTGCTGATGTTCCCCATCAGCCTGGGCCTGGAGAAGCTGCTCTTCCCGCTGGTGCTCAAGGAGAAGCAGACCCACAACAACGCGGTGTTCACCAGCAGCGGCGTGTTCTGGCCGCGCCAGTCCTGGTTCCTGCCCTTCACGTTCGTCGCCTCGCTGGTGACCACGGTGCTGCTGGGCGCGTGCGTGGTGGTGGCCAAGCTGCTGGACTTCCGGCAGCAGCTGCTGGTGCAGCTGCAGGCCGAAGGCGCCACCGAGTCGGTGAAGAAGCTCAGCAACCTGGGCGACGGCCTCTTCGTGGACCTGGCGTTCGCGCTGCCGTGGGTGTGCCTGGTGGTCATCATCCTGCCGGGTGTCACCGCGTGGATGCTGGCGCGCCGTCAGGCGCAGGGCGCCGGCGCGGTGGGCAAGGCCGTGGAAGGCCTGGCCGCCGGCCGCATTTCGCCTCCGGAGTGGGTGTCCACCGATGAAATTGGCACCCTGGCGTCCGCGCTCAACAACGTGCTCTTCAAGCTGCGGCAGATCCCCGAGACGCTGGCCTCGAGCGCCAGCCGGCTGGTGGCCGCGGGCAACGAGCTGACCGAGGCCAACAACGAGCAGCAGCAGAGCCTCAACCAGCAGGCCGCCGCCATCCAGCAGACGCAGGTGACGTCGCAGGAGATCAAGCAGACCTCGCAGATGACCTCCGAGCGCGCCGAGGCGATGCTCCGGGTGGCCCGTCGCGCCGAGGACCTGGGCCACGAGGGCGAGGCCGCCATCGAGCAGTCCGTGGCGGGCCTGTCCACCATTCAGCAGTTCGTGGATGCCATGCAGGTGAAGCTCAACCGTCTGGCGGAGAGCGCCACGCAGATCGGCGAAATCACCGAGGCGGTGAAGGACATGGCGGACCAGTCCAACCTGCTGGCCGTGAACGCCGCCATCGAGGCGGCTCGCGCGGGCGAGAACGGCAAGGGCTTCGCGGTGCTGGCGCGCGAAATCCGCGCGCTGGCCGACCAGTCGGTGAAGAGCACCACGCGCATCCGCGGCATCCTGGGCGAGGTCATCAGCGCCATCCGGGCCGCGGCGACGATGGTCGAGCAGGGCTCGCGCGACATCGCCGGAGGCCTGGAGCGCATGAGGGCCTCGTCCGACAGCTTGCGTGAGCTGTCACGGCTGTCGCAGGAGAACTCGGCGGCGATGCGGCAGATCGTCGCGGCGGTGAATCAGCAGAACGCCGGCATCTCGCAGATCTTCAGCGCCATCGCGGACCTGTCGCAGATCATGGATGCGACGCTGCGGCGGCTGGAGTCCACGCAGCAGGCCACCGAGACACTGCAGACGGTGTCCACGGAAGTGAGCCAGATGGCCAGCCAGTTCACCGTGAACTGAGCGGCAGCGTCAGCACGAACGCCGTGTCCCCAGGCACGGAGGAGAAGCTCAGCTCTCCTCCGTGCGCGCGGACAATCTTCCGGGCCAGCGGCAGGCCCAGCCCGGTGCCCTTCTCCCGGGTGGTGAAGAAGGGCTCGAAGATGCGCCCGCGCTCAGGCTCGGGGATGCCCGGCCCGGAGTCCCTCACCTCAATCGTGTAGCGCGCGGCTTCGGCCCGGCCCGTCACCCGCACCCGGGCTCCCGGGGGCGAGGCCTGCACGGCGTTCTTCACCAGGTTCACCAGCGCCGCGGTGAGCAGGCTCCCGTCCGCCTCGAGCTGGGCGGGGGCGGCCTCCACCTCCAGCTTCACGCTCTTGTTCTCGGCCTCCACGGCCAGCAACTCGCACGCGCTGGAGAGCAGGGCAGGGGCCTCGAGCGGCGCGCGGGCCAGCGGTTGCTCGCGGGCGAAGGCCAGGAAGTCCTCGACGATGCGCTGCAGGTACGTCACCTCGCGGCGGATGCGGGCCACGTGCTCGCCGGCCTCGGTGACGCTGCCCGCCTTCAGGTCCTCGGCGAGCAGGCCGGAGAACAGCTCGATGCCGCCCAGCGGGTTGCGCACCTCGTGGGCCACCCCCGCCAGCATCAGCTTGAGCTGCCGGTCCCGGCTCTCCAGGGCTCCGCGCATGACTTCGAGTTCGCGGGCCAGCACCCCAATTTCCCAGATGGGCTCGGGCGGCACGGGCGTCGTCAGGTCTCCCCGGCCGATGCGCAGCGCCGAGTCCATCAGCCGCCGCAGCGGCCGGCCCAGTCCGCGCGCGGTGAGCACCGCCATCGCCGCCAGCACCGCCAGGGCCACGGCGCTGGCCACCGCGTAGGCGCGGGAGAGCTGCGCCAGCGGACCGAAGAAGGCGGCGGTCCCCTCCACGGCCACCGCACCCACCACCGCGCCGTCCTGGCGCACGGGCGCATAGCCTGTCTTGTAGAGCCGCCCATCCGAGCCGGTGAAGAGCACCTGGCTGGCGGCGCGCTCCCCGGCGAACACCCGCGCCAGCTCGAGCCGGTCCCGGGCCAGCTCCGGCGCCTCGGTGCCCACCGGCAGTGAGCCGCCCACGTCCACCCGCACCCGGCCCTGTAGGTCCACCGCGTATACGCGGCGCAGGCCGCTGGCCTGGCGCACCTCGTCCAGCAGCCGGGTGAGGTTGCGCCACGTGCGGGTGCCCTGCACGTCATCCCCCGGCTCGAGGGTGAGCATCCGCTCGCCGTTCACCTGGCTGGCGGCGGCGGCGGCGACGGCGGACAGGCTCTGGCCCAGCTCCTCCTCCAGAATGGAGCGCGCCAGCGCGTAGCCCACCGTGCCCAGCAGCCCGAAGAAGGCCAGCGCTGGCAGCAGGAAGGCCAGGAGCAGCCGCGCCGTGAGCGAGTTCAGCGCGCCACGCGGCACTTCGGGAGGAGCAGGGGAGTCGCCGCTCATACCGGGCTCAGGAGGCCTTCTGCTGGGCGTCCTGCTCGAACAGGCTCTCCAGCTCCTTGCGGGCCTGGGCGGCCATCTCCGCCAGCTTCTTCTCGTCCTTGTGGTGCGGGTAGACGCTGAGCAGCAGCCGCTCGTCATGGTCCCGGAAGCGTTCAATCGTGCTGCGGCTCTCCGAGTACGTCATCCCCAGCTCCTCGAGCACCTCGCGGGCCTGCTCCAGGCTGGACACCCACGTCTCGCGCATCACGTGTTTGATGCCCATGTTGAGCAGCTGGTACGTGTGCTGGCGGTTGCGGGCGCGCGCGAAGATGGTGAGGTGGGGGAAGTGCTGCTGCACCGTCTCCGCCGTGCGGATGGAGGCGGCCACGTCGTCGATGGCAAGCACGAACACCTTCGCCTTGTCCGCGTGCGCGGCCCGGAGCATGTCCAGCCGCGAGGCATCGCCGTAGTAGATCTTGTTGCCGAAGCGCTTGAGGAAGTCGATGTGCTCGGGGTTGACGTCCAGCGCGGTGAAGCCGATGTGCTTGGCGCGCAGCACACGGGCAATCACCTGCCCCACGCGGCCCATGCCGGCGATGATGACGGGGTTGTCCTCGTGCACGTTCACGTCGAACTCGCGCTTGGCCTTCTGCTGGAAGCGCGGGCGCACCCACCGCGAGTAGGCGGTGAACAGCAGCGGGGTGGTGACCATGGAAAGGCTCACCACCACCACCAGCAGATCCGCCATGGCCCGGTCCATGACCTTGAAGCCCACCGCGAGCCCGAAGAGCACGAAGGCGAACTCGCCGCCCTGGGAGATGACGATGCCCATGCTCAGGCCGGACTCGCTGCTGCCCAGGCTCACCCGGCCGATGACGAAGAGCACCGGCGTGACGGCCATGGAGAGGCTCACCACCACCACCAGCAGGTCCGCCAGCTCCCGCTCCATCACCCGGAAGCCCACCGCGAGCCCGAAGAGCACGAAGGCGAACTCACCGCCCTGCGAGATGACCACCGCCATGCTCAGCGCGGGCTCGTTGCTCTTGAAGGCCCACTTGCCCAGGGCGAAGAGCACCAGCGCCTTGAGCGCCACCAGCCCGAGC
>DASVVJ010000413.1:0-8390 GCA_036389955.1 Myxococcaceae bacterium
CGGGAACGAGGGACATAGGCAGTCGGCAACAGCGCAAAAAAGGGGCTCGCCTCTTAACCTCGCTCCGAGCGGAAGACCATCCCGCTCCCAACCTCCCCAACCAGCCCACTCCCACCTGCCCGACCTGTTGAGTCACCTGCTCAACCTTGGGCCCACCCCACAGCCGCCTGCTCGCCGCCATTCCACTCGAGTGTCCCTCAAAACATGATTGATTCTTGAATCACCCTGAGAAGCCATGGATTCCAGCTTTCAAACACCCCCCAGGTTCCCTTTTGATCCGCTTCCATTTTCCAGATTAGCTCTTATTTTACTGTATCGCTGCAGCTCGGACCTTCCCATTAGATCAGGCTAAGTCTGCAGGGAGAAACATCTTTCTTATTTATTGAACTGTTCTGTTCAAAGCGGATATTCTTTTAGCCGCTCGAAGTTCTTTCTTCCGGCCAACCCCGGAAAGAGAGAATCTCTGGTACTCTTGGAAAGCAAGAGCAACTTACCAGGGGAACATGAGCACCCGGCGGGCGCCTCCGTCCGCCGGACATAGCCAGGAGGGGCCACCATGAGTGGAACGACTGCACCCGAGACGATGAACCGCAACACCACTCGCTGGGTTGGGTCGCAACCGCAACAAGCTGGCTCGCTCCTGCTGGCCTCGCTCGTGAGCCTGCTGGTGGCCTGCGGCGGTCCCGCCGAGGAAGGTGCCGGCGCTGGGCTGGGCGAGCAGACGCAGGCGGTGGCCGGCGCCGCGGGCGCACGCCCCATCGGCGTGGCGCTGGAGATCGAGGACGGCGCGGGCCAGCCCCTGCGCGTGCGCGCCGGCCAGTCCTTCTATGTCAACCAGCTGGACATCCGCGCCTCGGTGGCCTCGTCCACCGACAAGGGCGTGGGCGGGCTGCGCCAGGCGGGTGACTTCGCCGGCCTGGGCTGGGGCGGCGTGAAGCTGGCCGAGCAGGAGTTCGAGATCCTCCCCGGGCCCGAGGGCTACAAGCGCCGCCGCTTCTACCGCGACGCGGCCTGGATGGACGTGCCCAGCCACTTCACCGTTCAGCCGGTGGACGCCAACGGCCGCCCCACCGGCGCCACCATCCGCCTGGAGGCCGGCTCCAACAAGAAGCGCCGCGATGACGACGACTTCTTCGTGCGCCGCTTCCGCGCCATCCAGTGGACGTATGACTGCGCCTCGCTGGAGGACTGCTCCAGCGCCAGCAACTTCCTCGAGGAGGCCCTGGTCGAGCTGCGCTACGCCCGCACCCCGTGTAAGAGCAAGACCCTCACTCTGAGCCCCAGGACGGCCAAGCTGCTCGTGCGCTGGTCGCTGCGTCCCAGCGCTCCTTATGAGGTTCCCGTCGAGCAGGTGGCCGCTCCGGCCTTCGATTACGGCTTCTCCATCGACGCCCAGCCGCTGACCCCCACCCGCCCGGACGGCACCTACGCCCCTGGCTCCGCTGTGACCTTCAGGCTCACCTTGAAGGATGGGGCCGGCAACCGTCTGCACCCACAGGGCTCGCTTCCTACGTATAATGAGGTCGTGTTCGGCTCGAACGAGGCGGGGATTCAGTACTACCGTGCCTTCTTCGATCCCTCGGCGACGTACTATCGGAGGAAGCACCGCGAGCGCATGTTGATGACGCAGATCATCGGGCCGGCTCAGCGCATTCAGCCCATCCGCTCCATTGTCGAGCTCGACGCGTTCCTGGATCCGAACGAGGACGTGCAGACCATTGGTACGCTCGAGCGCGACGGTGTCTTCTCCCAGTTCCAGACCTTCCCGCCCTCCAACGACCTGTTCGGTGGCGCGTTTGATCCCACCCACGCCGGCTGGGCCGCCCCGGTCAGCGACGAGTGGACCTATCAGCTGCCCGCCAACGCCCTGCCGGGCACCTACCTGGTGACGGTGAAGGGCCGCCGCACGTTCCTGGGCGAGGACGTGCCCGCCTCGAAGACCATCGAGATCCAGGTGGGCACCGCCCAGCGCACCGCGGCCCCGCTGACCACCGGCCCGTGCAACAGCTGCCACAGCCAGGGCGGCGAGCTGGCCAACGTGCTGCACGGCACCGACAACCGCGCCGCCTGCAGCGGCTGCCACGCCCCGCTGGGCTTCGAGCTCGAGGGGCCCATCTTCGTGCGCGTGCACTTCATCCACTCGCGCTCGGACCGCTATGACGCGTCGCTGGCTCAGTGCAGCAGCTGCCACCAGACCAAGGAGAGCATCCAGCGCACCAGCAAGGCGGCGTGCTTCTCCTGCCACAAGAGCTACAACAAGCAGCACGAGCAACAGTTCGGCCCCATCCAGAGCATGTACGTGGGCGGTGGCCGCGAGTCCTTCCAGCAGTGCACCGGTAGTTGCCACAACACCCACCCTCAAAGCGGGCTCTAGGTCCGCTCTGATTGTTCCCCTCTCGGAGGTCCTCTCATGGCGCAAGTGAAGATGCAGACGGCTCGAACCACTTTGAAGGAGCCGGCTGCGGCCGCAGAGGACCTCATGAAGCAGTTGGACGGCATCGTCCCCAAGCTGGTGATGATGTTCGTCTCGAGGGATCGGGATCAGCAGGAGATCAACAAGGCCGTGCGCGCGCGGCTGCCCGAGGGCTGCCGCCTGGTAGGCGCCACCACCGCGGGTGAGCTGGACAACACCGGCATCTACTACGGCAACGTGGTGCTGGCCGCGCTCGCTGGCGACTTCGACGTGGGCGTGGGCCTGGGCGGCGGCCTGTCCATGGACGCGGTGAGCGCCGGTGGCCAGGCCATCAAGAAGGCCTGTGACGAGCTGGGCGTGCGCCAGGCGGACCTGGATCCGCGCAAGTACGTAGGCCTCGTGATCGACGACGGCTTCCGTTACAAGAAAGAGGAGCTGCTGCTGGGCATCCTCGAGAAGAACCAGACGCTGGTGCTCGTGGGCGGCGGCGCCAGCGACGACAACCGCGATCCCTCCAAGCAGAGCGCGATGCTCCACGCCGATGGAGAGGTGGCCACCGACTGCGTGCTCGTGGTGCTGTTCCGCACCAATGCCCCGTGGGCCGCGCTGCGCTCGCACTGGTACATTCCGTCCAATGAGCGCATGACCATCACCAAGGTCGACGAGACGCACACCCGCGCACTCGAAATCGACGGCAAGCCGGCCGCCCTGCGCTACGCTGAAATCCTCGGCTGTGAACCAGCCGAGCTGGAGTTCGGTACCCCGAAAGGTTTCGCCGTGCGCCCCACGGCCCTCAAGGTCGGCCGCGAGTACTTCATCCGCGCGCCGTGGAAGCCCATCCTCGAGGATAACTCCATTCTTTTCGCCAACTTGCTCGAGGAAGGCAGCGAGCTGGAGCTGATGAAACTCGGTGACATGGTCGGCATGACCAAGCAGTTCTTCACCGAGGAGCTACCCAGGCGAGTTCAGAACCCCCAGGCGACCCTCCTGTTTCAGTGCGGTGGTCGTATGTGGTACGCGAGCGCTACAGGTAAGGTAGACGAACTTGCCCAGACCTTGCGCTCGGCGCCAACGGCGGCTGGAATGACTGTGCACTTCGAGATCTACTCGGGGTTCCACATCAACACCACGCTCACCGTTCTGGCGTTCGGATCCAACTGATGATTCACCAACCCACCGCTCAAGCCGAAAGCCCTACTCCACGCATCCTGCTGCTCACGACGGACCGTGAGACTGAGCAGGTCCACCTCGCGCTCCGGCAGTCCTCCGTCAAGGCGGAGGTGGAGCGCGCCACCACCGCGGACGCGCTGAAGGCTGCACTGGCGCGCCCGTGGGATCTGGTGGTGATCGGCACCGAAGCTCCCGCCGTGCCGCTCACCCAGGTGCAGAGCGTGTGGCAGGACACGCAGTCCACCGCGCCGTTCGTCATGCTGGCGCGCCAGTGGAACAACGACGCGCTGGCCACGGCGATCGCCGCTGGCGCCAGCGATTTCCTCACCGAGGAACAGCTGGCGCGGCTGGGGCTGGTCATTGCCCGCGAGCAGCGCATGGGCGCCTCGGTGCGCCGCCACGAGGCCTCCGAGGAGGAGCTGCGCAAGACGAACTGGCTGCTCAACACCATCATCGACAGCTTGCCCTACGTGCTGTTCGTGAAGGACGCCAAGGAGCTGCGCCTCAAGGTGGCGAACCAGACGTTCGCCAAGAAGTTCAAGGTCACCAAGGAGTGGCTGGTCGGCAAGCTGGATCACGACTACTTCCCCAAGGAACAGGCCGACGCCTTCGTGAACGATGACCGCGAGGTCATCGCCACCAAGCAGCCCAAGACGTTCGACGAGGTGGCGCGCGTCGTTGATCAGGACCGCACCTTCGGCACCCGGAAGGTGCCCCTCATGGACGAGCAGGGCAACGTGCTCTACGTGATGGGCGTCACCGAGGACATCACCGAGAAGAAGCGCGACGAGGACGTGCTGCGCAACTCCCAGGCGGAGCTCGAGGCGGCCAACAAGAAGCTCGCCGCCAACCTGGAAGAGATCAAGCGCACCCGCTCGGTGTCCGCCCGCGCGCTGGCCAGCTACCAGCAGCGCGCGCTGCAGATGGAGATCATCCGTCAGCAGAACGACGACCTGGACCGGCTGGCCACGGAGCTGGCCATCGCCAAGCGCAACGAGGAGGAAGGCCGCCGCGAGGCCGAGGCCGCCGCCCGCCTCAAGAGCGAGTTCCTGGCCAACTTCAGCCACGAAATCCGCACCCCGCTCAACGGCATCATCGGCTACTGCGACCTGCTGATGCGCGAGGAGGGCAGCCGCCTCACCGCGCACGGCCGCCGCGACCTGAACGTCGTCAAGACGAACGCCAAGACGCTGCTGGCGCTGATCAACGACATTCTGGACCTGTCGAAGATCGAAGCGGGCCGCGTGGAAGTCGTCACCGAGCGCGTGGACATCCAGGAGCTGGCCGAGGAGTGCCTGGCCACGGTGCGCGAGTACCTCAAGGGCAAGGACGTCGCCCTGACGATGAACATCGCGGAGAACGCGCGCTTCCTGCGCACCGACGCGCTGAAGCTGCGGCAGGTGATGCTCAACCTGCTCAGCAACGCCGCCAAGTTCACCGACTCCGGTGAGGTGTCGCTGGGTGCGAGGGCCGAGGGCAACGAGCTGGTGATGACGGTGGAGGACACCGGCACCGGTATGCCCGCCGACCAGCTGCCCTTCATCTTCGAGAAGTTCCGCCAGGTGGACGGCTCCACCACGCGCAAGGTGGGCGGCACCGGCCTGGGTCTGGCCATCGTGCGCGAGCTGAGCAAGGTGCTCGGCGGCAACGTGGAAGTCACCAGCGTGCTGGGCCGCGGCTCCACCTTCACGGTGCGCCTGGCGGGCGTGCTGGAGGCTGACGCTCCGGCCCCGTTGCCCGGCACCGCGCCGACGGATCAGGAGCTGGTGTCGGTGGAGGAAGTGGCGGCGAAGCTCGCCCCGCTGGCCGCTGGCAGCACCGTGCTGGTGGTGGACGATGATCCGCTCATGCAGCAGCTGGTGTCCGGCCAGCTCGAGCCCGCGGGCTTCAAGGTGCTCACCGCCGACGACGGCGTGAACGCGCTGCGCGTGGCGCGCGAGCAGAAGCCCCAGGCCATCATCCTGGACATCCACCTGCCCCGGCTCGACGGCTGGTCCGTGCTCAGCCAGCTCAAGAGCGAGCCGTCGCTGTCCAACATCCCCGTCATCCTCGTGTCCGTGGAGGAGCAGCGCGCGCGCGGCTACTCGCTGGGCGCGTGCGAGTACCTCATCAAGCCGATTGAGCCGCAGCGGCTCGTCGAGGTGGTGACGCGCACGCTGGGCACCGTGGCCCTGGCCAGCGGTGAGGTGCTGGTGGTGGACGACGACGCCAGCACGCGCGAGCTCGTCAGCCGCTCGCTGCGCCGCGCGGGCTTCTCCACCACCGAGGCGCACAGCGGTGAGGACGCGCTGCTCAAGGCGCGCGTGTCTCCGCCGGTGCTGGTGGTGCTGGACCTGATGATGCCCAACCTCGACGGCTTCGAGGTGCTGCGGCGTCTGCGCTCCGAGAAGCTGACCATGCCGGTGGTGGTGCTCACCGGCAAGACGCTCAGCGCCGAGGAGCAGGCCACGCTGCGCGATGGCTTCATCGCCTTCGTGCGCAAGGGCGGCCACGCGCTCGAGGACGTCATCGGCCAGGCGAAGAACCTGCTGCTGCAGCAGCGCGCCACCACCAACCGCTCGGCCCGCATCCTCTACGTCGAGGACAACCCGCAGAACCGCGACATCGTCCGCCGCTACATCGGCAGCACCTACGAGCTCATCGAGGCCGAGGACGGTGAGCACGGTCTGGAGCGCGCCCAGCGCGACACGCCGGACCTGGTGCTGATGGACCTGTCGCTGCCTCGCGTGGACGGCTGGGAGGCCACCCGCCGCCTGCGTGCCCTGCCCGCCGCGATCTCCAAGGTCCCCGTCATCGCCGTCACCGCGCACGCGGGCCGCGAGTACCAGGACAAGGCCCTGGCGGCCGGCTGCGACGCGTACCTCACCAAGCCGCTGGACCGCGATCAGCTGCTGGACACCATCCGCAAGCACCTGGGGAAGCCACATGCCTGACGCGAAGCTTCGCGTCCTGGTCGTGGATGACGACCCGGACCTACTGGACCTGGTCGCCCGCTCGCTCAGCGCCCATGACATCGAGGTGGAGACTCACACCTCGGCGCTGGGCGTTTCCAACCGCATCCGGGACACTGTCCCGGATGTGGTTCTCATTGATGTGAACTTCCCGGCGCTCAAGGGGGACAAGGTTGTCTCCCTGGCTCGCCACAGCGCTCCGGGCACCAAGTTCATTCTCTATTCGGCCTCGGATGAGGCCCGCCTGCGCACGCTTGCAATAGCGTCAGGTGCCGATGGTTATTTGTCGAAGAGCGTTCAAGGCGCCGAGCTCGCGCGGAAGATTGTCTCATTCCGCCAACAGCCACGACCTACGCCCGTGCCCGTCTGAGTCACTTACTTTTTTAATCAAACTCCTTTTTCTAGGCTGTCTCAATTCTCGCGAATTGACCGCCCTCCGGAGGGATCCGCCGTGCGCACCCCCGATTACAGTGAGGCCGAAAAGCTCCGGCGGCAACTCGAGTCGCCCATCTTCAACCCGCTGCTGAAAAAGTGGGTCGGGAAGGGGGAGCTCGACTACGAGGTCTACATCAAGACCCCGACGCTGCTGAACCTGCAGACGCCGATGGCGGACCTCGTCCACCACGACGAGTTGCTGTTTCAGATCACCCACCAGGCGCAAGAGCTGTGGATGAAGCTGGTGTCCATGGAGGCCGTGGAGGTGGTGGCCGAGATGGACGGCGATCTGTTCTGGCCGGCCACCGGGCGCATGGACCGCATTCTGCGCACCATGAAGTGCCTGGTGGCGGAGATGAACGTGCTCGAGTCCATGACGCCGGACACGTATCAGATCATCCGGCGCAGCCTGGGCAACGGCAGCGGCCAGGAATCTCCGGGCTACAACGCCATCCGGCTGTCCGCGGATGCGATGGAGGCGGCGCTGGATCGGGCGCTGACGCGGCGCGGAATCCACCTGAAGGAGGTGTACAAGGCGGGCGCGCACCCGTACGAGGACCTCAAGCGGGTGTGCGAGCAGTTCGTCGACATGGACGAGCTGTTCCAGACGTGGCTCTACACGCACTACCAGATGGTGCGCCGCATCATCGGCGTGGACCGCTCCATCAAGGCGCTGGACGGCCTGCCCACGCAGGTGCTCGCGGGCCGCATGACGCTGCCCTTGTTCCGCAAGCTGTGGGAAGTGCGCGTGGAGATGACCAACGCGTGGAAGCGCGACGGCGGCTACGCGCCCGGCGTCGCGCGGCAAGGGGGCCCGCCCAGCGCGGTGCCCAACACCACCCTGCCCCCGTCCGAGTACTCCGCCGCCCATGCGTATGGCTCGGAGCCCGCGCACGGGCTGGCGGCGGCGGCCCAGGCGCCCTCGCACTCGCCCGCGGAGTCGCTGGCGGCGGCGGCTCACGCGGCGCCTCCTCCTCCTGTAGCCCCACCCACGCCCTCCGTGGCTCCGGTGGCCCCGCCGGCGCCCGCGCCTGCTCCCGCGCCCGTGGCGGCGGCGGCGACGGCGGCCCCTTCACCCTTCTCGGTTCCCCAGGCCCCGCCGGAGGATCCGTGGTCCAAGCCCGAGCCGCCCACCTCGCGGCGGGACTTCCACACCTCGTCCATGCTGCCCACGGGTGAGGATCCGTGGTCCCGGCCCGAGCCGTCCTCGCGCCGCATCGCCGAGGAGGCCACCACCGTGGGAGGCCTGCCGCCCAAGACGGGGGGCTCCTACTGATGGGAGACGTGAGCCTCTCGGCGGTCCGCGCCGAGTTCCCGCTGCTCGAGACCTGCACGTACCTCAACAGCAACTCCACCGGGGCGTTCCCCCGCGGCATGGACACGGTGCTCCAGCGCTACGGCGAGACGCTCAAGCGCTGGCG
>DASVVJ010000414.1:0-3795 GCA_036389955.1 Myxococcaceae bacterium
GCTGCGGACCTACGACGGGACCCTGATCCTGCGCGGGGTTGCGTTCCGCTCCAGCCGGGCAGAGCCCTTCGGCGAGCGCTTCCTGCGCCAGGCACTGGGCTGCCTTCTCACAGGCAACATTCCGGGCGTGCGGGACGCCTATGTGTCGGCCGTCATGGCGCTGCGCCGGCGAGAGGTTCCCACCGCCGAGGTGACGGCGCAGGTCCGGCTGACGAAGAGTCCGGAGCAGTACCTCGCCACACGCGCACGCCGGCGCGAGTTGTCCTACGAAGCCATGCTGGCGAGCGGGCGAGACCAGTGGGCTGTCGGCGAGCACGTCCGGATCTACCGGGCTGTGAGAGGTCAAGCCCGGCTGCTGCCGACGCTGGGCGATGACGACGACAGCACTCCAAGCGAGTCAACCCCAACGGGCTCGGAATCGGATCCGCGGGACTACGACGCCGACTACTACGCCCGGATGGTGCGCGAGACGTTCGCGGCCCGGATGGTGCGTGCGCTGACACCCGGGGACTTCGCGGCGGTGTTCGCGGATCCCGGACAGCCCTCCCTCTTTGCGCCCTCACTGACCCAGATCCGGCCGATCCTGACGCCGATGTCCCAACCGGACGTGTCATCACGTGCCGGGGAACAGCCCTGACTCCCGCGCTAATGGCGCAGCAGCGCCAGGGCTCGCTGAAAGTCCTCGGGCAGCGGGGCCTCGACTCGCAGGTCCTTCCCCGTGGAGGGGTGAGGCAGCGTGAGGCGCAAGGCATGCAGTGCCTGCCGTCCCAGCACCAGCGCGGCCGGGTGTTCCCGGGCCTCCCTCGGGCCATAGAGGGCATCCCCGAGGACCGGGTGGCCCGCCTCCGAGAGCTGGACGCGAATCTGATGCGTGCGCCCCGTCTCCAGCTTCACCTCCAGCAGCGTCGCGCCCACCAGCCGCTCCCGCACCTCGAAGGAGAGCGCCGCGCGACGGGCTGAACGCACGCGGGTGGTGTACTTCCGGGGATTCTCCGGGTCGCGGCCGTACGGGCCCTCCAGCCTCCCCTGCTCGGGCGCCTCTCCCAACACGAGCGTCCAGTAGCGCTTGTCCACGCGCTTCTCCTGGAACGCGCGGTCCAGCGCCGCCACCGCCGCGTCCGTGCGCGCCAGCACCAGGCAACCGCTCGTCTCCCGATCCAACCGGTGCACCACTCCGGGCCGGGCGACGCCCTCCACATCGAAGGGAGGCAGCCGCGCCGCGAGCAACTCCACCACCGAGGCCTCCGCGCCCCCCGGCTCCACCACCAGTCCCGGCGGCTTGTTGACGATGACCATCGCCTCGTCGTCGTGGAGCACCGGTAGCTCGGGCCCCTCCACGGCGCGCTTGGGAGCCGCGCGCGGAGGGGGCAGCTCGAGTTCGATCTCCTCCCCTCCCCACAGCTTCCGGGTCGGCTGGCACTGCTTGCCACGAATGCGCACGCGCCCCTGGGAGATGAGCGTGCGCGCCCGCTCCAGCGACAGACCGGGCACCTGCTTCGAGAGGTGCTTGTCCAGCCGCTCTCCAGCGGCCTCCCGGGGAACTTGGAGCTTCTGTGGGGCCATCAGGCGCTCGGTGCACAGGCCTCAGCCGTGCAGCCGCTCCAGGAATCGCCGCAGGCGCTCGAGGTCGAACGGCTTCGGCAGACACTCCAGCTGGCGCGACTGGATGAACTGCCGGGCCTGCGGATCGAAGACACCTCCGGACATCAAGCCCGTACGGCGGGCCATGTCGGGCGACACCCGCTCCAGCTCCTCGAGGAACTGCACGCCGTTCATGTCCAGCATCATCACATCGCACAGGATGCTGTCGAAGCGCTCTCCGCGGTCAATGAGCCGCAGCGCCTCGCGTGCGGTCTGCACCGCGTGCACCTCGTGCAGCCCGCGCAGCAGCCGGCGCACCGCCGTGCCCACCGAGGGCTCATCGTCGATCAGCAGCACGCGCCGGCGCGCCACCATCGCGCTGCTGACCGCCTCCGGCGGGAGCGCGGGGGCCTCTTCCTGGTCTTTGAACACCGGCAGCACCAGCCGGAAGATGCTGCCCCGCCCCAGGGTGCTGTTGACCTCGATCCAACCGCCCATGACCTGCACCAGGGAGTTGGAGATGGACAGCCCCAGCCCCGAGCCCACGCCCGCCGGCTTGGTGGTGAAGAACGGATCGAAGATGTGCCGCTGCACCTCGGGCGTCATGCCCTGCCCGTTGTCCTCGACCTCGACATAGACGCGCTCCCCCTGCAGCCGCGTGGCGATGCGCAGGCTGTTCTGCTCGACGGGACGGTCCGTGGGCAGGGCCTGAATGGCGTTCACCAGCAGGTTGACGACCACCTGCCCCAGGCGGGCCTCGCTGCCGCGCACGGGAGGCACCGGCTCGAGCGCGCGGGTGATGTGCGCGCGGTGCTGCAGCTCGTTGCGGACGATGCGCAGCGCGCCCTGGATGACCCGGTGCACGTCCACCGGGCCCAGCTTGTCGTCGTCGGCCCGCGCGAAGAACTTCAGGTCCTGGACGATGCCCCGCACGCGCCCGGCGCCCTCCAGCGACTCGAGCACGGCCTCCCTCAGCTCGCCACGGATGGAGAGGTCCAGCTCGTCCTCCGCGAGCTGCTCGGCGATGAAGGACAGGTTGGAGGAGATATAGGCCAGCGGGTTGTTGATCTCGTGCGCCACCCCCGCCGCCAGCGTTCCCACCGACGCCATCCTGTCCGCCAGCCGCAGCTGCATCTCCAGCCGCCGCGCCTCGGTGACATCACGGATGACGGCCACCAGGAACGGTTCTCCTCCAGCTCCAGTGAAGGGAGCCTTGGTGGTGATGATGGTGCGCGTCTTGCCCGCGCTGTCGGTGTGGACCTCCTCGTTCTCGTTGGGCTTGCCAGAGGTGAAGACCTCCTCGTCCTTCTGCCAGAAGACATCGGCCTGGTGCGCGGGGACGAAGTCGTAGTCGCTCTTGCCCAGCAGCACGTCCTCCGGCTGGCCCATCATCCGCACGAAGGCGGCGTTCATCGTGACGAACCGGTGCTCACGGTCCTTCACGAAGACGGGATCCGGCACCGCGTCGAGGGTGTTCTTCAGAAAGTCCCGCGTGCGCTCCAGCTCGGCCTGGGCGCGGCTGCGCGCCAGCTCCGCTCCGGCCCGGGCCCCCAGCGCGCCCAGCAGCGCGTAGTCCATGATGCCCGCCTCGAAGGGCTGCCGGTGCGCCACGGCCAGCACTCCCACGGACTCATGCTCGGTGTTCTTCAGCACCACCCCCAGGTAGGCCCGCGCGCCCAACCGCTGCAAGAGCACATCCTCCGGAAAGTGCTTCCCCAGCCCATCGGGAATGTGGCTGCTGCCCAGGGTGATGGCTTGCTGATGCGCGGTGGCGCGCAGGGGCTGGGTGAAGCACTCCTGAAGGCCCCCATCCGTCCAGACCGCGAGCAGCTGCAGGTGCTCGCGATCCGGGGTGAGCTTTCCCACCAGGGCGCAGCTCACGCGGAACGAAGAGCCCACGTGCGTCACCAGGGACTGGAAGAAGTCCTGGCCGCGCTCCGCCGAGGTGCTGGAGAGCAGCGCGTAGAGCGCCTCCTGCGCGGTGACCCTCGGCTGTTCCAGCCGGACCAGCGCGGGCGTCTCCATGCCATCCAGGTGCAGCCGCCGGCTCAAGGCAATGAGCCGCACGCCCCAGTTCTCTCCCGGCGGCGCCAGACACTCGTCCGCGCCCGCCCGGGCCAGCACCTCCAGCTCGGTGGCCGGCCGCGGCGTCAGCACGACCAGCTGGGTGCGCGTGGACGAGCGCCGCGCGTGCACCTGGCGGCACAGGGAGAC
>DASVVJ010000415.1:0-18251 GCA_036389955.1 Myxococcaceae bacterium
TGCTCTGCCAGGGGAAGAGGTACGTCAGCGGCAGGTACAGCCGCGCCGCCCATGCCGCCTCGTTGTGCCCCGCTCCCTGTGCCACGTAGTAGTACAGGTCCGCGCCCTGCACGTAGCCGTCCGCCGCCAGTGCATCCCGCATCCGCGTCGTCTCCGGCAGCCCGTCGCTGCTGGTGCCCGCGTCGATGTAGAAGTTCACCGGCACCTTCGTCGTCGCCGCCTCCTGCTCGCGCGGCAGCATCTGGTTGTTCCACCAGAACGAACTCGACAGCCCCGCCACCTTCGAGAACTTCGCCGGCTGGCGCCGCCCGATGTACGTGGACACCAGTCCGCCCAGCGACGAGCCCATCAGCGCCGTGTTCTTGTTGCTCGGCAGCGTGCGGTAGTTCTGGTCCACGTACGGCTTCACCGTCTCCAGCAGGAACCGCTCGTACACGTTCGCCCCGCCGCCCCCGTACTGCGGATCACAGCACGGCGTGTACTCGTAGATGCGGTCCGCGCCTCCGTTGTCCACCCCCACCACGATCACCTCGTCCATCCGTCCCTGGTTCACCAGGTTGTTGATCGTCTCGTCCACCTGCCACTCCACCCCGCCGAACGCCGTCGACGCCTCGAACAGGTTCTGCCCGTCGTGCATGTAGAGCACCGGGTAGCGCTTGAGCGGGTTGAGCGAGTAGCTGGGCGGCAGGAAGATGCGCAGCGTCCGCGTGTCGCCCAGCTGCGGCGAGCTGAAGTTGTTCACCTTCACCAGCGTGCCCGCCCGCCCCTGCTGGAAGAACGGGTAGATGTTCACCGTCGTTCCCGCCTTCACCACGTAGTTGGCGCCCACCGACCACGTCGCGTCGTTGAGCAGCGGCTTGAGCTCCACGTCGCCCGCCGAGTCCGGCCACGTGTACGTCCACACGTTGCCCGTGGTCCACGTGGCGTTGACGCCCGTGGTCCAGTTGAACGGCGCCTTGTTGCCCCGCAGCGAGATGCGGTTGCCAAAGCCCGTGTCGTAGTGCACGCGGATGGTGGCGGCCTCCGCCGCGGCGGAGACCAGGACCAGCAGGAAGGCCAGGACCCTGGCCGTACCCGTGAAGAACTTGCGCATGTGGTGATTCCCTCCAGTGGGTTGGCGCTGCGCGGCGAGGGATACAGGGGGGCGCCGCACACAGGCCAGCCGGCCATGTTGGCAGCGTGTCCAGCCCTGAACAAGCCGCCAACAGTGGATATCTCGCGGTCCTAGCAGGAAGAAATTGACTCTGGCCCCGGGTCCGTCTGCACTCCGTCCCATGCTCCGACGTGCCTGGTCCTGGTCGCTCCTGCTCATGGTTTTGCTCGCCGGCTGCTCGCGCTGTGGCAAGGAGGGCGGCCCCGCGGGACAGCCTGGCAAGCCCGTCACGGTGGAGCGCTTCCTGCCCCGCGACGCCCGCGCCACCATCGTCATCGCGGACCTGGGCAAGCTGGGCGAGAAGCTCGCGCGCTTCCAGAGTCTGAAGATCGCCTCCTTCGTGGCGCAGCTTCAGAACAGCACCTCCGCCGAGTCCCTGGTCTCGTCCCTCATGCGGCAGGTGGGGGTGGATCTGCGCAGCCGTCAAGCCATCGAGGCCGCTGGCATCGACCCGGGCAAGGGCGCCGGAGCGGCGGTGCTCACCACCGGCGATGCCTACTCCGTGCTCGGAGTGAAGGACGCCAAGAAGCTGGAGGAGACCTTCGCCAACCTGGCGCGCAACCGGCTCGGTGCTCCCGAGCGCAAGGAGGAGAAGGCCGGTGGCGGCACGCTCGTCACCTTCAGCCGGAAAGGCGCCGCCGAGCCGTCTCTCGGCCTGCTCTTCGTGGGCGACTACGTGCTGGTGGCCCCGTTCATGACCGTGAAGCGGCTGGCGGAGATCGCCTCGCAGCCCGCGGAGAAGTCCCTGGCCGAGGAGCCCATCCTGGCGGCCTCGCTGGGGCGGCTGCCCAAGGAGCACGACTTCCACGTCTTCATGCGCGGCGGCATGGGCATGGTGCCTCCGGGCTCCGTCGAGGGGCTGACGCTGGCGGGCTACATCGAGGAGCGCGCGGTGACGCTGCGCGCGGACGCTCCATGGCCGGACACCAAGGCTTCGTTGGCGCCGCTGGCCCTCAAGGACGGGCCGGACCTGCAGGGCTACCTGCCTGCCGACAGCTTCCTGGTGGCGCGTTATCGCGGGGACCCGGCCACGCTGGGCGAGGTGTGGCCCTACATCGCCGGCCCGTACATCACCCGCGCCGTGCAGCAGAGCGGCTTCGACATCAAGGGCGAGGTGCTCGACAACCTCCAGAGCGGCCTCGCGGCCGGTGTGGCGCTGGCGCCCACGGTGCAGCTGGGCACCGGACTGCCCGAGCTGGACATCCGCCGCACCAACCCCTTCCGCTTCGTGCATCTGATGGTAGTGGGCGAGCCGAAGGATGCGGCGAAGGCCCAGGCCACGCTCGCCAAGGTGCCGGGCATCGCCGGGAACTTCGGCGCCCAGGTGCAGCCCGAGCAGGTGAACGGCAAGCCGGTCTACATCACCTCGTACCGGGCCGGAGAGGGCGCTCACTTCGCGGAGGCGGGCGGCAAGCTGGTGCTCGCGGCGCCGCGCTCCCGGCTGGAATCGGCGCTCACGCAGCTCGAGGGCAAGCCCGGCGAGAGCCCCGTGGCACAGGACTTGCGCGACGCGGTGAAGGATCCCGTGTTCGCCCTGGTGCTGGATCTGCGCAAGCTAGCGGACGCGGTGCGCAACCTGCCCTCCGAGGCCTGGGGCGTGGGCGGCTTCGCCATCAAGGCCACCACGGTGCGCTGGCTGGAGGCCACCGATGACCTGCGCGCGGTGACGCTGAGCCTGTCTCAGAAGGAGAAGGCCCTGCAGGCCGAGCTGTCCCTCAAGCTGACGCCGGCTCCGGCTCCGGCTACCACTCCGAGTGCCCAGTGATTCGCGCGCGCGACATCGTCAAGGAGTACGTCGATGGAGACGGCACGCTGGTGCGCGTGCTGGACGGGCTGTCCCTCGAGGTAGCGCAGGGGGACTTCGTCGCGGTGGTGGGCCCCTCCGGCAGCGGCAAGTCCACGCTGCTGCACCTGCTGGGCGGGCTGGACGTGCACTACAAGGGCGAGGTGGAGGTGGGGGGAGTGAAGCTCAGCGGGATGAAGGACCGCGAGCTGGCCCGCTTCCGCAACACGCACGTGGGCTTCGTCTTCCAGTCCTTCCATCTGATTCCCAACCTGTCCGCGGTGGAGAACGTGCTGATGCCCTCGCACTTCGGCGCGGCGGCCACCGACGATCGCAAGCGCGCCGAGGCCATGCTGGACCGGGTGGGGCTGCTGGCCAAGAAGGACCGCGCGCCGGTGCGCCTGTCGGGCGGCGAGCGGCAGCGGGTGGCCATCGCCCGGGCGCTCTTCACCGGCCCCAAGCTGCTGCTGTGCGACGAGCCCACCGGTAACCTCGACGCGGCCACGGGCGCGGGTGTCATCCAGCTCTTCAACGAGCTGCATCGGGAGGGTCTCACCGTGCTGGCCGTCACCCACGAGGAGCGCATGAGCTCCGCCGCCCGGCGCGTGCTGCGGCTGAAGGAGGGCAAGCTCGTCGAGGAGCCCTCCGCCGCGCGCCCGGCTCCGGGAGGTGCGCCATGAGGATGGGAGCGCTGTCGCGGCTGGTGCGCCTGAGCCTCGCCCGGGAGCGGCGGGGCGCGTTCTTCTCCGCCTTCGGCGTGGCGGTGGGCGTGGGGGCGCTCGTCTTCTTCGTGGGCCTGGGCCTGGGCGTAGGCCGCGTCATCCGCGAGAAGATTTTCCCCACGGATGCGCGGCTGGTGGACGTGGTGCCTCCGGCGGTGTCGCTCGGCTCGCTGTTCGGCGGCGGCAAGCTGGACACCGCCACCGTGGAGCGCCTGGCCGCCCTGCCCGGCGTGGAGATGGTGTACCGGAAGATGAACGTGCGCGTGCCTGCCGTCAGCCGCTACGAGGGCGCCTTCTTCGGCGCCCGGCTGCGCATGGGCATGGAGGTGCTGGCCGTGGGTGTGGACCCGGGCCTGGTCTCCAACGATGTGCAGCTGGGCAAGTTCGAGGATCCCGGGCCGGACAAGCCCATTCCCGCCGTCATCTCCACCCGGCTGCTGGAGATCTACAACAAGACCTTCGCTCCGGCCCGCAAGCTGCCCCAGCTCTCCCCGCAGATGATTGTCGGCTTTGCCTTCCCGGTGGAGTTCAACCGCTCCTACGTGGCCCAGGCCGCGCCAGGGCCCACCGTGCCCGCGCAGGCGCAGGTGGTGGGCGCCTCCGACCGCGGGCTGCTCGCCGGCATCACCATCCCGCTCGACACCGCCATCCGTCTCAACCGCGCCGCCAACGTGGACGCCGACACGTTCACCGGCGTGACGCTGGTGGCGGCCGACCCTTCCGAGGTGCCCTCGCTCGTCGCGGCGGTGAAGGAGATGGGTCTGGAGATCGATGATCAGGAGCGCCGGCTCGCAGAGAACGCGGGCGCGGCGGTAACCCTCACCACCTCGGCGCTGGCGCTGCTGTCCATCCTCATCTGTGTGCTGGCGGCGGTGAACATCGCCCACGCCCTGTCCGCCTCGGTGCGCGCCCGTGCCAAGGAGATTGGCGTGATGCAGGCGGTAGGCGCCTCGCGCGCTGATGTGCGCAACATCGTCCTGGCCGAGGCCGGGGTCGTCGGGCTGCTAGGTGGCGCCATCGGCACGGGCATTGCGCTTGGGCTCGCACTGCTGGTGAACCGGCTGGCGGTGCGCTACCTGCCGGACTTTCCCTTCAAGCCCGACAGCTTCTTCTCCTTCCCGTGGCCGGTGGTGCTCGGAGGTGTGCTGCTGGGGCTCGTCGCCGCGCTGGCCGGCGCCTACTTCCCCAGCCGGCGCGCCGCCGCCACGGATCCCGCCCGGACGCTGGCCGGATGACGCTCGCTGCCTCTCGCAAGACGCTGATCATCAACGGCCTGTGCCTGCTGCTGGTGGCCTGGCTCTATGGGGGGGACCTGAGCGACGCCCTCCAGGCCCGCGAGGCCGAGGTGTCCGCCTTCACCTCGCTGCCCCCGCTCATTCCTCCCATCATCGTGCTCACCCTGGGCACGCTTGCCCTGGGTGTGGTGGTGTGGGGACTGCTGCGCCGCCGGGGAGATGACTTCAAGGGCTACCGCCTGCTGCCCATCGTCCTGGTGGCGGGGCTTTTCATGGACTTGGTCTTCGCCGAGCGGCGCTCGCCCCTGGACTCCACGGACCTGGCGAGCATGTCACTGCAGCGCTTTCATGGCCTGGCGCAGGAACTGGCCACCGCCGATGCCGTGCCCGCCGAACCCGCGGTGCTGCATCGCTTGCTCGAGGACCTGGGGCGTCCTCCGTACCTGGTGCGCGGCAAGCCCGCGGACGAGTACACCCTTCAGGTCCGCCAGGACTGCGAGGGGCCCGTGCGCTCGGCCTCCGGGCTCCAACCTGGCACGTTCATTTACTGTGTGGCCCCCGAGCGAAAGGGCGCCTGGATCACCCTGGTGGGACTGCCCGCCGAGGAGCGTTTCGGGCTGCCGGACGTGCTCTCCGTGCATGGCGAGGCGCGATTTCTGGTAGTGCAGCCCTCCGCCCCTGAGCCCGAGAGCGCCGGCGATGACGCCTTCCGGGACCTGGGGCCGACCGGGGGGGAGGTACCCCCTGCGACACCTCCGAGCCCGGAGCCTGTCCCACGGCCCTGACCGGGCTTGCTTCCCCGCTCTACAAGCGGTTTACCGATGGTTGACCCTATGGATGCGCGATCGCTAGGCTCCAGGTCCAAACCCCGAGACACTCGAATCTCGTGACGACCACTCAACCGAAGCGGCAGCCCATTCCTTTTGGGAAGTACCTCCTTCTCGACCGCATCAACATCGGCGGTATGGCCGAGGTGTGGCGTGGCAAGCACTTCGGCGCGGGAGGGTTCGAGCGGCTCGTCGCCATCAAGCGGATTCTCCCGAACATCGCCGAGGACGATGAGTTCATCTCGATGTTCATCGACGAGGCGAAGATCAGCGTCCAGCTGACCCACGCCAACATCGCGCAGATCTACGAGCTGGGGCAGATCGCCAACAGCTACTTCATCGCGATGGAGTACATCCCCGGCAAGGACATGCGGGCCATCTTTGACCGCTGCCGCAAGAAGGCTGAGCCGGCGCCCATTCCGCTGGTGGCCTACTGCGTCTCGAAGATGTGCGAAGGCCTGGACTACGCCCACCGCAAGAAGGACGGGATGGGCCGGGACCTGAACATCGTCCACCGCGACATCTCGCCCCAAAACGTCCTCATCTCGTACGAGGGCGAAGTCAAAGTCATCGACTTCGGTATCGCCAAGGCGGCCGGTAAGGCCACCAAGACGCAGGCGGGCATCCTCAAGGGCAAGTTCGGCTACATGAGCCCGGAGCAGATCCGCGGCCTGAACCTGGACCGCCGCTCCGACGTGTTCGCCATCGGCGTGTGCCTCTACGAGATGCTCACCGGTGAGCGGCTCTTCGTGGGCGACAGCGACTTCTCCGTGCTGGAGAAGGTGCGCAAGGCCGAGGTGGCCCCGCCGTCCACCTACAACCGCCGCATCCCCGAGCAGCTGGAGAAGATCGTCCTCAAGGCGCTCGCGCGCGACGTGGACGAGCGCTACCAGTACGCCAGCGAGCTGGGCGACGACCTGCAGCGCTTCCTCATCACCAGCGAGACCATCTTCGGGCGCAAGGACCTCATGCAGTACATGAAGTCCACCTTCGCCGAGGACGTGGAGCGCGAGAAGCAGCGCCTGCAGGACTACGCCTCCATCCGCGCTCCGGACGGGATGATGGCGGCGATCGAGGCGGGCTTCAGCGGCTCTTCGCCCTCCGCCACGCTGCCGCCACAGGCTCCGCCGCCGCCGGCTCCCATCGAGCCGGCCCGGGCTCCGCCTCAGCAGACCGCCGTCGAGGTGCGCCGCTCCCCATCGCTGATCGCGATGCCCAAGCTGACGGCCGCTCCCGCCGCGCCGCCGCCCAAGGATGACGAGGGCGTCGCGACGCTGCTGGTGGACTCCAGCGAGTACTTCAACGAGGGCGATGAGCCGAAGACGAATCCGGGTACGTCCCCGGGCCGCACCGTCACCCCGCTGGAGAACCAGACGGTACAGTTGGGCGAGGGCGAGGTGCCCATCACCGGGAAGACGGCCGTCATCGGCCCTCCGCCTGGTGCGGGCGGACCGCCGCGCCTGTCCTCTCCGAATATCCCCGTGGTGACGCCGGCGCCCAACATCCAGGTGCGTCCGTCCGTGTTCGGCATGCCCGCGGTGAGCGGGCCCGATGCGGCCTCCGGCTCGCTGCCGGGCCGGCCGGCTCCCGCGGGCCGCAACCCGGGTGACGGGCTGCCGCCCATCGTTCGTCCGGACCGTCCTGCCGGTGGGCCTCCGGTGCTGGGGCCCAACGCCAACGCTGCCGGGATGGGTACGCCTCGGCCCGCGCCCATGCCGGCCCGGCCGGTTCAGACGCCTGCTCCGACTCCCGCGGTCTCCGAGCCGGCCGAGGCCACCGGTTCGACGGGCGGCCCCAACCGGATGGTGCTCTTCGGAGGCATTGGCGCCGCGGCCATCGTGCTGCTGGGCGTGCTGGCCTTCTTCCTGATGCGCTCGCCGGACCTGGGCTTCATCATGGTGGAGCTGCCGCCGGAGATCCGCGCCAAGGCTCAGGTGAAGCTCAACGCCCAGGCCGTGGCGGCCAACAACGGCGACATCCTGCAGCAGGTGCCCGCGGGTGAAGTCCTCGTGACGATCTCCGCCGAGGGCTACAAGCCCTTCGAGAAGTCGGTCTCCGTGGTCGAGGGCACCCAGGTCACCCGCGTGGTGGCCGCGCTCGAGCCGCTGACGAGGACGACGATGATGGTGCTGTCCACCGAGCCGGTGGATGCCGAGGTGAAGCTCAACGGCAAGGTCATCCGGCCTCAGGGCGCCAAGGACATCCTCATCAAGGACGTTCCGGCCCTGGAGGACATGGAGGTGGTGGTGAGCGCCCCCGGGCACCAGCCCGTCACCCAGCGCGTGTCCGCGCCCGCCAGTGGGGATCCGGTGCAGGTATCGGCCAAGCTGAATGCGGCGGAGGTGGAGGTGAAGGTGGAGTCCGAGCCCGCGGGAGCCACCATCCTCGCCAGCGGCAAGGACCTGGGGAAGGTGACGCCCGCGCTGGTGAAGGTGCCGGCGGGCACCAAGCAGCTGACGCTGAAGATGAAGTGCTTCGAGGATGCGAACCTGCCGGTGAACCCGGGCAGCTCCAGCGAGCCGGCCCTGGTGAAGGGTTCGCTGAAGAAGCAGCCCGACTGCAAGTAGCCGCGCCTGCCCACGCCGGGCGGGCACGGGGGGCCCCGGAACCGGGGCGGAGGGACGTTCGTCCGTGACGACCAAAGCGCGCAAGTCCAGCAAGGCGGATCCCCTGGCGGGTCTGCCTCGCTGGGCGCAGAAGCTGGCCCAGAAGTACTACACGAAGACTGTCAGCACCTTTCTGCTCTACGGGGCGGTGAGGGACCTGCAGCCCATCACCGTCGAGGACGGTGAGCGGGGCTTCGGCACCCTGAAGACGTTCCTCTCCGACGAGCTGTTCGGCGGGCGAGACCACGTCATCTTCTATGACCGCTCGTCGGGCATCCGCGCCGCCTCGCCCGAGACGCAGAAGGATCTGCAGCGGGCGATGACGGGGTACGACGCGCTCTACGGCACGGACTTCGCCAAGACGCTGCCGAGGGATCCGGGCCGGGCGCTGCAGATTCTGGAGAACTTCCTGCGGCTGCGGGTGGGCGAGGGCAAGTCGATGGCGATCGTCATCGACTTCGCCGAGACGCTGGTGCCCGGCGGGGAGATGAGCCACCTGTCCGCGGAGGACCGGTTCGTGGTGGCCACGCTGGACAAGTGGGCGCACGATCCGCAGTTCCTCACCAACGACATCTCCCTGGTGCTCTTGGCGGAGAACCTGGCGGACATCTCTCCGCGAATTTCCCGCAACCCGTACGTGGCACCCATCGAGCTGCCGCTGCCCAACGAGGAAGAGCGCCTGGAGTACGTGCGCTACAAGCTCGAGGGCAAGAAGCCGCAGTCCATCTCGGACGTGCCGATGGCGGCGCTGGCGAAGATGACGGCGGGCCTGTCGCGCATCAACCTGGACCGGGTGATGACCGAGGCCATCGAGCGCGATGTGCGCATTACGCCCGAGCTGCTCAAGGAGAAGAAGAAGGAGCTCATCCAGGCCGAGTGCCACGGACTGCTCGAGTTCATCGAGCCGGCGCACAACCTGGACGCGGTGGCGGGGCACAAGAAGGCCAAGGAGATGCTGCGCAACGCCGCCCACGCGCTGAAGAAGGGCCGCAACGAGGTGATGCCCATGGGCTACCTCATCAGCGGGCCGGTGGGCACGGGCAAGACGTTCATGGTGACGAGCTTCGCGGGAGAGATTGGCATTCCCGCGGTGAAGTTCCTCAACTTCCGCAGCCAGTGGCAGGGCGTGACGGAGGCGAACCTGGAGCGCATCTTCACCCTGCTCAAGGCGCTGTGGCCGGTGGCGGTGATGGTGGACGAGGCGGACACCTTCCTGGGCAACCGCGACTCGGGCGGAGACTCGGGCACCAGCAGCCGCGTGTTCGGCACGATTGCCTCGTTCATGGGCAACACCGAGTACCGCGGGAAGATCGTCTGGTTCCTGATGACGGCGCGGCCGGACCTGCTGCCCATCGACCTGAAGCGGCAGGGGCGCGCCGAGGAGCACCTGGCGCTCTTCTACCCGCCCACGGACGCCGAGCGCGACGAGCTCTTCAAGGTGATGCAGAAGAAGACGGGCGTGTCGGTGGACGTACCCTCGTTCTCGGCGCTGGTGCCGGAGGCCTCGCGCAACTTCAGCGGCGCGGACATCGAGGCGGTGATGGTGCGCTCGAAGTTCCGCGCGCTGGCGGACGGGCGCGAGCAGGTATCGATTGACGACGTAAAGGCGGTGCTGGCCGACTTCATCCCGCCCAGCTACCCGCTGGAGATCGAGCTGCAGAACCTGGTGGCGGTGCAGGAGTGCACCAGCCGCGAGCTGCTGCCCGAGCCGTTCCGCAACATGGACCGGGACGACATCACCCGGCGGGTGCGCGAGCTGAAGATGCTGCTCGAGGAGCAGTGAGCCGCTCTTCCAGCAACTGACGGACGCGGGCGCGCAGGACCTCTGGCTCGAAGGGTTTCTCGAGCCAGGGCAGGTGAGTGGTGGCCAGGAACGCCCGCCCCGTCTCGGTGAAGGCTCCGCCGGTGAGGAACACCATGCGCTCGGCCAGCTCGGGCGCTTCCTGGCGGAGCGTGGCGTACAGCTCCATGCCCGTCATCTCCGGCATCATCAGGTCGCAGAGGATGAGCGCGTAGGGCTCGGCTGAGCGCAGCCGCTCCAGGGCCTGGCGCGCGCTGGCGAAGGCATCCACCTCGTGCTCGGGCGTGAGCATGCGGGAGAGCGCCGTGGCCAGCAGCGGCTCGTCGTCGATGACCATGAGGCGCGTGCGCGGCACGGGAGCGCTGGAGCGCGGCGCGCCCAGCGGGTGCACCACCGCCCTGTCCTCCTGGGCCGAGGGCAGCATCACCTCGAAGGTGGTGCCGTGCCCCAGCTCGCTCTGCACGAGGATCTCCCCTCCCATGGCCTGCACGTAGGAGTGGCAGATGGACAGCCCCAGCCCGGTGCCCATGCCCACCGGCTTGGTGGTGAAGAAGGGCTCGAAGATGCGGGGCAGCACCTCGGGGGAGATGCCGCTGCCGGTGTCGCTCACCGACACCACGGCCTGGCCCCGCTCGTCCCGGCGGGTGGTGATGCGAATCTCATTGGACCGGGTGTGCCCCTCGGGAATGGCCTGGGCGGCGTTCACCAGCAGGTTGAGGAACACCTGGCCCAGCCGCGTCTCGTCTCCGAGCACCTGGAGCCCGGGCAGGTAGTCCTTCACCACCACGGCCCGGTGGCGCAGCTCCACGTCCGCCAGCGAGAGCGCCAGATCCAGCACCGCCTGGAGGTTCACCTGCTGCGGCTGTGCGGGCTGCATGCGGGAGAACGCCTTGAGGTCCTGGACGATGCGGCGTACCCGGTCCGCACCGTCCAACGCCTCGCGCAGCGCCTGCTCCACATCCTCCGCCCAGGCTCCATCCTTGCCCTCGCGCTCTCCGGCCTGGTGCACCTCCTCGGCCGCGTAGTGAAGGTTGGAGATGATGAAGGCCAGGGGGTTGTTGATCTCGTGCCCCACGCCCGCGGCCAGCGTGCCCACCGCCGCCATCTTCTCGGCATGGGCCAGCCGCTCGCGGGTGGTCTGCAGCTCCTGCAAGCGCGCCTTCAGATCGACGTTCACCGAGGCCAGCTCGGCGGTGTGCTGGGCCACACGCTTCTGCAGCTCGCGCTCGCTCTTCTTGAGCTGGCGCAGCCGCAGCAACACGCCACCGGCCACCACCAGCACGATTGCCAGCACGCACCCCACCCGGAACAGCACCGTCTGGTAGAAGCGGGGCTTCAAGTAGAACGCGAGCTCGGTGGGAGGGGAGGGTGGACCGCCCTCGGTGGACTCGGCCACCACGCGGAACCGGTAGTGCCCCGGCGGCAGCAGCGTGTACGAGGCATCACGCAGGGCCGTGGGCTTGCTCCAGCCCGACTCCAAGCCCACCAGCTGGTGGCGGAAGAGCAGCCGCTCGGGGGAGCGCAGGCCCGGAGAGGTAAAGCGGATCTCCAGGCGGCCATTGCCCACGGGAATCTGGTCCCACTCGCTGGCGGGCACGATGCGCTCATCTACCCGCACCTCCTCGATGAGCACGGGCGGGGGCGCCAGCGGCGCGGGCTCCTCCTGAGGGGTGTAGACCGCGACGCCCTGGAGCGTGGGGAACCACAGCCGCCCGTCCCGGGAGCGCATTCCCGCCGGCGAGCCTCCGTTACACTCCTCGGAGCGCATGCCGTCCTCCGAGCCGTAGGCCCGGGAGGTGACGCGGGAGCGCTTGCCCTCGGCCACGGCGTCCAGCTCCGCCAGGGCCACGCGGAAGACGCCCTTGTTGCAGCTCATCCACAGGAAGCCATGCTCGTCGGGGACGATCTGGAAGATGCGGTTGTTGAAGAGCCCCTCCTTGACGGAGAAGCTCGACGCGTGCCCCTCTTTCCAGCGGAAGAGGCCCGCGGTGGTGCCAATCCACAGCGCGCCGTTGGGGTCTTCGTGGATGGCGAGCACCTCTCCCTGCACCGGGCCGTTCTCGGGCACCCACACCGTGCTCTGGCCCTGCTCCAGGTGAGCCAACCCGCCGCTCTCGGTGCCAATCCACATGCCTCCGGCGCCACTGGTGCGCAGCAGGGTGATGGAGTGGCCTGGCAGTCCGCCCGGGGGGACGAACGGCTCGAAGCGTGTGCCATTCCACCGCACCAGCCCCTCCGAGGTCCCCAGCCACAGCGTGCCCTGCGCATCCTCATGCAGGGTGCGCAGCCCCCGGGGCACCCCGTGCTCCGTGGTGAAGGCGCTGAGCTTCCCGTCCTGCCAGCGGCTCACCCCGAGCAGGGTGCCGAACCAGAGGCTGCCATCCTTCCGCTCGGCGATGGAGGTGTGCCAGCCCTCGAGCAACCCGTCACGGGTCGTCCACGAGCTCACCTGGCCCTCCTGCCAGCGGGAGATGCCTTTCTGAGTGGCGAGCCAGATGCTGCCGTCCTTCCCCTCGTGGACGGCCATCACCGCGTCGTGCACCAGCCCCTCCGCGGCGCCATGCGAGGTGAAGGGCGTGTCCTTGAAGCGGTGGAGCCCCTGGCCATCCGTGCCCAACCAGAGGTTGCCCTCTCGGTCCTCGAACACGGCGAACACCGTGCCGCTGGAGAGCACGTGCGTCGGCGCGGGAACCGAGCGCTGGCCTCGCGCCAGCCGCAGCATTCCGTGGCCCCGGCTGCCCACCCACAGCGAGCCCGCCCGGTCCATGAACAGCTGGACGATGGGGCTGCCCGGCAGGCTTGCCTCGGGCACCCGCAACATGCGGCCCTCCTCGAGCCGGTACACCTCGCCCAGCTCCGTTCCCGCCATCAGCGTGCCGTCCGGGGTGATCAGCAGCGAGCGCACCGACACGGTGTCCCTGCCCTCGAAGGGCAGCGGCGCGCTGAACGTCGCCCCGTCCCACCGCTGCAGGCCGCCGTTGCTGCCCACCCAGATCGAGCCTTGCTCGTCCTCGGCCAGCGCGGCCACCATGGGGTTGGCCAGCCCATGGCTCACCGTCCAGTGCCGGAAGCCGCTCGCGGAGTACTGGAACACCCCCTGGCCGAAGGTGGCGATCCAGACGCTCCCGTCGTGGGCGACCTCCAGGTCAATGAGGTTGCGCAGCTCCATGGCCGGGTGGGCGATGAACTGGAAGGTGCCGTGTTTCGAGCGGCGGGTGAGGCCCCGGCCCGTGGCGATCCACAGCGTGCCGTCCTGGTCCACCTCGAGCCGGCGGACGAGGTTGTCCTTCAGCGCGGGGGAGTCATCCTGGTTGTAGGTGGTGAAGCTCACGCCATCGAAGCGCACCAGGCCTTCCTGCGTCCCCGCCCACAGGTAGCCATCCGGCGTCTGGGCCAGAGACATGATGCTGCTCTGAGGTAGCCCGTCCTTCGTCTGCCACGAGTGGTGGAGAAACCGGTAGAGGGGCTTGCTGGGTTCCAGGGCCTGGGCGCTCGGAGCGACCCCGAGCCCGAGCAGAAGTCCCCCCAACACCGCCAGCATCCGCGCGTGAGAGGAGAATCCGGCCCGCCATCTGCGCGTGCGTATCATCCTATCCCGCAGGTAGAGCACAACTGGAGGATGCCACACAACTGGATGGGTTGTGTTCCACTTTCGTGTTACCCGAAGGTTCACAGACGGATGGTATGCGCGCGGCGGCTGGGGGCTCGCCCTGAGGAGCGGCTTGGGCTGAGATGGCCGCCATGTGGACGCCGACTCTGACGTTACCGTTGCGTTGGGTGTTGCTGCTGACGCTGTTCGCCGGGCTCCTGCTGCCCTTCCAGGTCCACGCGTGCAGCTGCATCAGTGGAGAGGAGATCTTCCCCAAGGAAGGCACCGTTCCGCCGAACGTGATTTTCCACGGCAAGAAGTGGAGCAAGCACTCGCTGTTTCTGCAGGATGAGCAGGGAGTGAAGGTGCCTCTGAAGGAAGAGCCCATCGGCGACCGGCTGGTGAGGCTGACCCCCAGCGCGCCGCTCGAGTCGGGCAAGCGCTACACGCTGGAAATGGACACCGGACGCGGCGGGGCGAAGGTGCCCTCCGTGGCGACCTACACGGTTCGCGGGGAGCCCGACACGCGGCCTCCGAGCCCGCCCACCTTGGCGGACTTCAACTACCGGCACGAACCCGCCATGTGGGGGACGAGCTGCCAGACCACGCTGGAGGGCTATGACGTGCGGGCCTCAGGCGCTGCCGATGAGCAGGCAAGCGCCGGGCAGCTGGCGACGCTGGTGGTCTCCGCGAGCGCTCCCGGCCAGGTGCTGGCGCTGCTCATGCCCGACGACGACTTCATCGGACATGCGGTGTGCTTCTACAACTTCGACGCGCCGAAGTGGGCGGGGACGGAGGTGGCGCTGAGGACCGTGGACCTGGCGGGCAACCTGTCGTCGCCCGGGCCCGCGGTCCGGCTGGCGAAGAGCATGCCGCTGGCGGCTGCCATGGTGCTGCACACCACGTTGGGCCGTGGCTTCCTCGTCATCGTCGTGGCGGGCCTGCTCGGCCTCATTCTGCTGGTGGCCCGGCGCTCAACCCGCGAGACGCGCGCTTAAGGGACTCAGGGCGCGGCCACGGTGAGCTGCTTGCCGGCGGGGATGGCGCGGGTGTCCTTGATGTTGTTCCACCGCTTGATGTCCTCCACCGTGACGCCGTAGCGCTGGGCGATGGACCACAGCGTCTCGCCCGCGGCCAGGGTGTGCACGGCGGTGCGCGAGGGGGCGGCGGCCTTGGGCTGCTCACGGGTGGCGACCACCGTGCCGGAGCGCTCCTCCACGGCCGAGGCCTTGCCGGGATACACCTGGATGATGGTGCCCACCTGCAGCCCGCGCTTGCGCCGGGGCAGGGTGTTCCAGCTGCGCAGATCCTCCACCGTCACGTTGAAGCGGTTGGCGATGGCCCACAGGCTGTCACCCTCCTGCACGCCATAGGTGATGCGCGTGCGGCCGCCGATGATCTCCGTCTTGATGGGGCCGGTGGCCACCGGAGCGCGGGGCGTGCCGGCGGGAACCTCCTCCTCGGGGCGAAGCGCGGTGACGCCGCTGCGGCGGGCCTGCGCCACCCGGCGCTCCAGCACGGCGGCGGCGCTCTTGCCGGCGGGCACGGGGATGGCCAGTTCCGCGTTGATGCGCAGCGAGCGGGCGCTCTTCAGGCGGTTGAAGTCCAGGATGGCCTCCGCCGCCGTGCCGTACAGCCGGGCAATCTGCGACAGCGTGTCTCCGCGCTTCACCTTGTGGATGCGGAAGGTGATGCGCTCGTTGGGCGACAGTTGCTTGAAGTTCTCCGCGAACTTCTCTCCCGAGCCCTTGGGCAGCCGCAGCGTGTACGGCGACTTCTCGCTGGCCGGCGGGGTGCACCAGCGCTTGAGCTCGGGGTTCAGGTCATTCACGTCCTTGACGCTCACCCCCGCCGCGCGGGCGATGACGTCCAGGTCCGTGGCATCCACCAGCTTCACCTCGTCATAGACGAGCGGCTCCTCGTACTCGAACTCCTCGTCGCGGAAGCCGAAGGCGGCCGGGTGCTTGGCGATCAGCGCCGCGGCGATCAGCTTGGGCACGTAGTGCTGCGTCTCCTTGGCGAAGCCCTTCTGCTCGATGAGCTGCCAGAAGTTGGTGGTGCCGTGGCGATCCACCATGCGCCGCACCCTCCCTCCGCCGGTGTTGTAACCGGCCCACGCCAGGTGCCAGTGGCCCAGCTCGCTGTAGAGCTGCTTGAGGTAGTTGGCCGCCGCGTGGGTGGCCTTCACCGGATCTCGGCGCTCGTCCACCCAGAAGTCCTGACGCAGCCCGTACTGCTTGCCCGTGCTGGAGATGAACTGCCAGGGCCCCGCCGCGTGCGCCCACGAGTAGGCGTGCGCCGAGAAGCCGCTCTCGATCATCGCCAGGTAGATGGTGTCGCGCGGCAGCCCCTTCTCCTCGAGGATGGGCTGCATCACCGGCATGTACCGCGTGGAGCGGCCCACCCACTTGCGGAACCACTTGCGCCCCGGGCCCTGGAAGAACTGGATGTACTGGGCCACCAGCGGCTGCATCTCCACGGGGATGTCGTAGCGCTCCTGGATGGGGCCCATGTCCAGGTTCGTCAGGTCCGTGATGAGCGGCAGCTCGGGCGGGGTGTCATCCTCGCGCAGCGTGGGCTCTTCCAGCACGTCCAGCATGCGCAGGCGCAGCGGGTTGGCCACGCCCAGGCGCCTGAGCGACTGCAGCACCTCGGCGTTGGGCCGGGCGGCCGGGTCCAGCGTGGCGCCCTCCAGCGCGCGCAGCTCCTCCAGCTCGGCGGACTCGGACTCCACCTCCTCGCTGGCCTCCTCGGGCTCCGCGCCCTCCTCGGGCTCCGCGGCGCTGCCGAGCAGCAGCTTCTTGTCCTCGGCGTCGAGCATCCGCATGCCAGGCGGCGGAGGCGGCATCGGCAGCGCCTCCTGGGCGGAGGGGACCGACGCGAGGGCAACCAGCATCAGGCAGAGAGACGACATGGGAACCCTGGGGCGTGAGCCGGTGAAGCGGAAAGAAGCCGAAGTATTCGCGGTTTTTCTTGACAGTCAAACAAGCGGCTCGGCGGGCCGCCTGTCTGGCAGGCAGCTAGGGCCTGAAACGCGGGCAGCGGGGCCGGAATTCCGACTACTTCTGGACGGGCTGGCCGTGGCCGGGGCCCAGCACCTTGGGTAGATAGGTCGCGAAGTCGAAGTGAGGCGAGTTCTCCGGGTTATGGCAGGTGACGCACAGGGCCTGGCCCGGCTTACCGGTGATGTTCTCCGCGCTCGGCTCCTCGGCGTGGAGCGAGCCCGGGCCGTGGCAGCTCTCGCAGCCCACGTCCTCGCGGCCGGCCACCTTGTCCAGCCGGCACACGCCGCCGGGCTGCTCGTAGCCGGTGACGTGGCAGCCGACGCAGTTGAGGTGGAACTGCTTGCCCGCATCCTCCAGCGTCTCCCAGGCGTGGCTGTGCTTGGACTTCTCCCAGACGGGGAACGCTTCTTTATGGCACTCCTGGCAGGCGCCGTTTCCCACGAAAGCGGCATTGCCCTTGGTGGGCGCGGGGCAGTCCTGGCCGTGCTCCTTGGCCCAGGCGAGGTTGAGCTGCCCCACCTCCTTGTCGTAGGTCGTCACCACAGAGGCCACTTCCGGGTGCCCGGCGAGGCTGGACTCCAGCGGCAGGAAGCGCAGGGTGAAGCTGTTGGTGCCCGTGGTGGCCGGCGGCGGCTCCGTCAGCAGCTTCTGCTTGCGCGCCACCAGCTCCTCCAGCTTGGCCTGCTTGAGCTTCTGCAACTGGGGATCGATGCCTGGGAGGTTGATCTCCTTGTTGAGCAGCGCCATGCGCTCCTCGAGCCCGGCGGCCTCGCGCTCGGCATCTCCCTGCGTCTTCACCGGGGTGAAGCGGCCCTTCTGCGGCCCGTAGCTCAGGTCCAGCCGCAGCAGCGAGCGGCCCTTGCTCTGCAGCCCCACCACCGGCATGGCGGCGCGCACCAGCCGGTTCTCCTCGCCGCTGAACTCGCTCTCCGTATGGGTGGCGAGCACCAGGTCCGCCTCCAGCCCGGGCTGGGCCGCCGCGCCCTGCGCTGCCTCCAGGGTGCCGTGGAAGAGCGCCACCACGAAGTCCGCGCCCTGCGAGCGGGCCTGGGCGCTGGACTGCACCAACTGCTGCGCGTCCTTCGCGGCCACCACGCCCACCTGGCGCGCCCCGGCCGGCAGCAGCTTCACCCCACCGGCGGGCAGCTCCGGCAGGCCGAGGCCCTGGCGGAAGGCCACCCCGCGCGCATCATCCAGCTCGCCGGTGGCGCGCACCGCCAGGCCCATGCGCTTCATGGACTCGGCGAGCGCCTTGGCCTTGAGCTCCTCCTGAGCCACCTGCGCCGGGGTGAACGTCGTCTGCCCGAAGAGGCTGTCGCCGCCATCGATATAGAGGACGGGCAGCGCACCCTTGCGCGCGTCCATCACCTGCGAGGCGGCGCGGGCAATGCCGCCGCGCATGTTCTCGCTGCAGCCGCACGGGCCCAGGTAGCCACGCGTGTCCGCCGAGAACAGCAGGATGGCGCCCGCGCTGTCCGTGGCGGCCTGAACTGGCGCCGCCGTGGGAGCCGCGGGCGTGCCCGTGTCCGG